>JBBQHG010000121.1:0-7881 GCA_038323755.1 Sphingomonadales bacterium
GCCCTGCACCGAAAATTGAAAATCCTGGGCATTACGGAGACACGCGACGATTGATGCGGGCTTTTGGCGATATGGACGCCGCCTAGCAGTCGAACTACACTCAGCAAGCGCAAGCAATTGCGCACCAATCCGACGCCGGGAAACGGCGCATCGCGGGGCAGCCCCCGCCAAGAATAAAGGATGCCTTTCATGGCCGACAAGCAAGCCTCGCTGCAGGACCTGTTTCTCAACTCGCTGCGGCGCTCCAAGGCGCCGGTAACGATGTTCCTCGTCAAGGGCGTGAAACTGCAGGGAATCGTTACCTGGTTCGATAATTTCTCTGTGCTTCTCCGGCGCGATGGCCAGTCGCAGCTGATCTACAAGCATGCCATCTCCACGATCATGCCGTCCGGCCCCGTCGATGTTGAGGGCATTCTCGAAGCGATTGGCGAGGCGCAGAAGAAGCAGCCGCTGCTCCAGGAAATCTTCCTTAACGCGGTTCGGAAATCCAATGACCCAGTGACGATGTTTCTCGTCAACGGCGTCATGCTGCAGGGACACATCTCCGCCTTCGATCTATTCTGCATGCTGCTCCAGCGCGACGGTATGGCGCAGCTCGTCTACAAGCATGCAGTGTCAACGATCCAGCCGAGCCATCCGCTGAATTTAGCTGAAGAAACAATTGATTCGAACGAAGATTGACCACCGGCTTTGAACGTGATCGGGGCGAATTCGCCCGCGGTGCCCGCGCTGTCATCGTCCTGCCCGAGCAGGGAATGAATGCGCGCGATGCGAATGCCAGGCTTGCGGAGACTGCCGGGCTGGCAGAGGCGATCGGTATCGTTGTGGCTGACCGTATCGCGGTGCGGGTGCGTGCGCCCAAGCCGGCAACGCTGATCGGTAGCGGGCAGATCGAGACCATCGCCGCGACAGCGCGGATGGAAGAGGCGGGGCTCGTCATCTTTGACGCCTCACTCACGCCGGTGCAGCAACGCAATCTGGAAACCGCGCTTGCAGCCAAGGTGATCGACCGTACCGGGTTGATCCTCGAGATTTTCGGTGAGCGCGCGGCGACCGCTGAAGGGCGCTTGCAGGTTGAGCTAGCGCATCTTGATTATCAGGCTGGGCGGCTCGTCCGCAGCTGGACTCACCTTGAGCGTCAGCGCGGCGGCTTCGGCTTTCTTGGTGGACCGGGTGAAACGCAAATCGAGGCCGATCGTCGACTGATCCGCGACCGGATGGCGCGGCTGAAGCGAGAGCTCGAATCGGTCACCCGCACGCGTGGTCTCCACCGTGAGCGGCGGCAGCGCGCGCCCTGGCCTGTCATTGCGCTGGTCGGCTATACTAACGCCGGTAAATCAACGCTTTTCAATAGGTTAACCGGGGCTGACGTCATGGCGGAAGACCTGTTGTTCGCCACGCTTGATCCGACATTGCGACAGATTTCCCTGCCGGGCATCGACAAGGCGATCCTGTCCGATACCGTCGGCTTTGTGTCTGATTTGCCAACGCAACTTGTCGCTGCGTTCAAGGCCACGCTCGAAGAAGTCGTATCGGCCGACCTCCTTATCCATGTGCGCGATATTGCGCACCCGGACAGCGATGCGCAGCGCGCCGATGTCGAAAAAGTCCTGCAGGAAATTGGTGTGGCAGAAACGACGCCGCGGTTTGAGGCATGGAACAAGCTCGATCTTCTCGAAGGCGAAGGTCGCGAGGACCTCCAGGCCGAAGCGGCCCGCCGGCCCGAGGTTCAGGCGATTTCAGCGCTCAGCGGGGAAGGGGTCCCCGATCTCATCGCGCACGTCGCGGCGATGCTCACCGAGCAGCACCGGCGGTATCACGTGACACTCGATGCATCGGACGGTGCGAGCGCGGCCTGGCTGCATGCGCATGGCGAGGTATTGGCGTCCGAAGTCGATGGCGATCACGCGATTTATGAAGTGCGGCTGGCCGAGCGCGACTTTGAACGGTTCAATCAGCGAGCGCTTTAACCTGTTGCCACAGCTGTTCCTTGGCCTCCAGCGTGCGCGCCGCAAAGTCAGCGCCGGCGATCGCCTCCATCGCCCTGAACCGCTTTTCGAATTTGCTGTTCGCCCGACGCAGGGCTGCTTCTGAGTCGATGCCCAAATGGCGCGCCCAGTTGACTACAGCGAACAGAAGGTCGCCAATCTCCTCTTCGCGCGCTTCATCGCTCGCAGCTGTTTCGACCTCGCGGATTTCCTCATAGACCTTGGCGCGCGGTCCATCGGCATCAGGCCAGTCGAAACCGGTGCGTGCGGCACGCTTCTGAAGCTTCTCGGCGCGCATCAACCCCGGCAAGCCCTTGGCCACGCCATCAAGGGCGCCGACCTCGCCCGATGCTTTGGCCGCCCGCTCTTCGGACTTGATTTGTTCCCATAAGTGAGGGCCGGGGCCAGCATCGCTGCCAAAGATGTGCGGATGGCGCCGTTCCATCTTGTCGCAGATTCCCTCAACGACGTCAGGCAGCGCGAAATGGCCGGCTTCCTCGGCCATTCGACTGTGGAAAACGACCTGGAGCAACAGATCGCCAAGCTCATCCTTCAGATCGACCAGATCTTGGCGCTCAATTGCATCGGCGACTTCATATGCTTCCTCGATCGTATAGGGTGCGATTGACGCGAAATCCTGGGCCACGTCCCAGCTACAGCCATGAACGGGATCCCGCAGGCGCGCCATAATGGTTACCAGCCGATCAACCATTGCATGCAGCCCCCTTCGCGGTATCGTTAAGTACGATAATATACATTATGTTAAATATGAGAGTTGTCCGGGCGAGGCTCGAGGATCATCTGATCCCCCTCGACGCGATAGCTTTTCAAAGCCGACAGGAAGTTCATGCCGATCAACCCATCGCCGAAACTCGGCGCGACGCTGACCGAAAGATCCCGTGCCTTGATCGGTCCAATGGCGAACGACGCCACGGTCGCGCGCTTCGCTACAATTGTCCCGTTGGCCGTGTCGATAATTTCACCAAAACTGTCGTCGACTACGATGCCGGCCGCCCGCGCCGTTTCATAGGATATTGCCGTGGTCGTTGCGCCGGTATCGATCAGCATACGCTGCTCGTGGCCGTTGATCGACACTGTGGTCCAAAAATGGCCGTCGGGCCCGCGCGGAATGCTGACGGTGCCACCAACGACCATCTGATCGCTCAGGCCAAGGGCTGCGGTCGCGTCTGACCAGCGCCAACCATTACGCTGGGCGGCGGTGACTGCGAGCAAAGCGACGGCAAAAATCGCAAGCCAGGCGGCGGCCATTTTCAACGTGGCGCTGATGGGGAGTTTTCGTGCCACGAGCGATGATAGCGGCAGGATGAGCATTAGCGCGAGCATGAGCGCGGTGAATCCCTTGTCGCCGTTCATCGGTCGAGCTCCATCCCATCAAAGCCAGGCGTCACACCCGGCGGTAATTCGGCGCACAATGTGGCGTAGTCCATCGACTGGTCCATGTGGATCAACGCTGACAGCCGGGGCTTCAATTCCGCAATGCGGGCGAGCGTGTAGTCAAGATGCGCATGGGTCGGGTGTGGCGCTCGGCGCAGCGCATCGACCACCCAGAAATCGAGCCCGGTATAAAGCATTGCCATCTCTGGTGTGACGTCATGAAAATCGGTCGCATAGCCGATGGCTATGCCGTCTGCCTCAAACCGCAAGCCGGCGCTGGTGATCATGCCGTGCGGCTGATCGACCACACGCACCGTGATATCGCCAATAATTAGATGGTCGGGCAGCAGCTCACCGGCCACGGTCGGTGGATAACCAGCGCGGCCATTGAACGCATAGGCAAAGCGATCAGCCAGCGGCCCAAGCGTGTTGGCTCGGGCGAGGCCGCGCACGGGTTCGCCGCGTGCGTGGAAGAGTTGGCGAAGGTCATCGATCCCGTGGCAATGATCGGCATGGTCATGCGTCCAGATCACCGCATCGACATCACTCACCCCTGCTGCCAGCAGCTGCTCGCGCATGTCAGGGCTGGTGTCGACCAGAATGCGGGTCGTCGCTGTTTCGACCAGCACAGGTGTCGACCAGAATGCGGGTCGTCGCTGTTTCGACCAGCACAGACGCGCGCAGCCGCCGGTTGCGCGGCTCCTGCGGATCGCACGCCCCCCAATCATTGCCGATGCGCGGCACGCCCGATGAGGTGCCGGACCCGAGGATCCGGATCTTCATGACGTCACTTTGGTAAATAACCGGTGAAAATTATCGGCCGTGGCAGCGCCCAGCGTCATGACGTCAACACCGCGCAGCGCTGCAAGAAATCTCGCTGTATCAGCCACAAAGGCAGGCTCACCCGTCTTTCCGCGATGCGGCACGGGTGCCAAAAACGGGGAATCGGTCTCTATAAGCAGTCGCTCGATCGGCACGCGGGCGGCAGTGTCCTGCAGGTCCTTGGCATTCTTGAAAGTGACAATCCCGGAGATCGAAATATAAAATCCAAGCTCGAGCGCGATATCGGCAAAGGCGTCGCTCGCGGTGAAGCAGTGGATGACGCCCGGATAGGCGCCCTTGCCCATTTCATCGCGCAGGATCGCCGCGGTATCGTCCTCGGCATCGCGGGTATGGACGATAATCGGCAGCTGCGTTTCCCGGGCGGCGGCAATGTGCGCGCGAAAGCTCACTTGCTGCTGCGCGCGGTCGCTATGGTCGTAATAATAATCGAGGCCGGATTCGCCGATTCCCACGACGCGCGGATGCTGCGCGCGGGCGACCAGTTTGGCTGTGTCGATATGCGCATGGCTGTCTGCCTCATGCGGGTGGATTCCAACCGTCGCCCAAACGTCATCCTCGCGCTCGGCAATGCCGATAACATCGTCCCACTCGCTCTCACGCGTTGAAATCGTCAGCATCGTCTCCACACCAGCAGCGCGAGCGCGTTCCAGCACCTCCTGCTGTTGCTCCACCAAGCCTTTGTAATTCAGATGACAATGGCTATCGATGAAGCTCATGCGGCGTCCTCTGCCGCCATCTCCAAGCGCGGAAACAGCGCGACAGGTTGGTCGAGCCGGAACCCGCCCTCGGCAAGCGGTGAATACCAGTGCGAGCCGATGTCATTTGGCGTGCGAAGCGCCCCATCGATCCCCATCGCATCAAGCAGTCTTGCCGCGCTCGCCGGAATGACGGGCGCAATCGCTACCGCCAGTTGGGCAATGCAGATATAGAGCGTCGCGAGCACCGTCTCCATCCGCTGGGTATCGGTCTTTTTGAGCGCCCAGGGGGCCTGCTCATCGATATAGGCGTTGCAAGCGAACACAGCCTGGATCCACGCTTCAGTCGCCTGTGAGAGCGCCAGCTCATCATAAGCGCGCGGCATCACGTCACGGACCGTCTTGTCGACCAGCGCGAACAGCGCGCTATCGGCATCGGTGTGGCCGTGGATCGCGGGCAGAGACGCATCGCAATTCTTGAATATCTGGCTCAGCGTGCGCTGCGCCAAATTGCCGAAGCTGTTCGCTAGATCGGCATTGGCACGCGTCACGATCGCCTCGGGCGAATAGCTGCCATCCTGCCCAAAGCTGATGTCACGCAGCAGGAAGTAGCGCAGCGCATCGACGCCGAACGCATCAGCCAGTGCGAGTGGATCGGCCGCATTACCCGCCGATTTGCCCATTTTGCTGCCATCGCGTGCCAGTACGAAGCCGTGGCCAAACACCGATTTTGGCAACGCCAGCTTTGCAGACATCAGGAAAGCCGGCCAGTAAACTGCATGGAAACGCACGATATCCTTGCCGATCATGTGGATATCCGCCGGCCAGAAGCGCGCGAATTCGCCGCTCGTGTCAGGATAGCCCAGCCCGGTGATGTAATTGGTCAGCGCATCCACCCACACATACATTACATGCCCCGGCGCGTTCGGCACCGGCACACCCCAATCGAAGCTGGTCCGCGATACCGACAGATCATTCAGCCCCCCCTCGACAAAGCGGATCACCTCATTGCGGCGGCTTTCAGGCCGGATAAAATCGGGGTTGGCAGCATAATGATCGAGCAGCGGCTGCTGATATTTCGACAAGCGGAAGAACCAGGTTTCCTCGGCCGTCCATTCGACCGGCGTGCTCTGCGGAGAAAGTCTAGCGCCCCCTTCCCCGTCGATCAGCTCCTTCTCGTCGTAAAAGGCTTCGTCACGGACCGAATACCAGCCCTCATAGCGATCGAGATACAGGTCGCCCGCGTCCGCCATTGCCTGCCATATCGCCTGGCTTGCCGCATAATGATCGGCATCGGTTGTGCGGATGAAGCGATCATGGCTAATGTTAAGAGCGGAAGCCATCGCTTGGAAATAGCCTGACATTTCATCTGCCAGCGCCCGCGTCTCAATGCCCCGGTCGCGCGCCGCTTGCACAATCTTCAGCCCGTGTTCGTCGGTGCCGGTCTGAAAACGCACATCGCGCCCTGCCTGACGCTGGTAACGGGCGATCGTGTCAGCGGCGATTGCTTCATAGGCATGGCCGATATGCGGCTTGCCATTGGGATAATTGATCGCGGTGGTGATGTAGAAAGGGTCGGCCATGCGCGCTCCCTAAAGCATCGCAGGGCGCAATTGAAGCCTATCGCTGGGCGAGCTTTGCAACCAGCCCGGCCATTTCATACACCGTCGCCTGCTGGTCGAGCGACAAGGCGCGCGCGCTGATCGCAAGAGCACGGGCGCTATCATACGCGTCCAACGCCGCTTTCAGCCCGTCTCCCGTGCGACTGGCACTCTCCTCGGCGATGAAACTGGGCACGCGGTCCAGAAATGCTTCATAGCGCGGCTGCGCTGCCTTCAGCGCCAGCGCCTTGGCGAGCTTTGTGCGCTCGGCATTGGACCGGTCGCCGGATCGCGCAATGGCAGACATCATGGCGTCAAGCGTTGCCATATCGAGCCCGGCATAGCCAAGCGCGCGGCCCGGCGAGCCGTCACCCGCGCGGACCAGCGCGGCAATTTCGTCATCGCTGGCCGATGGCAGCGCGCCGTTGAGCACCTTGGTCATGGCCGCGTCATCGAGCGGATCGAAGCGCAGGCGCCGACACCGTGAGCGGATCGTCGGCAGCAAGCGGCCCGGCGAATGGCTGATCAGCAGGAAAATCGTGCCCTGCGGCGGCTCCTCGAGATTCTTGAGCAGCGCATTGGAGGCACCCGGTCGCTCCAGATCGTCGACCGAATCGATGAGGACGATGCGCCGCGGCGACATGGACGGGGTTGTCGCAAACATCGGTTGCAGCGCGCGAACCTGGGCAATCGGGATCGACCGCGCCAGATCCTGTCCCGGCTTGTCGGCATCCTTGGGCATCCGCACCAGTTCGCGATAATCGGGATGCGAGCCGGCGGCGATCAGCGCGCGAGTCCGGTCATCCGCAGGCACATCGAAACCCGGCTCGAAGGCCTCGGGCCGGGCCGCCTCGGCGAGCATGCGCAGCGCTGCCTGCCGGGCAAAGCTCGCCTTGCCCACGCCCTGCGGACCACTGAACAGCCAAGCATGATGCAGCGATCCGCTCGATATCGCGGCGAGAAAGGCTTGATGTGCCGCATCATTGCCAATCGGCAGGCTCATGGCAGCAGATCGGCGATTTGCTCCAGGATCGCCTCGGTCACCGCCTCGGGCGCCATCCCGGCGTTGATCAGGCGGCAGCGGCCGGGTTCATGCTGGGCAAATCGGCGGAAGGCGGCGGCAACATCGGCGTGGAAACTGTCGCCGCGCGCTGCAAAACGATCGGCGGCAATCCCGTCGCGCGTTTCCGCACGCGCGCGCCCCTCGTCGAGCGACACGTCGAGGATCAGGGTGCGATCGGGCAGCAGCCCGCGTGCGCCAAAGCCGTGGATCGCCAGCACGGCAGCGTCATCAATGCCACCTGCCACACCCTGATAGGCGCGTGTGCTGTCGATATAACGGTCGCAAATCACCCATTG
>JBBQHG010000122.1:0-7854 GCA_038323755.1 Sphingomonadales bacterium
CGAACGTGCGCTGGGGCTTGGCCTCCCGCTCGCCAAACAATTTGTCGAGGCGCATGGCGGCACCATCGCCCTGGTGTCGGAACGCGGGCAGGGGACGCTGCTCACTGTCGAGCTGCCGCGCCGGGCGCCTGAAAAAAAGCGCTGATGCCAGCCGATCCGCCCATCCTTCTTGCCGATCCACAGGCGAGCGAAGCCTTTGGTGCACGCCTCGCCAGCGTGGTGATGCCAGGTGACGTCATCACGCTCACCGGGTCGCTCGGCGCGGGCAAGACCAGCATCGCGCGCGGGCTGCTCGCTGCACTCGGGCTGGCGGGTGAGGCGCCGTCGCCCAGCTTTGCCATCGTCCAGCCCTATGCCCCGCCCGAAACGCGGCTGCCCGTGCTGCATGTCGATCTCTACCGAATCGACGACCCTGCCGAAATCGAAGAGCTTGGGCTCGATGATGCGGCAGACGAGTCGGTGCTGCTCGTCGAATGGCCGGAGCGGGCGCCGCAGGATTATTGGCCGCACGCGCTGGCTATCTGTCTCGAAGTGACCCCGGCAGGCGGTCGCGCCTTGACAGCGCAGGTGCCCGCGCCATGGAAGGCGCGATGGCCGCTGAGATGATCCCACCCCCCGCCGCACGCTCTTTCCTCGCCGCCCATGGCTGGGGCGGGGCAACGATATCGCCGATTACTGGCGACGCGTCGTTCCGCCGCTATTTCCGGGTGAGCGATGGCTGTCGGCAGGCGGTGCTCATGGATGCACCACCCCCGCATGAAGACCCGCGCCCTTTCATCTCGATTGCGCGCTGGCTGCACGACCGCGGCTTTGCCGCGCCGGCGGTGTTCGGCGCCGATCTGGATCATGGGCTCGTCCTGATCGAGGATTTCGGTGATGACCGGATGCGTGAGGCTGTCGATGCTGATCCATCGCGCGCGCCCGCGCTGTACCGGCAGGCCGTCGATGTGCTGGTCGATCTGCACCGGCATGCCCCGCCGCCGCTCGCCGCCTATGATCGTCCCGCGATGCACGAAAAGGTCGATCTGTTGACTGAATGGTATTGCCCAGCGGTCGGGGTGGTGCCCGATCAGGCCGGTTTCCACGCCGCCTGGGACGCGGTGTTCGGGCTCGTCGAGGGCGCGCAGCAGGTCATCGTCCTGCGCGATTATCACGCCGAAAATCTCATGCTGGTGGCCGATGGCCGGCTCGGTCTGCTCGATTTCCAGGATGCGACCAGCGGTCATCCGGCCTATGATCTGGTGTCGCTGCTCCAGGATGCACGCCGCGATGTCGAACCCGCGATCGAAGCTGCAATGCTGGCCCATTATGTCGCGCGGGCCGGTGAGGGCCCGGCGTTCGAGGCCGCCTATCACGTCATGGGCGCGCAGCGGAACACACGCATCATCGGCATATTCGCCCGGCTCTGGCGGCGCGACGGCAAGGATCGCTATCCCGCGCTGTCGCCGCGGGTCTGGGGCTATCTGGAGCGCGATCTGGCGCACCCGGCACTCGCCCCGGTCAAGGCGTGGTTCGACGCCAATATTCCGCCCGCCAAGCGCGGCGACCCGATGGTCATCGCTGCACAATGAGCGCGGTGCGCACCATGGCGATCCGGCCTGATCCCGGCGGCACCGTGCCCGACGTCGCGATGGTCATGGCCGCCGGCCTCGGCAAGCGCATGCGCCCCTTGACCGCCACCCGCCCCAAGCCGCTCGTCGAAGTCGCCGGGCAAACCCTGCTCGACCACGCGCTCGATCGGCTGAGGGCAGCCGGCGTCAAGAAGGCCGTCGTCAACGTCCATTATCTCGCCGACGCGCTCGAAGCGCATCTCAACAATCGGGTGCGCGGCATCGAAGTCGTCGTGTCGGACGAGCGCGCGCAACTGATGGAAACCGGCGGCGGCCTGGTGCAGGCCCGCGCCTTGCTCGGCGACAAGCCCTTCGTCTCCGTCAACAGCGACAATCTGTGGATCGACGGGCCGATCGATTCGATCCGCGCGCTCGCTGCGCGCTGGGACGATGCGACGATGGACGCGCTGCTGCTCATGGTTCCGCTCGCCCGCGCGCATTGTCATGGCGGGCAGGGCGATTTCTACCTCGATCCGCGCGGTCGCATCACCGGCAGGCGCCGCCCCGGCCGCCCCGCGCCCTTTGTCTGGACTGGCGTTCAGATCCTCTCGCCCCGCCTCATTACCGACTGGCCCGAGGGACCCTTCTCGACCAACCTGTTCTGGGACCGCGCCATCGCCGCCGGGCGGGCTTTTGGCATCACCCATCAGGGCCTGTGGTTCGATGTCGGCACGCCCGGTGCCATCGCCAAGGCCGAGGCGATGCTCGCCGATGGCTGAGCGGCGCGGCCCGCAGCTCTACACGATCCCTGCCCACCGGGCGTTTGCGGATGGCCTCGCCGCCGGGCTCATCCGCCGCTTCGGCAAGGACCCGATGACGCTCGCGCGCGGCATCGTGCTCCTCCCCAGCAACCGCGCCAAGCGCACCATCACCGACGCTTTTGTCCGTGCGAGCGAAGGCGGCCTGCTGCTCCCGCGCCTGGTGGCCATTGGCGATGTGGATTCAGGCGAAGCCGCCGGTGCCGTGCTCGACCCCGCCGATGACGACGCCCCCATTCCCCCCGCGATTGACCCACTCACCCGCCGCCTCATCCTTGCGCGGCTGATCAGCGAGGAGCGCACCCGCGCCGCCACCCCCATCGATGCGGCTGAGGCCATCCGCCTCGCTGGCGAGCTCGCCCGCACGCTCGATCAGTTGCTTGTCGAGGAAATCCCGCCCGAGCGCCTGCGCACCCTGGAAGTCGCGCCCGAACTTTCTGATCACTGGCAGCGCGCGCTCGCGATGTTCACGCTGGTGCTCGATCGTTGGCCCGCCGAGCTCGAACGCCTCGGCCGTATCGACCTCGCCGACCGCCGCTCGCGCCTCCTGCACCGCCTGGCTGATCGCTGGGCGACCCAGCCCCCCGCCGGCTTCGTCTGTGCCGCCGGCATCAGCACCACCGCGCCCGCCATCGCCCGGCTGCTCCGCGTTGTCGGGGACCTGCCGCAGGGTCTTGTCGTCTTCGCCGGTCTCGCCACCGAGATGGAGGAAGCCGAATGGCAGGCCCTCGGCCCCCATGAGCCGCACTCCGTCACCGGGCTGCGCGCCCGCGCGACCGAGACCCATCCCCAATTCCAGCTCAAGCTGCTGCTCGATCGGATGGGCGTCAACCGTGCCGAAGTCGCGCTCTGGCGCGACGGCAGCGATTACGACACCCCCGCCGCGCGCGGGCGTGCCATCGCCAACGCGCTCGCGCCTGCTGATTTCACCGCGAAATGGACGAGCCTGCCCGCCGACGCCCGCCGCCTCGGCGACACCCGCGTCGCGGTGCTGCCGACGCCCGCCGCCGAAGCACAGGCGATCGCGCTCGCGCTGCGCTCCACCCTCGAAACCCCCGGCAAGACCGCCGCGCTCGTCACCCCCGATCGCTCACTCGCCCGCCGGGTCGCTGCACATTGCGCGCGCTGGGGCATCGAGATTGACGACAGCGCCGGTCGCCCGCTCTCGATCCTTCCCTCGGGCACCTTGCTCACGGTGCTGGCCGAAGCCGCCGCGCAGGATTTCGCCCCGCTTGCTCTCCTCGCGCTGCTCAAGCACCCGCTCGTCCGCTTTGGCGAGGGGAGGGTGGCCTGGCTCGACGGTGTCCGCCGCCTCGACCGTGCGCTGAGAGGCCCCAGACCCGCCCCCGGCCTTGACGGCATCGATCGCTTCCTCAGCGAGGGGGACACCCGCGAGCGCATCGTCCGCCAGCCCGCCGCCACCTGGTGGCCCGAAGCGCGCGCGCTGCTCGATCCCATCGCTGCAATCTTCGCCACCGGCCCGACCTCGCTCGCCACCCTTATCGCCGCGCTCCAGGCGACCGCGCAAAGCCTGTGCGGTGACGCGCTCTGGTCGGGCCCCGCCGGCCGCGCCGCCGCCCAACTCCTCGCCGATATCGCGGCCGATGCCGATGCCGGCCCCGCCCGCGTCGATCCGCAAAGCCTTGCGCCCTTGCTCCGCACCTTGATGGAGGACATCGCCGTCCGCCCGCCCCAGGGTGGCCACCCCAGGCTGGCGATTTACGGCCTGATCGAAGCCCGGCTCCAGACCGCTGATCTCATGATCCTTGGCGGCCTCAACGAAGGCGTCTGGCCCGGCCAGCCCGCGCCCGATCCGTGGCTCGCCCCGCGCATCCGCATCGAGCTTGGCCTGCCCGCGCTTGATCGCCGTGTCGGCCTTGCCGCGCATGATCTCGCCAGCGCGCTCGGCGCGCGTGAGGCGCTGCTCACCCGCGCCCGGCGCGATGCCCGCTCGCCTGCCATCGCCTCGCGTTTCTGGCTGCGGCTGGAGGCAATGTCGGGCGGCCTCACCCATGCCGAAGACCTCGAACAATGGGCGCACGCGCTCGATGATCCCGGCAGCCACGTCCCCGCCGACCGACCGGCACCGATGCCGCCGGCTGCACTGCGCCCCACCAAAATCTCCGTCACTGAAGTCGATCGCCTCAAGGCGGACCCTTACGCCTTTTATGCCCGCCGCGTGCTCGGCCTGATGTCGCTCGATCCGGTCGATGCCGATCCCAGCCCCGCCTGGCGCGGCACCGCCGTTCATGCGATCCTCGAAGCCTGGGCCAGCGAAGACGCCTGCGCGCCCCATCGTCTGCGCGACCGCGCGCTCGCCATGCTGCGCGATGCCCGCACCCACCCGATGATGCGCGCGCTCTGGCAACCCCGCCTGATGGAAGCGATCGACTGGATCGCGCAGCAAATGGACGCCCGCGCCGATGAAGGGCGCAAAGTCATCGCTGTCGAGCAAACCGGCGTCATCGCGCTGGCGGGCGTTGAACTACGCGGCACTGTCGACCGGCTCGATCGCCTCGCCACCGGCGGTCTCGCGGTCATCGATTACAAGACCGGCAAGGCTCCTTCCGCCGCAGCGGTCAAGGCGGGTTACAGCCTGCAACTCGGGCTGCTCGGCCTCATCGCCGAACGCGGCGGCTTTACCGACATCAAAGGGCAGGCAGCGGCCTTCGAATATTGGTCGCTTGCCAAGCATGACGGCAAGTTTGGCAAGGTCACCTCGCCGACCGATCCCGAAGGCAAAAGGGACCTCATTCCAACCGCCGATTTCACCAAAATTGCTGCAGAAAATTTCAAAAATGCTGCGCAGCAATGGCTGACCGGGAACGAGCCCTTCACGGCGAAACTCGTCCCCGAATATGCGCCTTATGACGATTACGACCAGCTGATGCGCCGCGATGAATGGTATGGACGTGATCAGCGATAGCAAAGCCAATCTGCCGACGCTGCTCGGCAATCAGGCGCTCGCCAGCGCGCCTGATGCGCATGTCTGGCTGTCGGCCTCGGCGGGCACAGGCAAGACGCAGGTCCTCGCCGCGCGCGTCTTCCGCCTGTTGCTGCGCGGCACTGATCCCGCCGCCATCCTCTGCCTCACCTTCACCAAGGCGGGCGCGGCGGAAATGGCGGGCCGCATCAGTGATCGGCTCGCGGCATGGGTGCGCATGCCCGAGCCCGTGCTGCGCAAGGATTTGTTTGCGCTGGGCGAACCGCATCGCGATCCGCGCACCATTGCCCGCGCCCGCACGCTTTTTGCCAAGCTGCTCGATTCGCCCGGGGGCGGGATCCGCATCCAGACGATCCACGGCTTCTGCCAGAGCCTGCTCGCCAGCTTCCCGGTCGAGGCCGGGCTCGCCCCCGGCTTCCGCCCGATCGAGGCGCGCGAGGAAGCCGTGCTGATGCGCGAAACGCTCGCGCAACTCCTCGTTGATGCCGAAGGGGCGGGGCGCAACGATATCATCGACGCCATCGGCGCGCTCAGCCTGCGGCTGGGGGAGGGCGGGGCGGAGGAATTTCTCCACGCCTGCGCCCGCGCGCCTGCCGCAATGGCGCACTTGCCCACCGGCATCGGTCCCTTCATCCGCCGCCAGCTTGGCCTGCCATCAGGGGACATCGCCGAGGTCATCGCGGAGGCCTGCACCGACGACGAATTCGATGTCGACGCCGTCCGCCGCATCGCCGACGCCAACCGCGCCTGGGGCACTATGACCGGCGGCAATCAGGCGGATGTCGCCGAATGCTGGGCAGACGCCACCCCCGCCGACCGTGCAACGATGCTCGCCGATCTCCGCTTGGTCGTCTTCACCAAGGAGGGCGAGCCACGCAAATACCAGAAGAAACTGCTCGAAGCCGATTTCGATTATGCCGACATCGCCATCGCCATTGGTAACCGCTGCACCGAATTGCTCGGCCTGGCGACGCGCGCCGCTTATGGCGATCTGCTCGCTGCCGGGCTCAATGCTGGTCGCGCCTATGCCGATGCCTATGCCCGCGCCAAGCGCCGTATCGGCGCGGTCGATTTCGATGATCTCATCCGCCGCGTCGTCGATCTGCTCGATCAGCCCGGCATGGGCGATTGGGTGCGCTACAAGCTCGATCAGTCGACCGAGCATATCCTCGTCGATGAAGCGCAGGACACCAATCTGCGCCAATGGCAGATTATCGAGGCGCTGGCCGGCGAGTTCTTCACCGGCCTCGGCACGCATGGCGAACGCACCCGCACCCTGTTCGTGGTCGGCGATTACAAGCAGGCGATCTTCGGCTTTCAGGGCACCAACCCGCTTTAGTTCGCCGCTGCCGAACGTCGCTTTCGCCAGCGCGTCGATGACGTCCTTGCCGATCAGCCAGCCGAAGCAACCGATTTCAACCGCCTTTCGCTCACCCATTCCTTCCGCTCGACCAAGCCCATCCTCGAATTCGTCGATGCCGCCATCGGTGCCATTGATGACCCCGGCCTCGGCCTGATCGACGCAATCGAAGAGCATGCCAGCGAAGTCGCCGGGCCGGGCCAGGTCACCCTGTGGCCCGCCACCATCGCTGGCGGCAGCGAGACCGATGAGGAAGAATGGATCGACGACGCCACCCGCGCGCTCGCGAAACAGATCGCGCGGCAGCTGAAGGCCTGGCTCGATCCCGCCAATCCGCTGATGCTCGGCAGCAAGGGCAGGGCGCTTCGTCCCGAAGACGTCATGATCCTCGTCAAGCGCCGCGGCGAGCTCGCCTCGCTCATCGTCGCGCGATTGTACGTGGAAGGGGTGCCCGTCGCGGGGGTCGATCGGCTCCGCTTGAATGCGCCGCTTGCCGTGCGCGATCTGCTCGCCGCGATCCGCTTTGCGCTCCAGCCCGATGATGATCTCTCGCTCGCCAGCCTGCTCGTCTCGCCGCTGCTCGGCTGGACGCAGGACGAGCTGATGGCCGCCGCCGCCCCGCGCCCCGGTGGCAGCCTGTGGCGGCATCTGCGCGCAACCCAGCCCGATAATCGCCTGGAGCCGCTCTACGCGCTGCTCGCTCGCGCCGATATCGCCACGCCCTATCAATTGCTCGAACAGCTCCTGTCAGGCCCGCTCGATGGCCGCCGCAAGCTCATCCACCGTCTCGGCCAGGAAGCGCGCGATCCGATCGAGGAGTTATTGAGCGCCGCGCTCGATTTCGAAAGCCTCGGCACCCCCTCGCTTCAGGGTTTTCTCGACTGGTTCGATCGCGGCGATGTCGAGATTGTCCGCGATCCATCCGCCCCGCTCGATGCCGTCCGTGTCATGACCGTCCACGGCGCCAAGGGGCTGCAGGCGCCGCTCGTCATCCTGGCGGACGCCACCGTCGATCCCGGCCTTGCGCCGCGCTCGATCCTCAAATGGGCACCCGAAGAGGGGAGCGACGCCTTCCCGATCTTCCGCCCACGCGCCGATGAGCGCGGCGGCGGGCTCGAAGGTCTCGTCGAAAGCGCATCGGCACGCGAGTTGGAAGAACATTGGCGGCTCTTCTACGTCGCC
>JBBQHG010000123.1:0-7846 GCA_038323755.1 Sphingomonadales bacterium
CATAGCCGATACCCGCAAGCGCAAGGAACGCCGCAAGGCAGAAGAAAACAGTACTCATGCATGGGGCCTCCCAACCCGCATGCGCGCTATCTTCTTTCACTAAGGTGCTGTCAAAGCCTCAATCGGTATGATTGCGTTGGGACGGTATTGGGACTCGACGCAACGAAGGCAGCATGCCCGGGCGACGGGTTTATGCGGGTCGTTACGTGGACGGTCAGGCGATGGGGCTGGTGCAGAGCGCCTACGTGAAGGGCGAGGAAGGGGCTGGCTTACGGGCCTTTGGCCGATCCATTTAAGATCGCGGTTGTCGGCATCCGGGCCGTGAACCGATACGATATGCCGCCGTCCAGGCGGGCGGGGAACGTCTGCTTTTGGGTGGTTATGCGGACGATTGCCCAGTCTGTTTGCGGTCGGCAAATCGGTCAACGATCTCGACAGTGTGAGAGGATGTCATCGACGACCCGGCTGATCGGTGATGTTGCATCGATTATTACCGCAGGCTCGGGCAAGTCCTCCGCGGTTGCGTGCAATCGTAGGATCAAGGCCTGCTCCAGCGGCTGTCCGCCCCACTCGGTTGATGGTCGGTTCGATAGCCGCTGCTGAAGTGTGTTCCTGTCGATCCTGAGGACGAATATCTGGTCGAATACATCGATGAAACGACCGAAATTTCGAGAGCCGCCGCAGAAAAAGGACTCGGTGTTTGTTCGGTCTGCCGCAATAGCTCGGACCCGTTCGACGTCCCAGATATGGTTCTCATGTGCACGACCAGGTACCGGCTCGCCGGTCTGCGGGTTGCCTTGGTAGGCCAGTGCGCGATCACCGTGGATCGCGTGATAGCCGCGTCGTTGTAATTCCTCGCAGACCGAGGTCTTGCCAGTTCCCGAGACCCCCTCGATCAGATAATTTCTAATTCCCATGCGTTTCTTCGACTTGCGGTGAAAATGGGCGTCTCGCGCGTGTTATCACAACAAGGTTGGCGTGTCCGCTAGTGGGCGATTCCTGCAGCCACCCCTTCCAGCGTCGCCCCGGGCCAGTGCCGGGGTCAAGCCAGGCACGGGCGATGGCAGATGTTCCTGCACGGTGGGTCCCGGCTCGAGTCCGGGGTGACGACGGGGTGTCGCTTGGCTGCACCTGTGGCGGACGCGGCATGGATCGGCAGCAATCGCTGAATTTGGATTGACGGGGCATGCGCCATGCCGACGCCAGACAACCTGCTTGAACGCGTTGCGGCAACAGTCGAGTGATCGGCCCGCGGAGATTGAACAGCGCATCAAGGGCTTCCACCCATAGGCCACCGGGTACGGTACGTGCTTTTGACGTGTCGAGCATCTGGATTATCGGATCACGCGTGCCTTGGTTGAGATTGGAACCGATAGGCACACCGAAAAAGCGCGGGAGCAGGGCAGTCCGCCGGTAGGATGCCGATCATCCCAGGGTGACGAAGCTATCCATTACGCGTTTTCGCCCTGCGGCCTCGAAATCGATCTCCAGCTTGTTGCCTTCGATTTCGGCGATGTCGCCATAGCCGAATTTCTGGTGGAAGACGCGCATGCCGACGGCGAGATCGCTACGGCCCTTGTTGCCGATGCTGACTGCGCTGGCACGCGATTCGACAATGCGGGACGGCTCGCGGGTGAAGGTGCGGCTGCTGAAGCCACCGCCGGGGGTGCCGCTGCCCGTTGTGCCGGCTGCGCGCTGCCAGCCGGGGCCACGGCCCGTGCCGCGGGCAATGTCGGCAAAGGGATCGGCACGTTCCGACCAGTTGGCGCGCCACAGGCTTTCGCCGCCCGACATGCTGGTTTCGCTGTCGATATGCGCGGGTGGGAGCTCACCGACAAAGCGGCTGGGGATGCTCGACGTCCACTGGCCGTAGATGCGCCGATTGGCGGCGTGGAGGATGATCGCGCGGCGCCTGGCGCGGGTGATGGCGACATAGGCGAGGCGGCGTTCCTCCTCGAGGCTGGCGAGGCCGCCCTCGTCGATCGCGCGCTGCGAGGGGAACAGGCCTTCCTCCCAGCCGACAAGGAAGACGGTGTCGTATTCGAGCCCCTTGGCGGCGTGGATGGTCATGATGGTGACCTTGGCGTCCTCGGCCTGCGCCTCGTTGTCCATGACGAGGCTGACATGCTCTAGGAACGCGCCGAGATTTTCATACTCCTCCATCGCGCGGACCAGCTCGGAGAGGTTTTCGAGGCGGCCTGAGGCTTCGGTCGATTTTTCGGCCTGGAGGACGGCGGTGTAGCCGCTTTCGTCGAGGATCTGGCGGGCGAGCTCGGGATGGGGGAGCTCTGCCGCCATTTGCCGCCAGCGGGCCATGTCGATCACGAAGTTGCTCAAGGAGCGGCGCGCCTGCGGGGTCAGCTCATCGGTATCGAGGATGCGCGCGGCGGCGGTGGTGAGCGGGATGCCTTCTGCGCGGGCGAGCAGGTGGACCTTCTGCACCGCCTTGTCGCCCAGCCCGCGCTTGGGGACATTGACGATGCGCTCGAAAGCGAGATCGTCGGCGGGCTGGCTGACGACGCGGAGATAGGCGAGCGCATCGCGGATTTCGGCGCGCTCATAGAAGCGGAAGCCGCCGACGATCCGGTAGGGCATGCCGATGGCGATGAAGCGATCCTCGAACTCGCGGGTCTGGTGCTGGGCGCGGACGAGGATGGCAATGTCGTCGAGCGACTTGCCGCCGCGTTGTGCCGATTCGATTTCCTCACCGACACGGCGGGCTTCCTCCGGACCGTCCCAGATGCCGAGCACCTTGACCTTCTCGCCCTCGGCCTCGTCGGTCCACAGCGTCTTGCCGAGACGGCCCGAGTTGTTGGCGATGACCCCGCTCGCGGCGGCGAGGATGTGCGGGGTGCTGCGGTAATTCTGTTCGAGCTTGATGACCTTGGCACCCGGAAAATCCTTTTCGAACTTCAGGATGTTTTCGACCTGCGCACCGCGCCAGGAGTAGATCGACTGGTCGTCATCGCCGACGCAGCAGATATTCTTGCGCTCCTGCGCGAGCAGCCGGAGCCAGAGATACTGGACGCTGTTGGTGTCCTGATATTCGTCGACCATGATGTAGCGGAAGCGCTGCTGATAGTGGCTGAGCACCGCGCGGTCGCGCTTGAGAATGGTGAGCATGTGGAGCAGCAGATCGCCGAAATCGCAGGCATTGAGCGCGATGAGGCGGGCCTGATAGGCGGCGTACATCTCGCCGCCCCGGCCATTGGCGTAGCTCTCGCTCTCGCCGGCATCGATATCGGCAGGCGTGAGGCCCTTGTTCTTCCAGCCATCGATGATCCCGGCGAGCTGGCGGGCGGGCCAGCGCTTCTCGTCGAGATCTGCAGCGAGGATCAGCTGTTTCAGGAGACGGAGCTGATCATCGGTATCGAGAATGGTGAAGTTGGATTGCAGCCCGACGAGTTCTGCGTGGCGGCGGAGCATCCTGGCACCAATGGCGTGGAAGGTGCCGAGCCAGGGCATCCCCTCCACCACATCGCCGACGATCGCGCGGACGCGGTGGCGCATCTCGCGCGCTGCCTTGTTGGTGAAGGTGACCGAGAGGATTTCGCTCGGATAGGCCTTGCGCGTGTAGAGCAGATGCGCGAGCCGCGCGGTGAGGGCGGCGGTCTTGCCGGTGCCGGCGCCGGCGAGGACCAGGACGGGGCCTTCGGTCGTCAGCACAGCTTCTCGCTGCGGCGGATTGAGGCCGCGGATATAAGGCGGGTCTTGCTGGGTTTCGGCGGGGACGGTCATCAGTGAACAGGTAGGGAACGGCGGCGCATCGGGCAAGCGCTCAGAATGCAACGGAAACGGACCATATAGCGTCTATTACCAGCCGGGCCGATATCATATCGATACGTACAGCCTTAGTTGTACGAGCGTAAATCGATGATGCGATTTCAGCGGGACAGATGAAGCCTTTGGCTTGAGCTGATGGCAGCCCCCGCGCGTTGGTCGCTTGACTGCGGGGGAGAGAAGAGTGACCGTTGAAGTAGCCGCCGATGCGCCACCCAATCCTTTGCCAACTCCGATGCAGGATTTTTTGATCCAGCGGGAATTGGCGGAAGTGTATCTGCTGCTCGACAACGTCGCATCGGTTAGAGCTAAATCCATTCCGTCCATGACGGACAATAGCAAGGTATTCGATACCGACCGGGATTGGCTGGAAGAGATTTGTGAAATTCGCTGGCCGACCGACCCAAAGGTCGATCGGAGCGAAGCACGTCGGGCCGCACAGCTCCTTCATGCCAAGGATTTGCTGAATGAAGCTGCATCACCAGCCACCGGTGCCAGCATCGCCTTTACGACGCTGATCTCGAGCCATGCCAGCTGGTTTGGTGACTTCACAAGAGCCTTTGGCAAGGCAAATGACAAAGGCGACGATGATGCCAAACTGACGCGAGATTCGCTTGCGGCGCAGGCCTACCCCAATCTGGTGGAGGTTGCCCCGGCATATGCGCGGCTGCGGCGGGGGCTGGGGTGGTTCCTGATGGCTTGGCTTGCTTTGACATGCACATTTTCATGGGATGTGGCGACAGGTAGCGCGCTGCTCAATCGTGTGTACCAATTGCAGGAGCAATCAGCCTCACAGGCATTGGTAACCGGCAATGTAGTGGTGCCGCCTAATAGCGACACGGCGACGAACGATGGCAAAAATCCGACTGCCGCATCGAAGGGCAACACCTCTGCAGCAGCTAACGAGTCAACGGCTGCGGCATCATCGGTCTCCAGCGGCGTCGTCTCCCAGACAAGTGAGAATAGCGGCGCTGCCACCAACCCCGATAGTGCCAACTCCGAGAGAGACCGCTTATCGCGCCAACGATACGCAAACGCGCAATTAAACCTTAAGCACTGGCTTGACGCGGATTACTGGCTGCGCGGCGTGCTGCAGGCGACCATGGGTGGCATCCAGGAAACGTCGTTCACGGTGATCAGTACGAAACAATCGGAAGCGACAGATTCGGACGGACGGGTGACCGCCAAGTCTGGATCGACGATAGGTCCTGCCAACATTGCCAGCAATCCGGACGACAAGCCGGCCGAAAAGATTATCAATGTCGAATGGGCAGCGGTCTTCATCAATATCCTTGCGGGTACGATATTGCCTATCTGTTACGGCGTGCTCGGCGCCACTGCTTCGGTCGTCCGAACGATTTCGACAAAGCTGCGTGATTTCACTCTTATGCCGCGCGACCTGATGCTGTCCCCGGTTCAGATCGCTCTTGGCGCGGTCATCGGTGCCTGCATCGGCCTGTTCGTTAGCTCGGATGGCGGGACTGGCGCGTCTGCCGGATTGATTGGATCGGTGCATCTTTCACAATCGGCGCTGTGTTTCGTTGCCGGATTTGGCGTCGAAGGCGTGTTCCAGGCGCTGGAGGAACTGGTGCGGCGGGTGTTCAATATCGATATCGAGAAACAGGCGCCGAAAACCGCGGCCTGACCACAGCGCCTGATGCTCTATCCACGGTCAGACCCTGGTCAGGCCCGGCGCCCCCCGCGTTCGAGCACGTATTTGGTTTTGCCGATCCATCCGCTATCGTCCCCCATGAACGATGGAGAGGCGACCTTGGCATCTTACCCCCCGGCCATTCAGCAATGGCATATGTTGATGGAGGCGCGTGATACAGCGGCGCTGGACGATCTGATCGCCGATGGCTGTGTATTCCAGTCACCCGCCGTGCACACGCCGCAAATCGGCAAGGCGATTACCATCAAATATCTGAGCGCGGCGCAGGCGGTGCTGGGGGTGCCGAGCTTTCGCTATGTCGAGGAGTGGATCGGCGAGCGCTCCGCGGTGCTTGAGTTTGAGCTCGACCTGGACGGCATCAAGGTCAACGGCGTCGACATCATCCACTGGAATGCCGAGGACAAGATCAGCGGCTTTCGTGTGATGATCCGGCCCGTCAAGGGCCTGCAGGCGGTGATGCCGGCGATGGCAGCGGTGCTGGCGGCGGCCTAGACTCGTTTTCTTTTTGTTGGACTCGTCCCCGCGCGAACGCGGGCCCCCAGGAGCCCAGGCGCCGTCCTTGTGGTTCTGGACCCCTGCTTTCGCCGGGGCACAGTGCCGGTTCAGCCCCGCCTGACATCGAGTCTAGCCTGCGACGCCGACAAGGCCGGGATGATCGGCAGGGCGGGGCCCGAGCGGCCAGCGGAAGCGGCGGTCGCTCTCATCGATCGGCACATCGTTCAGGCTCGCCTCGCGCCGGCGCATCAGGCCGTTTTCGGCGAATTCCCATTGCTCATTGCCATAAGCGCGCCACCATTGCCCCTGCGTCAGGCATTCATACTGGAAGCGGACTGCGATCCGGTTGTCGGCAAAGGCCCAGAGATCCTTGACGAGGCGGTATTCCTCCTCGCGCTGCCATTTGCGGGTTAGCAGCGTGGTGATGGCATCGCGACCGATGAGGAATTCATCGCGGTTCCGCCATTCACTGTCGACCGTATAGGCAAGCGCGACACGGGCCGGGTCACGCGTGTTCCAGGCATCTTCGGCAGCGCGTACCTTCAGCAGCGCGGTTTCGCGCGTGAAGGGCGGCAGCGGCGGGCGTGGCGTGTCTTGCAGCGTCATGCGGGTTTCCTGTCAGCGAGTTGGGCCTTCAATGCCTGGTTTTCAGCTTCGAGTGCGGCGAGCCGTTCGCGCAAGGGCGCGATTGCCGAGGCGATCTCTGCTTCGGTAAAGCGTGGGGTGATGTGCTGGGGGCAGTTCCAGTCATACGCCTCGATATGCAGCAGCATCGCGCGTTCCGGGAGGGCGCGGTAGCCCGGCAGGGCGAGCTGTTGGGCAAGGGCAGGATCGGTGGCTAGATCGCGGACTTCGAGCCGGGCATAGATCTTCATCCGCCGACGGTTGGGGTAATCCATCAGGAACAGCGAGACCCGATCATTAACAGCGGTATTGCCGAGGCTGATATATTGCCGGTTGCCGCGAAAATCAGCAAAGGCGAGCGTCTGGTCATCGATGACCTTGAGGAAGCCCGTCGGGCCGCCGCGATGCTGGACATAGGGCCAGCCCGTCTCGCCAACGCTGGCCAGATAGAAGCTGTCACGCTGGGCGATATAGTCTTCCTCCGCCGGGCCGAGCCGGGTCAGTACACGCGAAAGGCGCGACTTGTCGTACATGCCTGCTGCGCCGTTGGCGGCTTGCGCTGCTTCAACGGCGGGGGTGAAGGCGATGTCGAGATAACCGGTGGCCATGACGGATGCTCCTGGACGAAAAGGGGCCGCCGACGGGCGGGGGAAACCCGCCGGCGGGAACAGGCCTTAAGCGGCCTGTGCGGCGGACACGGCGGGGAAATCGATATCGGTTTCCGCGACGTTGTTCAGATAGTTGGTGAAGACGTTGAGCGCGACATTCTGGACGATCTCGACAATCTGGGCATCGCTGAAGCCAGCAAGGCGGACAGCGGCCAGATCAGCCTCGCTGACGCGACCGCGCGCTTCAACGACACGGACGGCGAACTGCACGGCGGCGTCGGCACGGGCATCGCCCGAATGGCCGCGACGGTTGAGGGCGATTTCGCCCGCATCGAGCTTGACGAGATTGAGACCGAGATAGGTGTGCGCCGACAGGCAATAGTCACAGCCATTGGCCTGAGCGACGGCGAGCGCAATCCGTTCGCGGGTCTTGGCATCGAGCGTGCGGCCGATACCTGCGCTAAGGCCGAGATGGCCCTCAAGAGCGGCAGGGCTGGTGCCGATCAGGCGGAACAGGTTGGGGACGATGCCCAGCTGCTTTTCGACGGCGGTGAGCAGCGGCTGCGACTTTTCGGGCGAAGCGGCCACGCTGGTAGGGATGTTGAGACGTGCCATATTCATTCTCCTGGTCGGCAGCGTCGATGGGGTGCGGTGCCGATGGAGGGGA
>JBBQHG010000124.1:0-7814 GCA_038323755.1 Sphingomonadales bacterium
CGACAGTGTCGGACGGCGGGGTCGGCGGCACGTCGGGCATGATGATCTTGGCCATCAGCAATCCGCCCGGCGCCGACATGAACGACGCGGCGAGCAGATAGGGTAACGCCTGCGGCCCCAGCAGCGCAGCATAGGCCGCCAGGATCGTCCCCGCCACGCCTGCCATGCCGACCGACATCACCGCGAACAGCTGCGGCGGCTTGAGCGCGGGCAGATAGGGTGCGATCACCAGCGGCGCCTCGCTTTGGCCGACAAAGATGTTGGCGGCGGCGCACAGCGCCTCGACCTTCGACACGCCGACGATCAGCTCGATCGCGCCGCCGACATATTTGATGACGAGCTGCATGATGCCGAGATGATAGAGCACGGCCACCAGGGCCGCGAAGAAGATGATCACCGGCAGCGCGGAAAAGGCGAAGGCCGAGCCGAAGGTGGGATCAGTCGCCAGCTTGCCGAAGATGAGCTGGGTGCCGGCGGCGGCATAGCCGAGCAGCGCGGACACGCCGAGCGCCATCGTCTGGATGACTTCCTTGCCGGCGGGGACATAGAGCACGAGCGTGGCCATTGCGACCTGCAGCCCGAAGGCGGCGATGACGACGCGGGGGCGGATCAGCCGCTTGTTGTTCGACAAGAGGAACGCGGCCAGCAGGATGACGGCAATCCCGGAAAGGCCGATAAGCGTCTGGTTCATTGATACCCTTTGCGCACTAAACACGCGCGCCCCCCCGGCTGCGCCAGCCGCGCACCATACAGTGGTTGCGGCGCGCTGCTAGTGGCCGTTTGACGGACGCGTAAATCTGCTTACCAATCGCAGCGATGAACCAGAATGATCTCCGCATCCCGCGCTCGCTGTTCGCGCTTTCGATTTTTTACGGCGGCATGGTCTGCATTGCCGGCGTGCTCGGCAACAAGCAGGTGACGCTCGGGCCGCTTTCCGCTGTCGGGCCGATGCTGGGGCTGGGGCCGCTGGCGATCGAGGCAGGGATTTTCGCCTTCCTGATGCTGGTGGTGGTATCGAGCGCGATTGCCGAGCTGCACGGGCCGGTGATCGCCAACCGGCTGGTGCGCTTTGGCTTCGTGCCGCTGATTGCGTCGATTGTGTTGTCGCTGATCGTGCTCGCCATCCCCGCCGCGCCCGACATGGACCCGGCGCGCGCCCAGGCATTCGAGCTGATGATGGGCGCCACCCCGCGCATCTGGGTGGGCGGCATCATCTCCTACGGCATTTCGCAGACGCTGAACGTTTATGTGTTTTCCGCGCTCAAAGGGCGGGAAGGCGGGAGCGGCGGGCTATTGTGGCTGCGCGCGGGGCTGGCCAGCATCTTGTCGCAGATCGTCGACACGCTGCTGTTCGTCAGTATCGCCTTTCTGGGCGTGTTCCCGATCCGCGAGCTGCTGATCGGGCAGATGGTGGTGAAGGTGGGGCTGTCGGCGCTGCTGGTGCCGCCGCTGATTTATGCGGTGGTGGGGATCGGGCGCTGGCTGGACCGGGGGGAGTGAGGCTGGAAGAACGCGGCTAGTTTTTCGAGTACGTCCTGAGCTGCGGAGCAACAACCAGCATTCGAATGCTCCACACCGGATTTAGCAGAAATGACCGATGCCGCTCGTTCCTTTCCCAAGGAAAGGCCGCTTTTTCAAAGTCAATTTGGTACCGATCCTATTGGCGTGCGTTGTACATCGGGTGAGTTTGCCCGAGCAGCCGCCGCCGATGCGGGTGCAATCGTTTGTTCGGCCTTCCCCGTTGCCGAGCCGCTCGCGAAGCATGGCATATACCAGTTTATGCTGGTCCTCGCCAATTCTGAAACAATGCTATTAACGACTTCTGAGTCGGCGTTCGCAAGGGGGAAGTACATACCAACTGCCCGAGGCGTTATTCGCGTCCCGGCGGAGTCATACATGATGGCTTTGATCGCACCTAACCCCTGGATCGCCGATTGCACAGTTGACGGGTTCAAATCGTTTGGCAAAGTAAGGCTAGTTGCAACCTGCTTACCGTTTATCCCCAAGGTTTGCACAACAAGCGAGCCGGTGGACTTTCCAGCTTCTGCACTTGCAGCTATCGCCCCGAGGCTGCTTAAATTGACGGTCCCCTTAAGCACCAATATCTTGGCGGTGAGGCGAAGACCTACGCCAACATATACTGGTATCACCACGTTGGCGGTTGGCTGATTTTCTTTTTCGGGATATACTCGTTCAACCCACAAACGCATACCCGGCTCAATCTTTCGACCGAGTGGTTGGAGTATCGCCTTATCTAGGGGAGTTTTTGGATCGTACTGCCCAATGTAAAACGGGACATTGGCAGTGTCTGCATTGATATAATCGAGAACAACCTCGTACTGATTCCCTTCACTCCCCAGCGAAACTGGACCTGCCGAGCCATTAAGCTTTCCGCTGATTTGACGTACCGAGATTCGCACTGTGTTATCGGGCAAAGCGTTCAGATACACATCGCCCGTGATTTGACGAGATTCGCACCCCTTATCTTGGGCTGCAAATACTTTTAGTGCATCTAGAGGCACGTAGGTATACGCATTATAACGTTCGGCGATTGTTTGATCCAAAGCCAATTCATCTATTTGTTTTGTGGCCGATGTGCGTTGGTTGCAAGCCGATAAAATTGCGATCATGGTTAACCCGAAAAGCCATTTCATCTAAATCACTCCTCGATCATCAAATCGCCGAAAATCCTAATATATCTTTGGAACAGCGCCAACTTCGGTTAAAAAATAGCGATTTTAATTGAGAGCAATATCACCATATTTTTTGAAAAATGCCAATTCACAAATTTCCTGACAAATTATATGAATTTTCATAGGCTTGATCATAGTCAATAAACTGACATCAGTAAGAATGTTAGAGATCGACTCGCTGTGGTCGCTCATGATTAGATGCTAAGGCGCAACAGGATGGTTTTTTCGATCGCCAACATGTTCTTTGTGCGATGCTTGACTGAATAACGCAGCTGCCGACTGTTCGCACGAATATAATAGGTATGTATGGCACAAGCCGGATCTCGCTTGCGAGACGCGGGTTCACAAAATTTCAAGCGTCAGCGGTTGTCTTGCGCCCGATCGCGCGACCCCAGCTTTCGCTCGCGGGGCGGATTGAGTAGAGGGTGGCCATGACCGATCCCGCCACCCCCGCCGCCAATCACGCGCCCGACCCCGCCATGCTCGCCAAGGCGGAGACGCTGACCGAGGCGTTGCCGTATTTGCAGCGTTATGCCGGCGCGACCTTTGTCGTGAAATATGGCGGGCATGCGATGGGCGATCCCGAGCTGCAGCGCGATTTTGCCGAGGATGTCGTGCTGTTGAAGGCGGTCGGCATCAACCCCGTCGTCGTGCATGGCGGCGGGCCGCAGATTGGCGCGATGCTGAAGAAGCTTGGGGTCGAATCGAGCTTTGTCGATGGGTTGCGCGTCACCGATGCGCAGACCGCCCAAGTGGCGGAAATGGTGCTGTCGGGCGCGATCAACAAGGAGATCGTTGCCTGGATCGGCCAGGCGGGGGGCCGTGCGATCGGCATTTCGGGCAAGGATGGCGGCTTTGTGCGTGCGGTGAAGGTGGAGCGGACGACGCGCGACCCCGACAGCAATATCGAGCGCGTCGTCGATCTGGGCTTTGTCGGCGAGCCCGAATCGATCGATCGGACGGTGATCGACACGATTTCCAATGCGGGGATGATCCCGGTGGTCGCGCCCATCGGCATCGGCGCCGACGGGCAGACCTATAATATCAACGCCGATACGATGGCGGGCGCGATTGCGGCGGCGCTGGGTGCATCGCGGCTGTTTTTGCTGACCGATGTTGCCGGCGTGCTCGACAAGGACAAGCAATTGCTGACCGATCTGGACCCCGCGAAGATCGAGGTGCTGCGCGCGGACGGCACGATCACCGGCGGGATGATCCCGAAGCTGGAGACGTGCATCACCGCGGTGGAAGGCGGGGTGGACGCTGCCGTCATCCTCGATGGGCGGGTGCCGCATGCGATGCTGCTGGAAATCTTTACCCAGGCGGGGGCGGGGACGCTGGTGCATCGCTAAGGGCTTGCGGGCAGGCGCGCCGGTGTTGGTTGAAGGTAGCGCCATTGTCTCCCCCCGCGACGGCGGGCCCCCAGTCTGGGTCCCCGCCTTCGCGGCGACACAAAGGGCCAGGGCAGGTGCTGGACGTCTGGCGGCGCCATGCCGGCAGCGAGCGGTCTTCAACTTCATCCGGGGCGCTTTGAGCTGGCGGCAATCGACGCTAGGGTGACATCAAGGGGTGTTATGGTCTAGTATAACGCCTATATATGTTCGAGACCCATTCAGAGACCAAGATGGAGTGCCCGGTTTGATCACCCTCATTCAGATTGCGACGGTTCTGCTCAACCTTGTGTGGTGGATCGTCGTCGTCCAGATCATCCTGTCGCTGCTGATCTCGTTCAACGTGATCAACACCTATAATGATTTCGTGCGCTCGCTCTATCAGGGCCTCGATAAGCTGACCGAGCCGATGTACCGGCCGATCCGCAAGATTTTGCCCGATTTCGGCCAGATCGATTTCTCGCCGGCTGTGGTGCTGATCGGCATCCAGATTGTGAACCTGATCCTCGGCAACTTGGCGATCTCGATCCAGACTGGCGCGCCGCTCTGATCGAGGCGCGGCCGTGGACAGTCACGGCTGAAGGCATCACCGTCGCGGTGCGGGTTACGCCGCGTGGCGGCAGGGATGCGCTTGGGCCGGGAACGCCCGAGCATTTCGCCGCCCGGCTCGCCGCTGCCCCGGTTGACGGCGCCGCCAATGCCGCGCTGATCGCGCTCATTGCCAAGTCGTTCGGCCTGCCCAAGCGCGACGTGGTGCTGATCATGGGGGAAACCGCGCGGTTGAAGCGATTGCGGCTAAGCGGCGACCCGCAAAGGCTGGCGAAGATCGCAGCGGGGCTCTATGGCCCTGCGGCATGAGCGCTGACATCATCGACGGCAAGGGCTTTGCAGCCGGCTTGCGTGCGCGGATCGCCGACCTGGTCGTGCCGTTTCGGGCTGCTGCCGGGCGGGCGCCGGGGCTGGCCGTGGTGCTGGTGGGCGACGATCCGGCCTCTGCCGTGTATGTCCGCAACAAACACAAGGCGACGATTGCGGTGGGGATGGAAAGCTTCGAGCACCGGCTGCCCGCCGATACGCCCGAGGCCGATGTCGTCGCGCTGGTGAAGGCGCTGAATGCCGATCCGGCAGTGGACGGCATATTGGTGCAATTGCCCTTGCCACCACACATTGACGAGCGCGTGGTCATCATGGCGATCGACCCCGAGAAGGATGTCGACGGGTTCCACCCGGTCAATGCCGGGCGGCTGGCGACGGGGCTGCATGGCTTTGTGCCGTGCACACCGCTGGGCTGCGTGATGCTGCTGAAGGACCGGCTGGGCGACCTGAGCGGGATGGATGCAGTCGTTGTCGGCCGCTCCAACATCGTCGGCAAGCCAATGGCGCAGTTGCTGATCGCCGAAAGCTGCACCGTGACAGTGGCGCATTCGAAGACGCGTGACCTGTCCAGCGTGGTCCGGCGCGCGGATATCGTCGTGGCGGCGGTGGGGCAGCCGGCGATGATCAAGGGCGAGTGGATCAAGCCCGGTGCGGTGGTGATCGATGTCGGCATCAATCGGACCGAGGATGGTCTGGTCGGCGATGTCGATTTTGGCGGCGCGGCAAGCGTGGCGAGCGCGATCACGCCGGTGCCGGGCGGCGTCGGGCCGATGACGATCGCATGCCTGCTCCGCAATACCTTGGTCTCGGCGCACCGGCGCGCGGGTGTAGCGCTGGCGAAGGACGCGATATGATTCTGGCCTTGGTGCTTTCCGCTGCCACCGTCGCGCAGACGCCGATCGAGGCGGAGCGTGCTTTTGCCGCCGATGCGCAAACGGACGGCCAATGGACGGCGTTCCGCCGCTGGTCGACCGACGACGCGACGATGTTCGCGCCACAGCCCGTGAATGCGCATGCCTTTCTGAAGGATCGCAAGGACCCGCCCAGGGCAATCGACTGGTGGCCGACCGCGAGCTATGTTTCGTGCGACGGCAATTTGGCGGTCAACACGGGCGGCTGGCAACGCGCCAATGGTAGTGTCGGCTATTTCACGACGGTGTGGGTGAAGCAGGCCGATGGCAGCTGGAAGTGGGTGGTAGATGGCGGGGATGCCCTGCCGGCGCCACGCCTCCGCCCGGCAGACCCCATCGTGACCCGGGCGGCATGCGCCTCAGCGCCTAAATGGGTGCGCGGCGAGGATAGCAGCGGCCTGAGCGGCGCCGGCGCATCAGCCGATTCAACGCTGGTCTGGCGCTGGACGGTGACGCCCGATCATGCGCGAACCATGGAAGTCCGGCTGTGGGATGGCAAGCAATTGGCACCTGCGCTCAAGGACGTCATTGCCGCACCGCCCCAATGACCGAGCTCTTCATCTCCTCGCTGATCACCTTTTTCGTCGTGATCGACCCGCCGGGCTGCGCGCCGATCTATGCCGGGCTGACGGCGGGCGTCCCGGCGGTGCATGCCCGGGCAATGGCAATCCGCGCGGTGCTGATCGCGGGCGGCATCTTGGTGGTCTTCGCGCTGTTCGGGCAGGCGATCCTGTCGGCGATCGGCGCGAGCCTTGATAGTTTCCGGGTCGCGGGGGGCATATTGCTGTTCGTGATCGCGACCGAGATGGTGCTCGAAAAGCGCACCCAGCGCCGCGAGGACCGGGCCGAGAAGATCAAGGGCACGCCCGAGATCGAGGATGTCTCCGTCTTCCCGATGGCGATGCCGATGATCGCGGGGCCTGGCTCGATTGCGTCGATCATGCTGCTGATGTCCAAAGGGCACGGCATCGAGCGGACGCTGGTGATATTGGGCGCGCTGGGGGTGATCCTGGCGCTGACACTGGCAGCGTTGGTCGCGGCCGGGCCGATCATGCGCGTGCTTGGCGACAAGATCGAAGCGGTGATCACCCGGCTGCTCGGCGTGCTGCTGGCCGCGCTCGCCGCGCAATTCGTGATCGACGGGCTGCGGGCGAGCTTCCTCTAGTTGATCCGCCAGAGCCTTAGCGGAGAGTTTGCGGGCAGCGGCACTGGCTCAAGCCAGACCGGCGTCTCACCCCTGGCGAGGTGCGCGTAGAAGCCGTTTTTGTAGCGCACGGTGTAGACGGTCGATTCGGCCATGTTGGGGCAGGTGAGCAGCAGCGTTGCGCCGTGCCGCTTGGCGATGGCGCGGAAAGTGTCGGCGCTGCGGGTGAAGGCGTGCTGCACATCGAGAATGGCATCGCCATTGCGGTGATAGGGGCCCGCCACCGCTGAATGATGCGTGATCGTGATCAGCCGGGGCCCGAGATCGATAAAGGTGAAAATCGTCTGCGGCGGCAGATCGTCGAGCACGCCCAGGCTGGGGATGGTGGTGCAGGAGGCGCCGGCGCGGTTGACGGCGCGGGTGCTGCTGCTCGGCTTGTCGGGGACGGCATATTTGACGATGAAGCCGACAAACGCGCCCGAGGTAATCATGAAGGCGGCAACCGTGCCGAAGACGCGGACCAGCACCGATTTGTGCGCAAGGCACCACGGCATGACGATCCAGCCGAGTGCAACCGCGCCGGGCACGGCGAGCATCTGCGCGGCGGCGCCTGCGCGGACTTGCCAGAGCAGCAGGCCGCCCGCGAACAGCGTGAAAAGCAGCACGCCCGCCCAGGGCGCGAACCGGTCCGTCCGGCGCGCGCGCCAGGTGGCGAAGGCGGCGCCCTACAGGCCAATGATCGGCTGCGCCGCAACGGTGATCGCCCCGCGCGAGGGGTGCTGATAGATCGGCTTGGCCT
>JBBQHG010000125.1:0-7774 GCA_038323755.1 Sphingomonadales bacterium
GGATCCCTTTCGTCGGGACTGCCTGATCAATGGCACCGACGAGATTGCACTGACGCTGGCAAGCGAAGCAGCAATCGCCGCCTATGAGGCAAGCGCGCCGCAGTTGCGGTAAAAGGAGACGACCGCAGACCCAATTGGGCAGCGCGCCGATCAGCCCCTGCCGGCGTTGCGGCGAATAGAGCACGCATAGTGCGCAAAACCGCGCCACCATATTGGCAAACAACCATCCCGGTCCGAGTCTCGGTTGGCTTGCGCCTACATTATCCTGCAAAGATCGGCGCTTAAGCAAGCTGCTGGGAGCAAGGGTAGCGCGTGACTGATTCGGAAATATTGCCCGATGCCGGACCGGAGATTGACCCCGCCTTGGCATGCTTCGTTTTGCTGGCAAAGTTTCTGGGCGTTCCGGCCGATCCGGAGCAAATTCTGCATGACCGGGGCCGGGGCGACAGCGCGTTCAGCTTCGATGATCTTGCGCGTGTATCGCGGCGGCTGGGGCTGGTCACCAAGGTGCGCAAGGTGCCTGGCATGGCGCTGGGCAAGGTGCCTGCGCCTATGCTGATCGCGCTTGTCGATGGCGGCACTGCTATTTTGCTGCGCGTCGAGGAGAATGACGAGACACGCCGTTATCTGGTGCAGCGCGCAGACGCCGCGCGGCCCGAAATCTGGCACGGCGATGATCTGGATGCGCGCTATGCGGGCACCGCGCTGATGATGACGACGCGCGAGCGGATCGCCGGGGAAAAACGCCGGTTCGACGTCAGCTGGTTCATCCCCGCGCTGGTCAAATATCGCCGCCCGTTGCGCGATGTGCTGATCGGCAGTTTTTTCCTTCAGCTCGCCGGGCTGGTGTCGCCGGTGTTCTTCCAGCTCGTGATCGACAAGGTGCTGGTCCATCAATCGTTGACGACGCTCGATGTGCTTGCCTTTGGGCTGGCGGTGGTGCTGATTTTCGAAACCATTTTGTCGGGGCTGCGGACCTGGCTTTTTTCACACACCACCAACCGGGTCGATGCCGAGCTGTCGGCAGCGCTGTTCCGCCATCTCGTCGCGCTGCCGCTTGGCTATTTCGAGGCACGGCGGGTGGGAGACAGTGTCGCGCGCGTCCGCGAGCTGGAGAATATTCGTCAGTTTCTGACCTCCAACGCGGTTACGGTCGTGATCGATCTGTTCTTCACGATCGTGTTTTTCGCGGTGATGTATCTCTATTCGCCGCTGCTGACGCTGGTCGTGGCCGCGACGATCCCGATTTACGTCGCGATTTCGCTGATCGTCACACCGCCGCTGCGCGCGCGGCTCGACGAGAAGTTCAAGCGCGGGGCCGAGAACCAGTCATTCCTCGTGGAAACCGTTTCCGGGATCGGCACGCTGAAATCGATGGCGGTCGAGCCGCGCATGCGCGACCGGTGGGAGCGCCAGTTTGCGGGCTATGTGAAGACCGGGTTCGACGTCACCATTCTGGCGAACTGGGGCGGCAACGCGATTCAGCTGGTGTCCAAGCTGGCGACGGTGGCGATCCTTTTTCTCGGCGCGAAAGCGGTGATCGCGGGCGATTTGTCGGTGGGGTCGCTGGTGGCATTCAACATGCTGTCGGGCCGCGTCGCGCAGCCGATTTTGCGGCTGTCGCAGCTGTGGCAGGATTTTCAGCAGGTGCGGATTTCGGTCGACCGGCTGGGCGATATCCTTAACACCCCGGCTGAGCCGGAGCATAACCCCAATCGCGCAAGCCTGCCGCCGATCAAGGGGCGGATCGAGTTCGACAAGGTGCGCTTCCGCTATCGCCCCGACGCGCCCGAGGCACTGCGCGGGGTCAGCCTGGATATTGCGCCCGCCGAAATGATCGGGATCGTCGGCCCGTCGGGATCGGGCAAGTCAACGCTGACCAAACTGGTACAGCGGCTTTACGTGCCGGAACAGGGCAGGGTGCTGGTCGACGGCGTGGATCTATCGCTGGTCGATCCGGCGTGGCTGCGGCGGCAGGTGGGGGTCGTGCTGCAGGAGAATATCCTGTTCAACCGGTCGGTGCGCGAGAATATCGCGCTTGCCGACCCGACGCTGCCGATGGAGCGAGTGATCCGCGTCGCCGAAATGGCCGGGGCACATGAGTTCATCCTGTCGCTGTCGCATGGCTATGATACGATCATCGAGGAACGCGGCGCCAATTTGTCCGGCGGCCAGCGGCAGCGCATCGCGATTGCGCGCGCGCTGATCGGCGACCCCAAGATCCTGATCCTCGATGAGGCGACGAGTGCGCTCGATGCCGAAAGCGAGGAGATCATCCAAAAGAACCTCAACCTGATCGCGCATGGCCGAACCGTCATCATCATCGCGCACCGTTTGTCGGCGGTGCGCGCGTGTCACCGAATCGTCACGGTCGAGGCGGGCGAGGTGACCGAGATTGGCGATCATGCAACCTTGCTGGCAGCAGGCGGCCGATACGCGATGCTCCACGCCAAGCAGATGGGCACGCCCGAGCCGGTACGCCGCGCGGCTGAGCCGCTGCCGGAGAGGGTCATCTGATGGCTGCAGCCGCAGGTCGTTTCGCTCTATTTGCGCGCCACTGGGCGGTGCTGCGCGAAAGCTGGCGCATCCAAAACGACAACGACAAGATCAGGCGCGAACGGTCCGACCATGAATTCCTGCCGGCCGCGCTTGAGATCATGGAATCGCCGCCGAGTCCCGGGCTTCGCTGGCTGATGCTGACGCTGTGCGCGCTGTTCGTGCTGGCGGTGGGCTGGGCATTCATTGGCAAGATGGATGTCGTCGCCGTTGCGACCGGCAAGAGCGTCGCGACGGGCAATGCCAAGATCATCCAGCCGATCGAAATCGGTGCGGTGCGCGCGATCCATGTCCGTGACGGGCAATATGTCCACCGCGGCGATCTGCTGATCGAGCTCGACCCGACCATGGCAAGCGCGGACGAAGCGCAATCGACGCAGGCGCTGCGCACGGCCCAGCTGGTGCAGGCGCGCAACGATGCGTTGCTGGCGCATCTGTCGGGACGGCCCGCGCATTTCATGGCACCACCCGGTACGCCGCCCGAGATCGCGCGGACCGAGGCGATGTTCGTCCGCTCCGCCATCGCCGAATATGAAGCACAGGCCGCCAGCCTGCGTGAGCAGCGCGCGGAAAAGCTGGCGCAACTGGAAGGGGCGACGGCGCAGATCATGAAGCTGCAGGAGGCGATGCCCTTTATCGACAAGCAGATGACCGCGCGCAATGAGCTAAGCGAAAAGGGCTATTTCTCGAAGCTGAAGCTGCTGGAATATGAGCAGGCGCGGGCCGAGCATATCCGCGATATCGATGTGCAGCGCGCGGCAGCAGCGGGTGCCAGAGCGGCGATCGGCACGCTTGACGCTGAACTGCGCCGGTTGCGCGAGACTTTCGGGAAAGGGGCCGCGACCGATCTCGCGACGGCGAACGACAAGGCCGGGCAAGCGACCGAGGAACTGCGCAAGACCGAGCGCCGCCGCCGCTATCAGGAACTGCGCAGCCCGGTCGACGGCGTCGTCCAGCAGCTGGGCGTGTCGACGATCGGCGGGGTGGTGCAACCGGCCCAGCCGCTGATGGTCATCGTGCCCTGTGCCGCGCGCGCGGGCCGCGACTGCTCGAGCGCGATCGAGGTCGAGGCGCAGGTGCTCAACAAGGATATCGGCTTCGTGCATGAGGGGCAGCGCGCGGCGGTGAAGCTGGAGGCGTTCAACTTCACCGATTGGGGCGTGATCGAAGGCGTCGTCGAAACGCTGAGCCGGGATTCGCTTGATCCCGGCCGCGATTCCGCCGCCAGCCGCCAGGGCGAGGCGGGCGGCAAGGCGGGTGGCCAAAGCCCGGTCTACGCCGCGCGCATCCGGCTGCGCTGCGCCGCCCGGGACCCGCAGCGCACATCCTTATGCGACCGGATTCAGCCGGGGATGACGGTGCAGGCGGAGATCAAGACGGGGCGCCGCCGCATCATCGACTATCTGCTCTCGCCGATTGCCCAGACCGTGGCTGAGGCGGGCCGGGAGCGGTAGCGGCGCGGCGCACGTTCCATAATGTTACCGATGACAGCTATCGCATATATCTTGCCCAAGCTTCCCCGAAAGGATGATGGACTGACGGTGTCGGCCGCTTATTTCACCGGCGTATAATTATCCCAAGCTATCGCGTGGACAGCAGCATATTGTTTGACCCTGTGCATCAGGCCGCGGTGGGGGTGCGAGCGATGACGAAGCCGATCAGCCCCCAGAATAAGCCTAAAAGGGCTGCAAAAAAGACAAACGCCTGCGCAGCACCGTTCCACCCACCCGGAAAGATCGCCATTGCCAGCACCGCCGCAACTCCCGCAAACAGGATGACTGCGGCACGTGTAGCCGCCCACGTCGGTTGGATGGTTGCGAGATAAGAGGATAAGGGCAGCGCAACCAGTGTCGAAAAGACAAGCATCGGAACGCCGACGATCAAGCCCATGCCAAGCAATCGCTCAAATAGGTTGCTCCCTGGTGCAGCGCTTGCGCCGGTCAACACTGTTGCCAAAACAGTCGAAAAAATAACTGCAAGTATCCATGCCAGTAGCATTCTAATCGTCAGCGCCATCCTGCTGTTCTCCAGCAGTCATTATAATTATCACTGGTTAATCGGTCACTAACACCTATAATGGTTATCGCCACGTCCGCCCCGAGGGGCGAACGATAATCTAATTGACTGTCTCGGGCGTCGGTGCAGGTGCATCGCCCTCCTTCGCCGTCGATTGGCTACCGCCGCGTGTCGCGCCCATTTTCTGCAGCGTCTCCGCATCGACTAAGCGCGTGACCAGCGGGTGCAGTTTCAGTCCGCCTTCCTTCACCAGCTGGCGGAAATTGGCGATGACGGCGGCGGTGGTCTTCTCGTCCGGCGCAATCACATCGAACAGCCAGTTATTGTCGCCCGAGGTCCAGTCCTCTGCCTTCAGCCGCACCGGGAACACGCCGCCGGCAATCTGCTCGCGGATTTTCAGTTCGACCGCATCCGACACGCTGGCCCAGATGGCGACGCCGGTGATGTCGCTGGTCGACCGGTCTTCCGCCTTGCCCGGATAGGCAATCGCGATGCGATCGCGGATCAACGGATCGAGCACCAGATGCTGCAGATCGGCCACGCTCTGGTGGCGATAGCGCGGGAGCATCATCATCGTCATCACGACATTGCCGAAACTCTCGCGCACATGGCTGCGCACCGCGGCGAGTTTTTTGGCAATTTCGGGGCTGAGCTGCGTCGCATCGCCCGGGGCCGCATCCTGACCAGCATTTGATGCTGCCGGCGACGCGAGTGCACCATTGGCGACCGCGCCAGATTGCTCGCCGTCAGTCGCTGCACCGCCCTGGGGCGTCATGTTCTTGGCCACAATAAACCTTTCCTGGATGTCTTCGATACTCGGCACGATCAGCGAATAGATCGCTGAACCAAACATAAGGGAAAGGTGATCGGCTGCAAGTGTGTGTAGGAGGGAGCGCGAAAATTGGCAAATCCCAGTCATAGTAGGATGCCGAGCCCTGCTTATCAGACAAACTGCGCGATAATAAGTCCATTTTGACAGCTATTATAGACTTAACGGGTCAATAGGATCGCAGCTTAACATATGACAAACTGTGAACTGGCCAAAAACTGCGGATTCAAGGTCGATCAAGCGGAAAATTTGAACCAGACAGCAATAGTCAACTTTGCTGGGCTTGAGGGCTGTTTCATAACAGGCTGACAACAGGGGGATTCATGTTGAGGTCGAGCGAGAGGCCGCGGCGATTTTTGACGGTTGGGTCAGCATGACCAGGCGGGGCGTGCTGGGCTTGGCGGTTGTCGCCCTTGCGGCCGCTGCGCTTTCGGCATGCGGATCGATGTTTCCAGCCCGATATCGGTATCGAATGACCGTTGAGGTGATGACCCCACACGGGTTGCGAACCGGTTCTGCCGTCTACGAAATCGAGGCCTATGCCAACGCCAGGCTTTTGCCGGAGGAACGGGCCGGCGGAGGCGCTTTCCGGGGACAGGCCGTCGTCGTTGACCTGCCCGATGGTCCTTTGTTTGTCTTGATGCGTAGGCCCGGCGGCGATGATTCACTTCCTGGCCTTGTCACGCAAACGTTGCTGCCAGACAAAAATATCAAGAATGTCGAAGATTATGTCGCTGCTGTACGCAGACTGGGTGCGGCATGGTCGGATCTTAGGGCAGATCTTCCGCGCCAAGACTGGCCAAGAATGATCCGCTTTGGCGACCCTTCTGACCCACGAACATTGTACGACACTTCACCAGATCAAATTGGTGTTTCCCGAATTATTATCGAAACGACCAAAGACAAAATCTCCGACGGAATTGAACACATCATACCATGGATAGATCATTTGGATAAATATCTTTCCGATCGGAAAAATCCTTTCACCAGTGAAATATCAGGTGATATCAATGGTCTGCGGAGCTGATCAATGGTTGATCGCAATTGCCCAATAATAATTGAAATGAAGCGACGCGACGTTCTTCTTGGCATCGGCGGAGGGTTGGCGATGGCCACGACGGGCTGTGGTTCGAGCACGGCCAGCTATCGTTTTCGGATGACAGTCGAGGCCGAGACATCGCAGGGGCTGCGGACCGGCTCATCGGTGATGGAAATCCGGGCGGGTCGGGAATTTTTTCGCACGTCTGAGACAGGGGAAGGGCATAGTGACCTGATCGGCGAAGCGGTGATGGTCGACCTGCCGGACGGACCGGTGTTTGCCTTGCTGACACTGGGCGATGGCGCGCCTGTCTTGCAGGGGGTGGTGACCGAAGCATTGGTGCCGGGCAGTTCAAAAAGCTTTGAGGCGTTTTTGGCGGCGGTGAAGATGCTCGGGTCGGCCTGGTTTCCGCATAGTGCTGATTTGCCACACCAACCGCCGCACCTGCCGAGCGCTAAGAAAACCGCACTCGACAACTCTTGGCCAATGATCGTGCGGTTTGGAGATATAAATAACCCCATGTCCGTGGCGGTTATAGATCCTGATCTTATAAAAATTAATCGTATAACAATTGCAACGACATCAGATGAAATAACAAATAAAATATCAAAATCGTTGAAATGGTTGCCAAAGCTTCATGGGGGTTATTTGCATCGCGGATTTACGTCTCGCGGTTCGCCATTTGGGTTGAGCGGCAATTTATTTTCTACGGGAATCAAGTGATGCCTGATAATATGCAAAGCGATCTGATTTATGCAATCCCTGCAATGGATTCATATAATCGCGGATCTGGTGCAGGTATTAAAGGTCTATCATCTTCTTCAAATAATCATATCGGTAACATATCAATCTACGATAGTAAGGGGGATGGGCCCGCTCTAACTGCGGGTTTTTATGCAATAGCCTATCAGAGAGACAGCGAAATTATCGTCGCTTTTCTTGGTACTGATCGTAATGGAATTATCCCTGCGGTCGATGAAAACCTGGGCGGCAGCGATCTTGTCAACGGCTATGGGATCGCCTTGGGGCTAACCTCCACAAATCAGGGCAGCTTAACAGCAACAGCGACGGGCGGATCACCGCGGCGGACGCGATCTGGTCAAGCCTGTCGATCTGGCGGGATCGCAACGCCAATGGTGTGACCGATGCAGGCGAGCTGGTGTCGCTGGAGTCGCTCGGGATCGTGTCGCTGTCGCTGGGTGCCGATACGCTCGACGTGACAACGCCGCAGGGCACGCGGCTGACGGCGCGCGGCGACGTGACCTTCGCCAGCGGGCGCGTGACCAAGATGTTCGAGGCGATCTTCAACGCCAGCGATGTCGAGACACGCTATG
>JBBQHG010000126.1:0-7721 GCA_038323755.1 Sphingomonadales bacterium
AGCCGCCGCACCATCTCCTCCGCATTGGCCCTGACATGGACCATATAGGCCTGCACAGTGGCAAGGCTGTGGTCAGCAACTGCTGCGCGCAATGCCTCTGCGCCTCGCGCACAGGCGGCGATCTGGGCACGGATATCGCCGATATTCTGGTCGGGGTTGCGCGCCGGCCAATCGCCTGATCGAAGCAGTGCGCGCAGTTCTGCCTCGCGGAGCTGCCCGCCGTCGACCAGGAGGACGTCCTGGATCAGCACGCCTTCATCTTCGATCCGGCGGCTGTCAGCGGGCATTGATCCCGGCGTTGTGCCGCCGATATCGGCCTGATGCCCGCGCGCGGCGACAAAAAAGGCCGGCGCGTTGCCACCTGCAAAAACCGGCATGATGATGGTGACATCGGGCAGATGTGTGCCACCATCATAGGGATCATTGTGCGCGTAGACGTCGCCCGGCCGCATGCTGCCCGTGCGATTATTGATGATGGTGCGGATGCTTTCGCCCATCGATCCGAGGTGCACTGGGATGTGGGGCGCATTGGCGATCAGATGCCCGTCGCCGTCGAACAGCGCACAGCTGAAATCGAGCCGCTCCTTGATATTCACAGACCAGGCCGTCTGTTGCAGCGCCACGCCCATCTGTTCGGCGATGCTCATGAACAGATTGGCGAACAGTTCCAGCCGCACAGGATCAACCGCCGTCCCCGCCGCGACCCGCGTGTTGCGTGGTGCGGCGCGGTCGAGCATTAAATTCGCCTGGGAATCGATTGTCGCACGCCAGCCTGGGGCGACAAAGGTCGTGCCGGAGGGGTCAACCACTACCGCCGGTCCCATGGCCGACCAGCCAATGGGCAAATCGGCGCGGTCGAACAACGTGGCGGCAAGCTGAAGACCCTCGAGATACAGGTCGATCGCTTGGCCAATCGGCACGCCAATACCAGCGGCAAATCGTGCGGTAGCGCCGGTCGATCGACCAATCGCCTCGACTTCACCTGCTTCGATGACAAGCGGTGTGCCCGCGTCGAAAAATCCGAAGCGCGTGGCATGTGCGTCGGCAAAACGCTGTGCCACATCGCAAAACGGGGCTGCATCGATCGTTAGTGCGGAATCGGCGCCCGCGTAGCGAACCCGCAGCCGACGCTCGATGCGATCGATCTCAACGCCCTGCGCCGTCAGACCCGCCAATGCGTCCTCGCTTAGCCGGTCAAGCACCGCCGTTACTTCCGCCTCCCGATCGCTCGCCAGCGAGATAGTGGCCTCGCGGACGACGCGGTGCGCGGCCATGCCCATGCCGAATGCAGAAAGCACACCTGCGAGCGGATGGATCATGACCCGGTCGATGCCGAGAATATCCGCGATGGCGCAGGCATGCTGCCCGCCAGCGCCACCAAAGCTCGCCAGGGCATAGCGGGTGAGATCATGCCCGCGCTCGACGGAGATCGTGCGAATCGCGCTCGCCATTGCATCATTGGCGATCTCGATGAACCCGGCAGCGAGGCGCTCGGGCGTTGACCCGACCTGTTTAGCTAGCTCGGTCAACTGCTCGCGAACCGGTGCCGGGTCGATGGGTTGGTCGCCCTGGGGGCCGAACAGGGCCGGAAAATGGTCGGGCTGCAGGCGGCCGAGAAACAGATTGCAATCGGTAATCGTCAACGGCCCGCCACGCCGGTAGCAAGCCGGGCCGGGATCGGCGCCCGCCGATTCCGGCCCGACGCGAAGCCGCATCCCATCGAAGCGACAGATCGATCCGCCGCCGGCCGCGACCGTTTCTATCTGCAGCATCGGTGCGCGAACCCGCAGGCCACCGACGATCGCCTCGCCGGTCCGCTCGAGCTGCCCCGCATAGTGCGATACGTCGGTAGAGGTGCCGCCCATATCGAAACCGATGACGCGGTTGATCCCTGCCAGCCGTGCGGTCTCCGCCATACCGACAATGCCGCCGGCGGGGCCAGAAAGGATCGCATCCTTGCCGCTAAAAGCGCCCGCACCGGCCAGTCCGCCATTGGATTGCATGAAGAGCAATTCGGTATCGCCAAGGGCTGCCGCCACCCGACTGACATACCGATTGAGGACCGGCGACAAATAGGCATCGACCACGCAGGTCTCGCCGCGCCCAATAAGCTTGATAAGGGGGGTAACCTCGTGGCTCACAGATACATGCGCGAAGCCGACAGCACGGGCGATGTCGGCCAATTGCTTCTCGTGCGCGGTATGGCGATACCCATGCATCAGAACGATAGCGACGGCGTTCAGCCCGCGCGCATATGCCGCTTCCAGCGCCGCTCGAGCGCTTGCCTCATCAAGCGGACACAGCACTGTTCCCTCAGTGGTCACCCGCTCGTCGATTTCGACCACTTCGGCATAGGCCTGTTCGGGCAGCAGGATGTGTTTGGCAAAAATATCCGGTCGCGCCTGATAACCGATGCGCAGCGCATCCCCAAGGCCGCGGGTGATCGCCAGCAAGGTCGGCTCTCCCTTGCGCTCGAGCAGCGCATTGGTGGCAACCGTCGTGCCCATCCGGACGATGTCGACATCGGCAAGCGTTGCATCGCCTGCTGCAATCATCCGGCGAATGCCCTCGATGACGGCATCCTCATATTGTGCATCCTGCGACAGCAGCTTGGCCGTGCGCACGCGCCCATCGGGCAGCCGGGCGACGACATCTGTAAAGGTGCCGCCGCGATCGATCCAGAATTGCCAGCCGGTTTTCGCCATGGCCCTTCCTTGGTCAATATTGATGGCCAATGCAAAGGGCGCTGGTCTCGCCGTCCAAGGCCGGTTAGGCTCGTTCCGATGGGGATAGGCCGACTGGTAGGGACGACACGCTAGATGCTGGTGCTAGCCGGCATTGCGGTCATCGCGCTCGGGTTTCTGCTGCGCTTCAATCCGTTGCTGGTGGTGGCGGTATCCGCGCTGGTGACGGGGCTCGCCGCGGGCCTCGATCCGCTCAAGATTCTCGCCGTGTTCGGCAAGGCGTTCAATGACAGCCGCTTTGTCAGCGTGGTCTATATCGTGTTGCCCGTGATTGGCCTGCTCGAACGGCATGGGCTGCAGGCGCGCGCCGCGGCTTTGGTTCAGCGGCTGCGCGGTGCCACGCCGGGCCGGTTGCTTGCGCTCTATCTCGTGTTTCGCCAAATCACCGCTGCGCTTGGCCTCACGTCAATCGCCGGTCACCCGCAAACCGTGCGTCCGCTCGTCGCCCCCATGGTCGAAGCCGCAGCCGCGACTGAGGCACCCGGTGCGCACGATCCCGAAAAGCTCCGCGCGCTGTCCGCCGCGACTGACAATATCGGGCTGTTTTTTGGCGAAGATATCTTCATTGCGATCGGGTCGATCCTGCTGATGAAGGGTGTTCTGCAGGGGTACGGCATCGCCGTCGAGCCGTTGCAATTGTCGGTCTGGGCGATACCGACCGCGATTGCCGCCACATTGATCCACGGAACGCGGCTGCTGCTGATTGATGTTCGTGCCAGGCGCCATCACCCATGATCGGGCTGAATCTGGTCTATCCCGTCGCCGGTGCTACTTTCCTTGCCTTTGCAGTCCTTGGCGCTGCTGGCAGCCGGTGGAGCAATGCTGCATTTTACCTGCTCCTAGCGATCAGCCTGTTGTTTGGCGATATGATCGGTGATGTCGGCAATGGTGTGCTGGTGCTCGCCTTGATCGCGGTCGCCGCTTCGGGCCGGATGCGCGCGCGGCGCACCGACGACATCGTCGCTGTGAAGCCGCGTGGCGCTTGGCTCTTCGCGCCCGCATTGATTGTGCCAGCGACGGCACTGGTGGGCACACTGATTTTCAAGCAAGTGCCGACGATCATCGATCCCAAGCAAGCGACGTTAGTTGCGCTGACGCTGGGCGTGCTGCTCGCGCTTGGTGTCTGCTATGCTTGGCTCAGGCCGGCACCTGCAGCGCCTTTTAGCGAAGGCTTGCGCTTGATGGACGATATCGGCTGGGCAGCTGTGCTCCCACAGATGCTCGCCGCCCTTGGCGCCGTATTTGCCGTTTCGGGCGTCGGCGATGTCGTTGGGGCGTTGGCTGGACAGGCTATCCCGCATGGCAGTTTGCTTGGCGCGGTGATCGGCTACGGCCTTGGCATGGCGCTGTTTACGATGGTGATGGGAAACGCTTTTGCAGCCTTCCCGGTAATGGCGGCGGCGATTGGGCTGCCTTTGCTGGTTCAGGCGTATGGTGCTGATCCGGCACGCGTTGCAGCGATCGGCATGCTCGCCGGCTTCTGCGGCACGCTGATGACGCCAATGGCCGCCAACTTTAATCTCGTGCCTGCCGCCCTGCTGGGTTTGAAGGACCGGAGCGGCGTCATCAAGGCGCAAATCCCGACCGCATTACCGCTGCTTGCCTTCAATATCCTGCTGCTCTGGCTGGTCATTCGATGACGGTCCTTGACGCCGCACTCGCCGACCGTTTCGCGCGGCTGACACTCAGCCATCTTGGGCAGGAATATCCGCACAAGCTTGATCATGTCCTTCAAGGCCCCGATGATGCAGCCACGCCCTCGGCACTGCATCCGGTCTTTTATGGCAGCTTTGATTGGCATAGTTGCGTCCATGGCTGGTGGCAGGTGCTGCGCCTCGCGCGCCTGTTTCCCGGCATGCCCATCGCGGCAGAGATCCGCGCGCGCGCCGATGCGATGTTGACCGTCGGGAAGGTTGCGATCGAAACTGCCTATCTTGATCGTCCGGGCAGCGCCGGGTTCGAGCGGCCCTATGGCTGGGCCTGGGCACTCGCCCTCCATGATGAAGCGATGCGGCACAATGCACCCTGGGGTGAAGCGCTTGCGCCGCTCGCCCGCGCCTTTGCTTCTCGGTTCGGTGCCTTCCTGCCCAAACTGACCTATCCAATCCGCACCGGCACCCACGGCAACACGTCCTTTGCGCTGCTGCTCACGCTTGATTGGGCACGCAGCCATGATCCCTCCCTTGCCGCATTGGTCGAAGCGCGGGCGCAGGACTGGTTCGCGGGAGATCGCGGTTGCCAAGCATGGGAGCCTGGCGGAGACGAATTTCTGTCCCCGGCCTTGACGCAGGCAGCGCTCATGAGTCGGGTGATGGATCGTTCGCGCTTTACCGCTTGGTTCGACGCCTTTCTTCCGCAGGTCGCGCAGCAGCAGCCGTCGACCTTGTTTACGCCGGCGTTCGTGTCCGACCGCAGCGACGGCAAAATTGCGCATCTTGATGGGTTGAACCTGAGTCGCGCCTGGTGCTGGCGGCTTATTGCAGAAGCGGTGGGGCCGCATCATCCGGTTTGCGGCGCGGCGCGCGACACGGCCCAGCATCACATCGACACCAGCCTGCCGCACATCGCCGATGACTATATGGGCACGCACTGGCTCGCGACCTTCGCTCTGCTGGCACTGGCGCCTACCGCAGCTTGAACAAGTGCCCGGGTACCGACAGCCGCCGCCAACGAACGTCTATCGTCCACACCGTTTCCAACAGATATCCCACCGGCCAATCGTTCAGGGCAGGGTGACGCGAAAGATGGTCGGTCGGTCGGGCATCAGGATGACCGACCCGCCATGGGCCTGTACGATCTGGCGGGCCAGGCTGAGGCCGATACCGGTCCCCTCGGCTTTGGTCGTGTGGAAGGGGCGGAAGATTTTCTGCGCGTCTTCGGCCGGGACGCCAGCGCCGCTGTCGCCAACGTCGATCATCAGCAGACCGGCATGCAGACGAGTGCCGAGCGTCACCCGGGGAGGGCGATCGGCGGTCGACGCGGCCTGGGCAGCGTTCTGCAGCAGTGCCCATAAAGCCTGGCTGATCTGGTCGCGGTCGATGCGGGCCGCCTGCGCTCCGCTGATGTCGATCTCGACATCAAGCACCACCGCAGGCCATCGGCTCCGGAAGAGCCGCGCCAAATCCTCGATCAGCTCGGCGATCGGTACGGCCCGCCGGTCGGGTTCGGGTAGCCGTGCCAGGGCGCGATAGGCTTCGGTAAAGCGCTGCAACCCCTCGGCACGGCGGGCAAGCGTCCCAAGAATATCGGAAAGAAGTGGGTGTGATTCGGGTTGAGCCGACGCAGTGAGCGCACTGTCTGCAAGCGAGACGATGGGTGTCAGCCCGTTCAACAACTCATGTCCCAGAATATGGATCAGCTCGGCGGTCGCCCGCGCTTCCGCCGTGCGCTCCTCCTGCTCGATGTCGATCAATGCGACGACGGTGCGCGCGGCGCTCGCCACCTCCACCCTGTCGATTCGCCACTGCCGGTTCTCATGCCGCAAATAGGCGATGTCGGGCGCGATCAGGTTTGCAGGTGGCGGCAGTACGCGGTCGTCGGTAGCAAACATCGCCCGTGCGGCGCGATTGAGCGCGCGAACCGATCTGCCGTCAACCGCCAGCAAGGGTGTCGGCGCTGCATCAAGTAATACGCGAAGGACAATCGCCCCTTGTCCGGCGTTGCCCTCTGCGATCGGATCAAGGTCCGCGCGCCAATCAACATCAATAAAGCGCGACGCAGCCTGCTGGGCGCTGATGGCATGCGCCCGCGCCAGCAGGATGAGCCATATTGCAGAAAGCACGGCGCCGGCAAAAAGGCCCCACATGCCTAGTTGCCAGGCCGAAACGCCGATGGCGCCACAGGCAATCAGCGCCAGTCCCCGCAGCACGGCCGCGCCATCGCGGCTGCGGCTAGAGCCCATACCGCGCCATTCGCCGATACAGGGCACCACGGCTCAGCCCAAGCGCCGCTGCCGCATGCGATACATTGTGGTGATGCGCACGCAGCGCCGCTTCTATCATTGCGCGCTCGGTTTCCGTCAGATCAAAGCGCGCCACGGTGGGCGTCGGTACTGCAGCGGTCGGCGGCTCTCTCGACACCAGCGCTGCGGCATCGATACTGCCATCGTCCGAGAGCAGCACCGCGCGCTCGATCGCCAGCGCCAGGCCGCGGACCTCATCCGGCCATGCTGTCGATGTGATGGCAGCTTCAGCCGCAGGACTGAAGACGGGCTTGGCGCGGCCATGTGCCACTGATGCCAAGCGCGCAAAATGCCGTGCGAGCAGAAGAGCGTCGTCTTCCCTGTGGCGCAGCGATGGCACAACAATTTCGACGGTGCCGATGCGGCGGCGCAGCGCTGCAATCAATGGGTCGACGCTGTCAGCAACCGCAAGGCAGCGCAACCCCGGCGGCAGCCGATCGAGTAACCGGCCTTGCGCGACGGCATCAAGCTGGTCCGGATACCGCAGGATTACCGCGCCCCGTGCCGCCTCCAGCCGGGACCAGGCGGCGATGTCGCGCAGGTCGATCCGATCGAGCGTCGCCTCCGCATCCGCCGATGCGGCGTGTACTGCGGACGCGACATGCGTGCGCCCCGCACCCGACGGCCCGGTTACGATGACCCCGGCTGATGTCGGGCCGACGCGGCGGATTAATGCGCGCACTCGGTTTATCGCACCGCTTTCGCCTAACAGCGCAGTCAATCCTTGGTCGCTGATCACGGCATCGCCGCCAACGACCTGCCTGGTGGTACGCGTGATGGCAGCTTCCAGCTTGGCGACCAGTTCGGCATTGCGCCATGGTTTCATCACGAAATCGCGGGCGCCGGCCTGCATGGCGGCCACGGCCACGCGGATGCCGCTATGCGCGGTAATGACGATGACACAAGCGCCGGGATCATCCGCCATAATCCGCGCAAGGCATGCCAGCCCCTCATCTCCCGCCGTCTGACCAGCGGTGAAATTCAGGTCGAGCAGGATGGCGTCGTACCGGGTCGTC
>JBBQHG010000127.1:0-7718 GCA_038323755.1 Sphingomonadales bacterium
TGGTTTGCCGAGGGCAACCAGCCGCCGCTCGTCGTCAAGTCCAACCTTATTTCTGGCGTCCACCGGCATGTGCCGCTCGATTTGGTGATCGTGCCGGTCATGGACGGCAAGAAGGTCGCCGGGCTGTCGATCCATGCAGGGCTTTGGACCAGCGCGGCACTCACCGCACCGCCGCAGCAAGTCCCTGTCCTGCGCGCGCGTCTGGCGATGCTTGAAAAGAAATTCGGCTTCGATCCCAAGGGCCATACGGGCAAGGCGCTCACCCATGCGCTCAGCGCGCTGCCGCATGATCTGGTGACTGCGTTCGACCAGGCCTCGCTCGAACAATTATCGCTGACGGCGATGTCGCTTGCGGATCGCCCGCGTGCAGAAATGGTGTTGGTGCGGTCGATGCTTGGCCGGCACATGTTCGCCTTTGTCTGGCTGCCGCGTGACGATGTGTCGACAGCACGCCGCACGGCAATTGGCGATATGCTGGCTGACGCTTCGAACGGGTCGCTGCTGAACTGGACAATCGCGCTTGAGGACGGCGTGGTCGCGATGATCCGCTATACCTTCGATCTGCGCGGCGAAGGACGCATGCCCGATGTGGCCCCGCTCAACACCCGGCTCGAGCACATGGTGCGCGGCTGGGTGCCGGCGGTCGAGGCAGCGCTTGCCGACCAGCTCGACCCATCGCGCGCGGCAAGGCTCGCGATGCGGCATGCGGCCAGCTTCCCGCAAAGTTATCGCAACGCCAACGAAGCCGAAGAGGCAGCGCGCGATATCGTGCGACTGGCAGCGCTGGAGAATGACGGCGATCGCTCGGTCCGCATCTATCGCGGCGACGGTGGCACACGGCTGAAAATCTATCGGCTCGGCGGTGCGCTCGCGCTGTCGGATGCAGTGCCCGTGCTGGAAAATTTTGGCTTCCGCGTAATCGAGGAAGTGCCAACAGCGCTCACCGATGTCGCGCAGGGCTTCGTCCACGATTTCTCTATTTCGGCCGGCGATGCCGGGCCAAAGGGCGCGCTCGACAGCGACGCCCATGTGCTGGAAAACGCAATCGCTGCCGTACTTGCTGGCCATGCCGAGAATGACGCGTTCAACAGCCTAATTGTCGACGCCGGGTTAAAGCCGACGGCAGTGGTGCTGTTCCGCGCCTGGTTCCGCTATCTTCGCCAGGCGGGCATGAGCTACAGCCTGCTGACTGTGGTCGACGCCCTGCGCCGCGCGCCGACGGTTGCCAAGGCGTTGATTGACCGTTTCGAGGCTGCGCATAACCCGAAGAGCAAACTGAGCATCGACGATGCGGCCCGCGCCATCGATGCCGGGCTGGAAGCGGTGTCGGCGATCGACGACGATCGGATCCTGCGCTCGATTCGCGGCGTCATTGCCGCCACGCTGCGCACCAATGCCTTTGCGCCCGCGGCTGCCGAGGCGCTGGCCTTCAAGCTGGACAGCCACAAGGTACCCGGCCTTCCTGCCCCGCTGCCCTGGCGCGAGATCTGGGTTTATAGCCCCCGCGTCGAAGGCATCCATCTGCGCGCCGGGCCAGTGGCCCGCGGTGGTTTGCGCTGGTCCGACCGGCGTGACGATTTCCGCACCGAGATTCTCGGCCTGATGAAGGCGCAGCGCGTCAAGAATGCCGTTATTGTGCCGACCGGGGCAAAGGGCGGCTTCTATCCCAAGCAGCTGCCGCCGCCATCGAACCGTGATGCGTGGCTGGCTGAAGGGACGGAGAGCTATCGCATCTTCATCCGCTCGCTGCTGTCGGTCACCGACAACATTGTCGAGGGCAAGGTCATCCACCCCGAAAAGGTGACAATCCTCGACAACGACGATCCCTATTTCGTTGTCGCCGCCGACAAGGGCACCGCGACCTTTTCCGATGTGGCAAACGCCATCGCGCTCGAGCGGGGCTTCTGGCTGGGCGATGCTTTCGCCAGCGGGGGATCACAGGGTTATGATCACAAAGCGATGGCGATCACCGCCAAAGGTGCCTGGGTCAGCGTGCAGCGCCATTTCGCCGAACGCGGCGTGGATGTGCAGGCGGTGCCGATCCGCATCGTCGGATGTGGCGACATGTCGGGAGATGTGTTCGGCAATGGGATGCTGCTGTCGAAGGCGGTCAAGCTGGTCGCCGCTTATGACCACCGCCACATCTTCTTCGATCCCGATCCCGACCCGGCGGTAAGCTGGGAGGAGCGCGCGCGCATGTTCGCCCTGCCTCGCTCCAGCTGGGCGGATTACAATGAGAAGCTGATTTCCAAGGGCGGCGGTGTCTTCGCGCGGACCGAAAAATCGATCAAGCTGTCGAAGCAGATGAAGGGATTGCTCGATATCGATGCCGATGAGCTCGATCCCGTCTCGCTGATTGCCGCGATCCTCAAAAGCCCGGTCGACCTGATTTGGTTCGGTGGCATCGGCACCTATGTGAAGGCAGCGGCCGAAAACAACGTGCAGGTTGGCGACCCCGCCAATGACCGACTGCGCGTCAATGCCGAAGACCTGCGCGCAATAGCGATCGGCGAAGGTGCCAATCTGGGCGTGACGCAAGCCGGACGCATCGCGTTTGCCGAACGCGGTGGGCGGATCAATACCGACTTCATTGACAATTCGGCCGGCGTTGATTGCTCGGACAACGAGGTCAATATCAAGATCGCGCTCAATCGCGAGATGATCGAGGGCCGCCTGTCATACGACAAGCGCAACAAGCTGCTCGTCTCGATGACCGACGATGTCGCCAACATCGTACTGGAGGACAACCGTCTACAGACGCTGGGGTTATCGATCATGGAGCATGACGGCGCGCAGGCGCTGCCCAGCTATGTCCGCCTTATCGAGATTTTTGAAAGCGCCGGGCGGCTCGACCGCGTCGTCGAGGGACTGGCGGGCAATGAAGATCTGCTGCGGCGCGCGCAGGACGGCAATGGCCTCACTCGCCCCGAACTTGCAGTGCTCCTGGCGACCGCAAAGCTCGCGCTGCAGGATGCGATCGAGCACAGCACGCTTGGCACAGATGCCATGCTGCGAGACGATCTGCATGCCGCCTTCCCAAAAGCGATGCGGAGCAAATTTGCCGATGCGATCGACAGCCATCAGCTGCGCAGCGAAATCGTCGCAACCAAGCTTGCGAACCGGTTGATCAACCGAATGGGCGTGCTCCACCCCTTCGACCTTGCTTAGGAAGAAGGCGCCTCTATGGGCGACATCGCCGCGATGTTCGTCGTGGTCGAGCAATTGTTCGACCTGCCCGCGCTCTGGGCCGAGATCGAAACGGCCGCAATGCCGGAAGAAGCGCGGATCAGCCTGTTCGACGAGGTTGCTGTGGCCACCCGCTCGCAGATTGCAGATTTGCTGCGCATTACCCGCCCTGGCGATAGCCCCGGCGCGGTATTGGAACGGATCGCCAAAGGGTTTGGCCAGCTCGACAAGCAAACCAAGGCATTGCTGCTCGAAGAAGCCACTGCGCATAGCGGCCGGATCGCAGCAAAGCTTGAGGAGCGCGGGGCCTCGTCCAAACTGGCGCAAAAGGTCGTCCGCCTGTTCGAACTGGACGGTGCGATCGGACTCGCCGATCTCGGCACGCGGCTGGGCATTGATGAGGCGGTGCTGACGCGCGCCTTTACCCGGCTAGGGCAAGCCCTCGGGCTCGATTGGGCACAGGCCAATGCTGCGCGGATCGCCTCGAGCGACCCGTGGGAACGGCTGCTGATCGCCGGCCTTGCTCGAGATTTTCAACAGCTGCGGCTGGAATTTCTCGGTCGCGGTACTGGGAATGATCCGCAGAAGCTGGTCGAGGATTGGCTTGCTGAAAATGCACCCCGTGTTTCCCAGTTCAAGGCATTGGTCGATCGCGCCCGCCGCGCACCCGCCCCCAACGCGGCGATGCTGGCGCAGATTGCCGGTCAGGCGCGGGTGCTGCTGGGGCGCTAGAGCCGGAAGCGCAGCGTTGCGCGGGCATTGATCGGCGCGCCGGTCGAGATGTTGTTGTCGCCGTTCGATGTCGGGAAATAACCGGCATCGAACAGGTTTTCGACGTTGATCTGCGCTTCGACGGCGTCGCTCATCTTGTAATATAGCGATGCATCAACCCGGGTATAGGCGGGCAGCACAACGGTGTTGGAAATCGACGCGAACCGGTCCGACAGATGGTTGACGCCTGCGCCCAAGCCGAAACGCGGGGTCAGCTGATACCGCGTAAAAGCAGAAAAGCTGTGGCGCGGCACCAGCCCGACCTGGCGCCCGGCAGGGGCAGCAGTTGTGGTCTGGACGATCTTGGCGTCCTGGAGCGCATAGGCAAGGCTCAGCTGCCAGTTGGCGGTGATCGCCCCTTGCGCCTCGATCTCGAAACCACGACTGCGCTGCGCGCCGGCCAGCACTGTCGTGCCGGCAACCGGCCCGGGGGCCCGGGTATTGCTGCGGTCCAGCTGATAGATGTCGGTGGCGATCAGCAGGCCCGGCCTCGGTTCCCATTTTGCGCCGAGTTCATAACTGTCGAAACGCTCGGGCTTCAGGCTTGCCGTGGTGATGTCGAGCGAGGTGAACTGATCGCCGGATTGGGGCAGGTATGAACGCGCATAGCTGCCATAGAGCGACACATTCTTGACGGGATGCACAACGAGCCCCGCGCGCGGTGACCACAATGAGTCCGTTCGGCTGAATTGCTGCCCGGTCAGTTGGTTGGTAACGTCAAGGCTGAACCGGTCATGCCGCACACCCAGCAGCAGCTCGACGGGGCCGACCTTGAGCTGATCCTGCACATAGCCCGCATAGATCATGGCGGTGCTGCGATTGTTGCGCTGGCCGCTGCCGGGGCGGAAGACGATCGGCGGCACAATGAACGGATCGGCAAGAGGTGCGCTCGCCGTGAGATTGCCGTTGGTCGCCCCCACCACGCCATCGAAAAAGCCATTGAGACGGCTCGACGCCGTGTGCTGGCGGCCGAATTCGGCACCTGCCAGAATGACATGATCGATCGGACCGGTACTGGTCTGCCACACGATATCGGTCTGGCTGATCAGATTGTCGCGCGCGGTGGTGTCGACATAGGCCTGCACCGGCACGCGCCGCGCCGCGCCCACCCCGGTCACTACGCCCGAAGCGAAGGCGTTGCTGTAATATTTGTCATAGTCGCCATACAGCAATCGCTCGGTCACGCGCAGCGCATCAGTGAAGCGATGCTCGATCGTCGCACGCCCGACATTGCCGGTGAATTGCGCGCGGTTGACGCCTGGCGTGCCGAAGAATGTGTCACGATACCCGGTCAGCGGCCGACCACTGACCGAAGGCACGCCGCGATCGGTAACTCGGTCATCGTCATTATATTCATAGGAGAGGGTGACACTGGTGCTCGGCCCGAACAGCTTCACCACCGGGTTCACCGCCGTAACGTGGCCGCCATAGACGTCGCGGTGATTGGCAAGCTGCTCGCGAACGGCGTTTAGGCGGACGGCCACGCCCTCGCCCACCCTCACATTGGCATCGCCATCGACATACCAGGCACCAAAGCTGTCACCGGACACCGTGCCTGCACCGAAGGTTGCCAATTCGGGCTGCTTGGTCACACGGTTGACAATCCCACCGCCGCCGCCCCGCCCAAAGGTCATCGCATTGGGCCCGCGCAGCACCTCGACCCGATCCAGATTATAGAGCGGGCGATAATATTGCACGTCGTCGCGCAACCCATCGACGAAGAAATCGGCGGTCGACCCATTGCCCCGCAACACGATCTGATCGCGATTGCCCTCACCCTGTGACGGGATCGCACCAGGCACGGCGCGCAGCACATCTGCGATCGAGCGAAACGCACGGTCATCGATCTGCTGCTTGCTGACTGCTGTCAGCGCTTGCGGAATATCCAGCACCTTGGTGTCGGTACGCGTCGCCGAGCGCGTTTCGCTGGTGCCGTAGCCGGTGCGCTGGCCATTCACGATAATATCGCTGGCAGCATCGGCATCGCCGCTCGCATCGACCGCTGGCGCTTCGTTGGCCCAGGCAGGCATCGCAGCGCAGCTGGCAAGGAAGGCCGCAATAAGGGCGCGGGCAAAGCTCGTAGGACGAAGGATAAACATGGACTCCCCTTTCGAGGAGTATCGCTATTGCGAATGACTTGCAGAGTCAACGCTATTGCGAAACATTCGCAAAAAGCCATGTACGGAGCGCGCTGGCGAGATTGGGCGGATCGGGCGCGACGATGCGCAGCGCATCGATTTCGGCGATAAGAGCGTTGAGCGGCAGCGACCGCGCGGTCGCAGCAGTTTCAAGAGCCACCCAGAATAGGGGTTCAAGACTTATCGATGTCTGGTGCCCTGCGATCGTCACCGAACGTTTGGCTGGGCCAACAAATCCGTCGGGTGGGGGAGCAATCCGATCGGTCACTCGTTATCGAACAGCGCCGCCAGTTGCTCGATCATCGTGCCGCCCAGCTGCTCTGCATCCATAATCGTCACCGCACGGCTGTAATAGCGCGTCACATCATGACCGATGCCGATCGCACACAATTCGACTGGCGAGCGCGCTTCGATCCAACCGATCACCTGACGCAGATGGCGTTCCAAATACGAGCCGCTGTTGACGCTGAGCGTTGAGTCATCGACAGGCGCACCGTCCGAGATCACCATCAAAATCTTGCGGTCCTCCGGTCGCCCGATCAGCCGGCTATGTGCCCAGAGCAGGGCTTCGCCATCGATATTCTCCTTCAACAACCCCTCACGCATCATCAGACCGAGATTGGTCTTGGCGCGGCGCCACGGCTCGTCAGCTTGCTTGTAAACGATATGGCGGATGTCGTTGAGGCGGCCTGGCTGCGGCGGGCGGCCCGCAGCGAGCCAGCTTTCCCGGCTTTGTCCACCCTTCCACGCGCGGGTGGTGAAGCCTAGAATCTCGGTTTTGACCCCGCACCGTTCCAGCGTGCGCGCCAGGATATCGGCGCTGATCGCCGCGATCGAAATCGGCCGCCCGCGCATCGACCCCGAATTGTCGATCAGCAGCGTGACGACGGTATCCTTGAAATCGGTCTCGCGCTCGATCTTGTAGGAGAGCGACTGCATCGGGTTGATGATGACCCTAGCCAGCCGCGCAGCATCAAGCATGCCCTCGTCCTGGTCGAAATCCCAGCTGCGGTTCTGTTGCGCCATCAGTCGGCGCTGGAGCCGGTTGGCGAGCTTAGACACCGCGCTTTGCAGATGCACCAGCTGCTGGTCGAGGTAGGACCGCAGCCGTGCCAGTTCCTCGGCATCGCACAGTTCCGTCGCGGCGATCACTTCGTCGAACTGATTGGTCCAGGCCCTGTATTCGAACTGCGGCGCGAAATCCGACATCGGCCGGTTCGGCCGCACCGGCATCATCCCATCTTCGCCTTCGTCGCCAGGTTCGCCATCGGCATCGTCGAGCGAATCATCGCGCTCTTCGCTACCCTCGCCTTCTTCCTGCTCGCTGTCGCTGGTTTCGCCGCGCTGTTCGACCTGGCCATCGCCCTGCTCACCGGCGTCCTCGCTGTCGTCGCCTTCGTCTTGCTGCTGGTCGTCCTGCCCCTCGTCGTCGCTGCCGCCGTCATCGGCGTCATCAGGCAGCAGGTCACCCTCGACAAGCTCCAGATCCTGCAGCAGCTTGATAGACATCTGCGCAAATGCTGCCTGATCGTCGATCACAAGACTAAGCGCGTCGAGGTCGCCGCCTGCCTTCTCCTCGATCCAGTTGCGCACCATTGCGAGGCCATCGGCACATGTGGCGGG
>JBBQHG010000128.1:0-7684 GCA_038323755.1 Sphingomonadales bacterium
CCTGCAGCCAAGCCTCGCATCAAGAAGGCATGATCCATTTCACCCAATTTGCAGCGATCGACTGGTCCGGCGCAAAGGGCAAGCGGCACCGCGGCATCGCAGTGGCAATTTGCGAGACCGGCAATGCGGCGCCCCAGCTCGTCGTGGCACCGGGCGGCATATGGTCGCGTGTTGCGGTGCTGGACTGGCTCCAAGCGCGCGCTGGCGCCCCAATGTTGGTAGGGTTCGATTTCAGCTTCGCGCCGCCGCGGATCGAACGCGGCGCTTATCTTCCCGGCGAACATACACCGCAAACCGCTCGTCCCTTTTGGGCTTATGTCGATGCCAATAGCGACGATGATGATCTGGGCGCCGCCTCCTTCCTGGAGGCGCGGCGCGGCAGCCATTTCTATTTCGGGGCGGCAGACGGCACCAAGGCCGATTTCATGCATTTCAGGCGCTGCGAGGCGCATTTCAACGCCAGCGGCGGCGGCAAGCCCTCAACCGTTTATGATGCGATCGGCGCAGCACAGGTCGCCAAGGCAAGTTTTGCCGGCATGCGCTTTCTCCACAGGCTGGGCGGTGCCATCCCGGTCTGGCCCTTTGATCAGCGCGCCGAACGCGGCGCCCAGATCGTTGAAATCTATACGAGCATCGCCGCGCGCACCGCCGGGATGCGCAAGGGGATCAGCAAGATGCGCAGCCCCGAGGCGCTCGATGCGGCCCTCACCCACCCTTCTATCGGCAGCGAACCGCATAGCCCGCTCGATCGCTATGACGATCATGCAACCGATGTCCTCCTGTCCGCCGCCTGGCTTCGCGCCCATGCTGGCAATCATCATTTTTGGCATCCACCCGCGCTTTCGCATAACATCGCCCAAAGCGAGGGCTGGACCTTCGGCGTCGTCTGACGCATGGGGCTTTTCGGACGCCGGTTTAGCTCAGCTGGTAGAGCAGCGGTTTTGTAAACCGAAGGTCGCGGGTTCGATTCCTGCAACCGGCACCATTCCCCTTGCCGACGCGTTGGTGCGCAGTCGATAAGGGCACAGATGATCAAAATCGCCAGCTATAATATCCATAAGGGAATCGGCGCCGATCGCGTCCGCCGACCGGACCGGATCCTTGCCGTGCTGGAAGAAATCGACGCTGATCTGATCGCCCTCCAGGAAGCCGATCTGCGGTTTGGCAGCCGTGCCAGCATCATCCCCCATCATCATTTTGAAAAGCACAGTGGATGGGTGCCGATTTTGTTCGGTGCGCGCGCCGCTAGCATCGGCTGGCACGGCAATACCTTGCTTGTCCGCCGGTCGGCAGCCATCCTCGATAGCGAGCAGATTCACTTGCCGACGCTCGAACCGCGCGGCGCGGTTATGGCAGATGTGCGCGTAAACGGCACTGCGATCCGCGCGGTGGGCATGCATCTCGACCTATCCGGGCTGTGGCGGCGGCGGCAGGCGCAGGCGATTATCGCGCATCTCGGCAGCTGCGCGACGCAGCGTCCGACCGTGATGATGGGCGATCTGAACGAGTGGCGCACAGCATCGGGCTGCCTGCATGATTTCGGGCGGCTGTTCAGCTTTGCCGACACAGGGCCAAGCTTCCACGCCCGCCGCCCTATCGCGCGACTGGACCGGATCATGGTATCGCGCGAACTGCGCATCGTCGATTGTGGGGTTCACCACAGCACATTGGCGCGCACGGCATCCGATCATTTGCCGATTTGGGCCGTGGTGGAGGGGGCCTGAGATGATTCGGGAAAAGGAACTGCGGCTCGCGCTGGTATGCTATGGCGGCATCAGCCTTGCCGTCTACATGCATGGCATATCGAAGGAGATATGGCGGCTCGCGCGCGCCAGCTGCGCTTTCCATTCGGGCGAAAAGCCAGCCGAGGGCAGCCAGGGCGTCTACCGGGCCCTGCTGCAGGAGATCGAGGACGACCATCATCTCCGACTGCGCATTCTGGTCGATATCATTGCCGGTGCCAGCGCGGGCGGCATCAATGGCGTGTTCCTGGCGCAGGCGATCTCAACCGGGCAGTCGCTTGAACCATTGACCGATCTATGGCTGGATTCGGCCGATATCGAAGCGCTGATCGACCCCGAGCAGGGACCAAAACATGCCTTGTCTAAAATTTGGGCGCTGCCCATCGCATGGATGGCGCAGCGGCGCTCGGGCGCCCAGATCGACAAGCTGGTGGAGGCCGGTGCGCGCGCCGAAGTCCGGGCGAAGCTTTCCAAATTCGTCCGCTCGCGCTGGTTCGAACCGCCCTTTGGCGGCGCGCGATTCACCAATTTGATGCTCGACGCGTTCGATGCGATGGCGGCCACACCCAGCGGCGATCGGCTGCTGCCGGATGGCCAGCCGCTCGACCTGTTTGTGACCGTCACCGATTTCACGGGCCACCCAGAGCGGCTCGCGCTGAACTCACCACCGCAAGTGATGGAAACCGAGCACCGGCTGATCTTTTCCTTTTCAGATCATGGGCGACGTGGCGATACGCTGGCACATCCCGGCGAACTCACCTTCGCCGCGCGCGCGACCTCCAGCTTCCCAGGCGCCTTTCCGCCTTGCACTGTCGGCGAACTCGACCGCGTGCTCGACGCGCGCCAGGTCGCCTGGCCAGAGCGCTCGCGCTTCCTGAAGCGTGTCTTGCCCCGCCAGTTTGCGGCCAATGCCGCCGACAAAGCAGTATTGATCGACGGATCCGTCCTCGCCAATGCGCCGTTCAAGCCCGCCATCGATGCCCTGCGTGAACGCCCCGCGCGACGCCAGGTCGATCGACGGTTCGTTTATATCGACCCCTTTCCTGGCGGAAAGATCGACAATGGCGTCAAGAAGGGCGGCGTTCCCGGCTTTTTTCAAACGATTTTGGGGGCGATCTCGGAACTTCCGCGACAGCAGCCGATCCGTGACAATCTGGAAGCGATTACCGATCGCTCGCAACGGATCGAGCGCATGCGGGAAATTATCGCCGGCATCCGGCCGGAGGTGGAAAAGCAAGTTGAGGCGCTGTTTGGATACACGCTGTTCCTGGACCGACCGACTGTTGCCCGCCTCGGCGCATGGCGTCGCCGGGCGCAGAATGCGGCGGCGATCAAGGCGGGCTATGGTTATGCGGCCTATGGTCACCTGAAGCTGGCGGGCGTGATCGAACAGATCGCGCAGCTTCTCTATTCCGTTGGCGGTGAACAGGGCCAAAACCGACTCTACGACATCCGCCGTCACGTCGCCGCGACCGTGCATGCCCAGGGGATGGATGACATGGGGCCGACCTTTTCAGGCGGCACCAATCCCGCAACCATTGCATTCTTGCGGTCCTATGATCTTGGGTTTCGGATCCGCCGCCTGCGGATGATGGCGCGGCGCCTGACCGACCTGGAAATCAATTTCAGTGAAGACGAAATGGCGGGGCTGCGCGACGCCATCTACACCTCGCTGGCCGCGTATCTCGAATGCAAGCGGACGGAAACCCATGTCGCGCTGCGCCGCGACGTTCGGGCGCTGCGCGGCGATGCCGGTCCATTGCTCGAACGATTGGCCGATTCGCTGAACCTGAAGCCGCTCGATGACGAAACCGAAGTCAGACTCTCCACCGCGCTTGCCCAAGCCAATCGTGACGTGCGGCGGCCGATGCTGCTGGCCTATCTGGGGTTTCCCTATTTCGATGTTGCGACCCTGCCGCTGTTGCAGGGCGAAGGACTCGACGAGTTCGATCCCATCAAGGTCGACAGGATCGCGCCCGACGACGCCATCGCCATTCGCGCTGGCGGCGCCCAGGTTTCACTGAAAGGCATTCAGTTCAACAGTTTCGGCGCCTTTTTCAGCCGTACATATCGCGAGAATGACTATCTTTGGGGGCGATTGCACGGTGCCGATCGATTGATCGACATCGTCGTGTCGACACTTCCTGCCAATATGCGGATGAAACCAGGGCGGATTGCAGTCATCAAGCGCGCTGCATTCGTCGCGATCCTGGATGAGGAGGAGCCCAAACTCCGGACCATCGGGCCGCTGATCACGTCGCTGCGGGCCGAAATCGGCTGAGGCTGGCAAAACGAGATCGGGCGTCCTAAACCAGCGGCAGCAAGGAGCACACAATGCAGTTTCTCAAGACGCTCTTCTGGTTCCTGCTGGCGGTGATCGTTGCAGTGTTTTCGATCGGCAACTGGACGACCGTGCCAATCAAGCTTTGGGCTGGGCTGGTCGCCGACGTCAATCTGCCGCTGCTGCTGGTCCTGACCTTCCTCGCCGGTCTGTTTCCGGTGCTGCTCTACCATCATGCCGTGAAGTGGCGGCTGAAACAAAAGCTGACAACGGCCGAACGCGCCGTCGCCGACCTTCGCGCCGCTAGCGCAACGCCTGGTCCCGCGCCGCTCGCGCCGCTGCCACCGCCCCCGTCCGATGAGGGCCCCTACCCGCCTGCCGCCGTGCCGACTGCCGTACCGCCTGGCGTCGCGTGAGTATCGCTGCATGAGGACCCGGATTTTCGTCGCACTGGATACACCTGACCTGGAAAAGGCACGGGCGCTGGCGACCAGAGTTCGGCATCATGTGGGCGGCATCAAGCTGGGATTGGAGTTTTTCCTGGCAAACGGCGCTGCCGGCGTGCGCGACATGGCCGAACTTGAATTACCCATTTTCCTCGACTTGAAGCTGCATGACATCCCCAACACCGTGGCCAAGGCGATCCAGGCGCTGCGGGGGCTCGAACCGGCGATCCTCACGGTACATGCAGCCGGCGGGCGCGCGATGCTGGAAGATGCCAAGGCCGCGGCCCCACTGGGCACAAAGGTGGTGGCGGTCACCACGCTCACCAGCCTTGACGAGACTGACCTGCGCAGCATCGGTGTAGGCGGTTCTGCGCATGAGCAGGTGATGCGCTTGACTGATCTGGCAATGGCCGCAGGCGTCGATGGCATTGTTTGTTCGGGCCATGAAGTGGCTGCCGCCCACAAGTTGTGGCCGAAAGGGTTTTTCGTTGTGCCGGGCGTCCGCCCGACCGAGGGCGGCCGCGGCGACCAGAAGCGCGTGGTTACCCCCCGTGCCGCGCTTGATGCGGGCGCCTCCATTCTCGTCATCGGCCGCCCGATAACCCAGGCGGATGATCCTGACCTAGCCGCCCGCGCCATTGAGGCGACGCTGTAGGCGGGGCTTTATATGGGCCGTACCATCGACCAGAAACGCGGGCCGCCCTTTGGCACTTGCCATTCGTCGATCACTCGAAAGCCGAGTTGCTGGTAGAAGCCGATATTTCGTTCAAGCGGCGTTTCAAGATAGGCGCGGTGACGACCGTCCACCGCACGCTCCAGCCCGGCCCTGACCGCACGCCCGCCATGCCCCTTGCCCTGGTGAATGGGGTCGCACCCCGCAATATGGAGATACCAGAAGTCACCGTCTGGCATGTGGGCATCGATTGCCTTGCTGATTGCCAAGCCGCGCCCAATCGCGCTGCCAAGGCAGCCGATCATCGGCAACAGGCTGGCGATCATCTCCATGAGCCCGGTATGGACCTGGCCGGGGGCGCGCCAGAGCGTCGCTGCCTCGCCTTTGTCCGTTACCAGCCGCATACCGCGATCGGCATCAGTATCGAACAACAAGCAGAACAATTTCGGGAGGCGAACCGATCGATCGGCTGCGTCAGGAAATATCCAGCAGATTGCCGGATCATCGAAAAATGCGCGGGAGAGCATGGCTGCAATCACCCGTCGTTGATCGTTTCGGGCGATTTGCACCGTCATTGGGTTAGCGGGCCAAAGGCGAAGGTCAGGATGCGATGCCCTTGTTTCGGGTGGACGCCGGGCCCGACAAAGGCCATCCCCGCCCGCTCGTAAAAAGCAGCGGCTCCTGAATTGTCGCCATGCGTCCACAGCGAAAAACCGGCCGGCATTGACTGCCTCGCCACCTCAAGCAATGCTTGACCAATGCCCCGGCGGTGGAAGCGCGGCGCAACAAAAATCTGTTCCAGAATTGCCGCTGAGCGGTTGATCGCCACAAAGCCGGCAACCGCATCATCGATTTCCGCCACAACCACTTCCCACCCGCCATGCTCAATTTCGCGAGCGATGCGCGCACGGAGATTTGGGAATGTCGGCTGTTCGGCCAACGCGATGTTGTTCGACAGCCAGCCATCGAGCCATGCACGTGCAACACCATCCAGATCGCGAGTCGCTACTGGCCGGCACACCCAGCCCTGAACAACGCGCTCCCGGGCCATAGGCATCGGTGTTCCTACGCAATCAGCGGAAAGGATCAGGCGGCGTCGCCAGCCTTTTCTTTCTTGGTGTAGACGCGGATCGGCTCTTTGCGGCCCTCGATGACGTCCTTGTCGATCATCACCTCATCAACGCCGTCCATGCCGGGCAGATCGAACATCGTGTCGAGCAAGATGCCCTCAAGGATCGAGCGCAGCCCGCGCGCACCGGTCTTGCGGTCGATCGCCTTGCGGGCGACCGTCACCAGCGCATCGTCGGTGAAGTCGAGCTGGACATTCTCCATGTCGAACAGCTTTTGATACTGCTTCACTAGCGCATTCTTCGGCTCGGTCAGGATCGTGACGAGTGCCGGGACGTCGAGATCCTCAAGCGTCGCGATGACAGGCAGGCGACCGACGAACTCGGGGATCAGGCCGAACTTGAGCAAATCCTCAGGCTCGACCGACTTGAGCACTTCGCCCGTGCGGCGTTCCTCGGATGCGGCGACATAAGCCCCGAAGCCGATCGACTTGCCCTGCAGCCGATCGCCGATGATCTTTTCGAGGCCCGAAAACGCGCCGCCGCAAATGAACAGGATGTTGGTCGTGTCGACCTGCAGGAATTCCTGCTGTGGATGCTTACGCCCGCCCTGCGGCGGCACCGACGCAGTGGTGCCCTCCATCAGCTTGAGCAACGCCTGCTGCACGCCCTCACCGCTCACGTCGCGCGTGATCGAGGGGTTTTCGGCCTTGCGGCTGATCTTGTCGATTTCGTCGATATAGACGATTCCGCGCTGCGCCCGCTCGACATTATAGTCAGAGGCCTGGAGCAGCTTCAGGATGATATTTTCGACATCCTCACCGACATAACCGGCCTCGGTCAGCGTCGTGGCATCGGCCATGGTGAAAGGCACATCGAGGATGCGCGCCAGCGTCTGGGCAAGCAAGGTCTTGCCGCAGCCAGTTGGGCCGACCAGTAGGATGTTCGACTTCGACAGTTCGACATCACCTCCCTTGCCGCTGTGCTTGAGGCGTTTGTAGTGGTTATGCACCGCGACTGAGAGCACCCGCTTGGCGCGGTCCTGGCCGATGACATAATCATTAAGCGTCGCGAAAATATCACGAGGGGACGGTACCCCCCCGTCCTTCTTGCCGGCGATGCCCGCCTTGGTTTCTTCGCGGATGATGTCATTGCACAGCTCGACGCATTCATCACAGATGAAGACCGTTGGCCCGGCTATCAGCTTGCGCACCTCGTGCTGCGATTTTCCGCAGAAGCTGCAGTATAATGTGCTTTTCGCGTCTGAACCCGTCAGTTTGGTCATACTCTATCCTATGCGCCCCCTAATGCACCGAAATGTGGAGGCCGACTCGCCAAGTTTAGCCGTGCGAGCACAATTATCAATCCTGCCCCATAGCACACGAAGCTTGCGAAGGGTTGAACTGTCAAGGTTGATTAATCCTTGGGAGTGCCTTCGCCGACCTTTTCGGAATCAGGGCGGGTTTCGAACACCT
>JBBQHG010000129.1:0-7631 GCA_038323755.1 Sphingomonadales bacterium
CAGCCGAACGCGACTGCCAGCGCCGGAATGGCGAGCGGCGTGACGATCGCGCCGATATTGGGCGCGGTATTGCCGACGCCCAACGCAATCGATCGTTCCCTTTGCGTGAAATAGGTGGCCGCAGACTTCACCGCCGCCGGCGTCCCGATCGATTCCGCCGCGCCGAGCACAACTCTTGCCGCGACAAAGCCGACCACGCCGGTGGCAAAAGCATGTGCCATGCCGGCGATGCTCCATACCGCCACACCAATGGCGAAACCAAGCCGCAGGCCAACCCTATCAATGAACCAGCCTGTCCCCAGAAAGGCGATCGCCGCAGAAAACTGGAAGGCCGAGACCATGTTGGCATAGTCCTGGTCAGACCAGCGATATTCGGCTTCCAGCGTGGGTTTGAGCAGCGCCAATATCTGGCGGTCGACATAATTGAGCATGATCGCGAAAAACACCATCGCCACGATCACCCACCGGGTAGCCCCGCCCTTGCCTGCCATCATCGCTCTCCCCAGCATTGTTCCCGAGTGACCCGGATCCTTTCAGATAACGTTGTCATACCGGTGACACTTCGGCTAGTCCTTTGCGTCGAAAGCGATACAAGGCGGGGCATGGCGACGACGCAAGCAAAACCGGCGAAGCGGCCACTGCCGATGGCCGCCGACCTTTATGGCGATATCGAGCCCAGCCCCAAATCGACCTGGCGCGGTTTGCTGCCCGGGCTCGCCGTGGTCGCGGCCGGCACCTTGTCTGCTGGTTTCATCTCGGATCATTACGGCGCGCCGCTGACGCTGATGGCGCTGCTGATCGGCCTCGCGCTCAATTTCCTGAGCGCCGATACCCGCCTGCATGACGGGCTGACCTTTGCGTCCCGCTCGTTGCTGCGCTGGGGAATCGTCCTCGTCGGCGTTCGCGTTACCTTTGGGCAGATCATGGCGCTCGGCCCCGTCGCGCTGATCGCCGTGGTCGCCATCGTCGCACTGGTCATCGGCACCGGCGTGTTGGCGGCAAGGCGCTTCGGGTTTAGCAGCGCCTTCGGCGTCCTTGCGGGCGGCGCTGTGGCAATATGCGGTGCCTCAGCCGCGCTCGCGCTGGCAACGACGCTCGGCGAAAGACGCGCGAGCCAGGCGCAGTTGACCATCGTGCTGGTCGGCATTTCTGCAATGAGCGCGGCGGCGATGGTCACCTACCCCATTCTCGCGCACGCGATGATGCTTAGCGATCTGAAGGCCGGCTTCATGCTCGGTGCCTCGATCCACGATGTCGCGCAGACGCTAGGCGCGGGTTACGCCTTTTCCCCGGGTGCAGGCGACATTGCTGCCATCGTCAAACTCACGCGCGTCGCCTTGCTCGCCCCTGCGCTTGCGGTGGTCGCGCTCTACTTTCCCGGCGAGAGCGGCAAGACCAAGGGCCCCGGTGTGCCGTGGTTCGTCATCGGTTTTTTCGTGGTTGCGGGCATCCACTCCCTCGGGATCATCCCACCGATTGTCGCAACGGCGTCCGAAAAACTCGCCACGGCCGCGCTCGCCGCCGCCGTTACCGCGACCGCGATCCGCTCGCCGATGCGGCAATTGCTCGAGGCAGGGCCGAAGCCGTTGCTGGTCATCGGTGTAGCGACGATGGCGGCGCTGCTGCTGGCAAGCATGGTGGCGGTGTTCGTGATCGCGTGACCCGGCCGGGCGACCAAACTGGGGTCGCTGATTGATCGGGCGTTGATCTTGCAGCCGTTCACGACCAGTCCGTGCAGCACGACATGACGATTCTCATCCCCATCCTTGGCGACCAATTGACGCATGACTTGGCGGCCCTTGCCGGGGTTGCGAAAACGGATGCCGTCGTCCTGATGATGGAGGTGGCCGAAGAGACGGCCTATGTCCGCCATCACAAGCGCAAGATCGTCCTGATATTGTCGGCAATGCGGCATTTCGCGGAGGAACTGCGCATCGCGGGATGGACAGTCGACTATGTCCGCCTCGATGATCCCGGCAATAGCGGCAGTTTCACCGGCGAGGTGGCGCGTGCCGTCGACCGGCACCGGCCGAGCGCGATCCGCATCGTCGAGCCCGGCGAATGGCGGGTAAAGCAGATGATCGACACCTGGACCGCGCAAGTCGGCGTGCCGGTCGACGTGCTGCCCGATGACCGCTTCATATGCGGCATCCTGGAGTTTCAGACCTGGGCGCAGGCACGCGACACGCTGGTGATGGAATATTTCTACCGTGACATGCGCCGCAAGACCGGGCTGCTGATGACGGCGGACGGCAAGCCGGCGGGTGGGGCGTGGAACCTCGACAAGGAAAATCGCGCGCCGCCGAAGCACGGCCTGACCTATCCTGCGCCACTGCACATCGCCCCGGATGGCATCACGAACGATATAATCGCGTTGGTGGAACAGCGATTTGCCGATCATTTCGGCCGTATCGACGGGTTCGGCCTGCCCGTTACCAGCGCCGACGCGCGCCTGGCGCTCGACCATTTCATCCGCACCGCCTTGCCCGATTTCGGCACCTATCAAGATGCGATGGTGACCGGGCAGGACTGGCTGTTCCACAGCTGGCTCAGCCCCGCGCTCAATCTGGGGTTGCTCAACCCGCTTGAGGTCGCGCGCGCCGCCGAGGCGGCATATCGGGCAGGACTGGCGCCGTTGAACGCAGTTGAGGGGTTCATCCGCCAGATCATCGGCTGGCGCGAATATGTGCGCGGCTATTACTGGCTTGAAATGCCACAGGTGGCGACTGCCAACGGTCTGGGGGCTACGCGCCCCTTGCCCGACTTCTACTGGACGGGCGATACCGACATGACCTGCCTGGCAGAGGCAGTGCGCAACACGCGCGACAACGGCTATGCCCACCATATCCAGCGGCTGATGGTGCTGGGCAATTTCGCGATGCTGGCGGGTGTCCAGCCGCAGCACGTGGCTGACTGGTTTCTGGCGGTCTATGTCGATGCCTATGAATGGGTCGAACTGCCCAACGTCATCGGCATGAGCCAGCATGCCGATGGTGGACGGCTGACAACGAAGCCCTATGCGGGGGGCGGCGCATATATCAACCGGATGTCGGATCACTGCGGCACTTGCCGTTTCGATGTGCGTAAGAAGACAGGCACCGATGCGTGCCCCTTCAACGCGCTATACTGGGACTTCCTCGCCCGCCACGACGAGTCGTTTCGCCGCAACCGGCGGATGGCGAACATGTATGGCACCTGGGACCGGATGTCGCCGGACCAGCGGAACGCCTATCGCGCCAGCGCAGCATCATTCCTCGATACGCTGGTGCCCGCCGCGCCCGGTTGGGCGCGCTAGCCCTACCCGCGTGCCACAGCGCCGGTCGATTCCCGCACCACCAGCATATGTGCAATCTCGCGTCGCTCGGGTTCCCCGTCGACCTGGCTCAGCAACAAATCGGCAGCGGCATGCGCCATCTCGCGCGTCGGCTGGCGAATCGTGGTGAGCGGCGGCCAGACATAGCCGGCGAGCGCTGTGTCATCGAAACCTGCCACCGATAGCTCGCCAGGCACGCGCAACCCCAGTCGGTGCGCGACGGTGAGCACACCGGCCGCCATATCATCGCTTGCTGCAAAGATCGCGGTCGGTGGCACGGGCAGCGCCAGCAGCCCCTCGGCCTCGCGCGCGCCTGAGGCGAAGTCATAATTGCCGCTGCGGATCAGGGAGGTATCGATGGCGATATCGGCGGCGCGCAGCGCATCCAGATACCCCTCGGTCCGCTGTGCGCTGGTCGCAAAGCCGGGGTCGCCGGCAATGAAGCCGATCCGACGGTGGCCAAGGCCCAGCAGGTGGCCGGTCATTGTCGCCGCCGCAGCCCGATTGTCGATGAAGGTCGAAGGCGATAGCCCGACCTGTGTGCCAGGCGACACCCGCACAAAAGGCACGCCTCGCCGGGCCAGCAGCTCAAGCACGGCGGGGTGGTCGGTTACCGGCGGCGTCAGGATCAGCCCATCAATCTGCGTCGCCTCCACCAGGCTCTCGATTTCGTCGAGCAGCCGTTCGGAGCCTCGCGCATAGGGTTGCGCGATCATCCGCACGCCTGCCTGTTCGCACCGGTCGCGGATGCCCGATTGCATTTCATAGACATAATAAGGACTGGGATTGTCACAGATCAGCGCAATCTGGAAGGAACGCCGCCCGGCCAGCGATCGCGCCGCGACATTGGGGCGAAAGTTCAGCCGCGCGACGACCTCAGCCACTTTGGCCCGCGTTTCTGCACCGACATATTTCTCGTTGTTGAGCACCCGCGACACGGTCTTGATCGAGACCCCCGCCTCGCGAGACACATCCTTGATAGTGACGCGCACGATTTTGCCCCATTCGCCAACGGTTCCGTGAACCCCGCGGACCTGCTAGTCGATGTGCATGAGCCGCCCGCCTTCGTCCAGCCCGCGCTGCCGCCATAGCATTGGCCGTCGCTTTGGCCCGGGCTTGCCTCTACTGTATTGTTACGATAATACAGTCGCTGGCCGATCATCCGGTCGGGTAGAGGGTCGATATGCGTTCTGGCCCATTTGATCGCGTGCCACTTCGCCGTTCACGGCGCCAACCGCCTGGCGACAGGCCGGGCGGGCGGGCACCGCTGGAACTGACCGACGGGCTCCCGCCACCCAAGAACTATCCTGGTCGACCCGATATGCAAGGCGAAGGCGGCGCAGACGAGTGGGATCACGACGAATGGGATGATGAGGATTGGGACGATGACGAGGCACCGGCTGGCGCTGGCGGTCGAGACGATCCGGACGACCGTTTCGACCAGCAGGCGCGCGATTATTCGACCAATCTCCCGGTCGCCTTTCGTCGGCACCGCTTCCGGTGGGTAGTCCGCGCTGCAGCGGCTGGTGTCTTGCTTGTCATTCTGGCGATCGGCTGGCTGGCGCTGACGGCGCCGCTGTCCAAATCGCTTGAGCCACCCACCGCGCCGAGCATCACCCTGCTCGCCTCGAACGGCACACCCATAGCCCGGCGCGGGGCGACGATCGGCAAGGCCGTCGATGCAGCGGCGCTGCCGCCACACGTCACCAATGCCTTTATCGCGATCGAAGATCGTCGGTTTCGTCATCATTGGGGGATCGATCCATGGGGCATCACTCGCGCCATGTTTCGCAACATGGCGGCAGGCGGGCTGCGCGAGGGCGGCAGCACCATCACGCAGCAGCTGGCCAAAAACGCGTTTCTCGATTCCGATCGCACCGCCGGCCGCAAAATCCGCGAGGCGATGATCGCGTTGTGGCTGGAAGGCTGGCTCAGCAAGGACGAGATACTCTCCCGCTATCTTTCAAACGTCTATTTTGGCGACAATGCTTACGGCCTGAGCGCTGCTGCCAAACATTATTTCAGCACCACGCCCGACAAGTTGACGATCGCGCAGGCCGCGATGCTGGCCGGTCTCGTCAAGGCGCCCTCCCGGCTGGCGCCGACAGGCAATCTTGCGGGTGCCCGCGCTCGGCAGTCGCTCGTCGTGGCGGCGATGGTCAGCAACGGATTCCTCGACAAGGGCGAAGCCGCCAATGTCGCGCCGGCCCGGCTGCGGCCCGACAAGGTGCGCGATCTGCCCGATGGCACCTATTTCGCTGATTGGGTGCTTCCCGCCGCACGCGACCAAGCAGGCGCCATCGTCAGTGGCGCACGCGTAACCACAACGCTCGATGCCCGGATGCAGAAGGCGGCCGAGCGCGCCGTGCGACGCGCCGGCCTGCGCAAGGCGCAGGTCGCGATCATCGCGATGCGCCCCGATGGACGGATCGTCGCTATGGTCGGCGGCAAATCCTATGCCGACAGCCCCTTCAACCGCGCCACGCAAGCGCGTCGCCAGGCAGGGTCGGCGTTTAAACTGTTCGTTTATCTCGCCGCGCTCCGCGACGGAATGACCCCCGATTCAATGATCGAGGATTCGCCCGTTACCATCGGCGACTGGAGCCCCAAGAACAGCGACGGCCGCTATCTCGGGATGATCACGCTGCGCCAGGCCTTTGCCCGCTCGAGCAATGTCGCCGCCGCCCGGCTGACGCAGAAGGTCGGCGTGAAAGCGGTAATCAAGGCCGCGCGCGATCTCGGCATTTCCACGCCCATTCCCAATGAGGCAACGATTGCACTCGGCACCGCCAACACCTCGCTGTTGGAACTGACCGCCGCTTATGCCGCCATCGCCGCGCATGGTTATCCGGTCCGCCCCCACGGGTTAGATGCGCCGCGCGACAAGAGCTGGCTCGCGGCCCTGGGCAACGGCGCCTCCCCCATCGGCGATCGGATAGAGGAAGACATGCTCGATCTGCTCCATGCCTCCATCACCACCGGCACGGGGCGACAGGCGGCGCTGTCGATCAACGGCTATGGCAAGACCGGGACCAGCCAGGACAATCGCGACGCGCTGTTCATGGGCTTTGCCGAGGATCTGGTGGTGGGCGTCTGGGTTGGCAATGACGATAATTCGCCCAATCCGGGGCTATCGGGTGGCGGCATCCCGGCCCGGATCTGGCGTGATTTCATGCAGAGCGCACTCGACATCACCCCGACCCTGCGCGCACCCGTTGAGGTCGACCCCGACGCAGTCGACAACGACAATGATAACGAGATTTCCCTGCCCGATGTCGATCCAGGCATCAAACTGGACGGCGACGTGTCCGGCTTCGGTCTTAACCTCCATTTTGGCCGCGATGGCAGCATCGAGATCAACCGCAAGCCACCGCCCGAACGTGACGACCCGCCCCCGCCGGAGCCGCGTGATCGCCCGCCTGCGCGCGATGAACGCCCATAACGCTAGGTAACGGTTGACGCGCGCCCGTCGCTCCCGCTTAGACATCGGCGCATGCGCTTCTTTTCAGACAATGCTGCCCCCGCCTGCCCGCAGGTCATCGCTGCGCTGACGGCGGCCAATGTCGTTGACACCGCCTATGACGGCGATGCCTGGAGCAAGGCGCTCGACGCCCGGGTCTCGGCCCTGTTCGAAGCCCCTGTCCGTACGCTCTGGCTGCCATCGGGCACTGCGGCCAATTGCCTGGCACTCGCAGCGATGTGCCCGCCTTATGGCGGCGTCATCTGTCACCGCGATGCGCATATCCAGAATGACGAATGCGGCGCGCCCGAATTCTTTACCCATGGCGCCAAGCTGCTGCTCGCCGACGGTGAGGGCGCGAAAATGACGCCCGAGACCATCACCGCCGTGATGGATTCGATCGCGCCCGACGTCCACCGTGTCCAGCCGCATGCCGTCTCGATTACCAATGCGACCGAATATGGGCGTGTCTATACACCTGAACAGGTGGCCGCGATCAGTGCCGTTGCCAAAGCGCACGGGCTGGGGCTGCATATGGACGGCGCGCGTTTTGCCAATGCCGTCGCGCATCTCGGCTGCTCGCCGGCCGATCTCACCTGGCGCGCGGGTGTCGATGCCTTGTCTTTTGGCTTCATCAAGAATGGCGGCATGACCGCAGAGTTGCTCGTTTTTTTCACGCCCGGCCTGATCGATGGGTCTCTCAAGCGTCGCAAGCGTGCAGGCATGCTGCTGTCAAAGGGGCGCTTCCTGGCAGCGCAAATATTGGCGATGATCGAGGATGATGTGTGGCTTGCCAACGCGCGTTCGGCAAACCAGGGCGCCCAGCTGCTCGCCGACGCGGCGGGCACCCGGCTGATC
>JBBQHG010000130.1:0-7623 GCA_038323755.1 Sphingomonadales bacterium
AAGTGCGCGGGACCTGCCAGATTTTCACCCAGGTTGGCCAGCTTTACCCATTCTACAGCTACCGGATCGGTGCGCTTGCCCAGCATAGCAAGGAGCTTGGCCGGACCTTTCGCGCCGATATGCTGAGCCTGACGACCGATCTTGAGGGCTGCAGCGAAGTCGGCGGGCTGTTCCTCCACCCCGGCGAACGCGCGGGCGGACTGGGGATGCTGCTGGCGCGCAGCCGCTATCTGTTCATTGCGATGCACCGCGCGCGCTTTGCCGACCGCATCCTGGCCGAGCTGCGCGGGATCATCGACGAGGCGGGCGGATCGCCGTTCTGGGATGGTCTGGCCGGTCGCTTCTTCGGCATGAATTTTCAGGATGCCGATTATTTCAATGCAACGCACGGCCACCAGTTCATTGCCGATCTGTTCCCCAAACACCCAATCTACACCGCGATGCTCTCCGAATCGGCCCGCGCCGCAATCGGCATGCCGCACCCATCGGGGCGCGCGGCGATGCGAATGCTGGAAAATGAAGGCTTTGCGTTCGAAAATTACATCGACATCTTCGATGGCGGGCCTACCATGACGGCGAAGACCGATCAAGTCCGCACGATCCGCGATGCGCAGGCAGCCACGGTGATTGCCGTCGACAATGACGGCGGCGAGCAGGCGCTGGTCGCCGCGGGGCAGCTTGCCGATTTCCGCTGCAGCTATGGCCGGGTGCGCGAGGCAGGGAGCGGCCTGGTGATCAGCCGCGACTGTGCCGCAGGGCTTGGCGTGGCGGCGGATGCCCAGGTGCATTGCGTGCGGCGCGGCTGATGCTGGTCGAGATCAACTTTGACGGGCTGATTGGCCCCAGCCATAATTATGCCGGGCTTAGCCATGGCAATCTGGCAGCGACCAGGAATGCCGGCAATGTCTCCCGGCCCCGCGCAGCGGCGCTGCAGGGTATCGCGAAAATGCGTGCCAATCTGGCGCTGGGGCTGAGCCAAGGCCTGTTGCTACCCCATGCCCGGCCCAATCACCGCTGGCTGGCGAGCCTGTCGACTGACTATGCCAGCGCATCGCCGCCGATGAAGGCGCAAGCGCTCTCGGCATCGGCGATGTGGGCGGCCAATGCCGCGACCGTCTCGCCCGCGCCCGACACGGCGGATGGGCGGTGCCACCTGAGCGTCGCCAACCTGCTGACCATGCCGCATCGCAGCCATGAATGGCCCGAAACGCTGGCGCAGCTGCGGCTGGCCTTCGCCGATCCCTGCTTTGCCGTGCACGGGCCGGTGCCAGCCCCGTTCGGCGATGAGGGTGCTGCCAATCACATGCGGATGGCGGCGGCGCATGATGCGGCGGGTGTAGAGATCTTCGTCTACGGCGTGACGGGTGGCCCCTTCCCCGCACGGCAGCGGCTGGAGGCGAGTGAAGCCGTGGCACGCACCCACCGGATCGACCCGGCGCGGACGCTGTTTGCCGAACAATCCGAAGCGGCAATCGCTGCCGGTGCATTTCACAACGACGTGGTCGCCGTCGCCAATGGGCCGGTGCTGTTCGCGCACGAACAGGCCTTTGCCGATCGGGAGGGTTTTTACGGTCAGTTGCTCGATCGGATGCCGGGCGCACAAATTGTCGAAGTGCCCGCCGCTGCGGTGAGCCTGGCCGATGCGGTGTCATCCTATCTGTTCAATGCCCAGCTGGTGACACTGGCGGGGGGCGAGATGGCGCTGATCCTGCCCGAGGAGGCGCGCGCCAACGCCGCCGTCTGGGCGTGGCTGCAGCAGATGATCGCGGGCAACGGCCCGATTCGGCGGCTCGAAGTGGTCGATGTGCGCGAATCGATGGCCAATGGCGGTGGCCCGGCCTGCCTGCGGCTGCGCGTCGTAGCCGACCCCGCAACGATTGACCCGCGTTTCATGGTCGATGCGGCGCGACTGGACCTGATCGCCCATGTGGTGGACGCGCATTGGCCGACCGAAATCGCCGGCGCCGATATCGGCAACCCCGCGCTGATCGCTGATATTGCAAAGGCGCATGTGGCACTGCTCGATGCGCTCGGCATTGTCGGGTTAATTGACAGTTTACCGTCTTCGTAAAGGCGAAAACGCGCGTTTCCCCCGTTGGCCCGGCTTTTGCTTAACATCTGGCATGTTCTACAAAGTCTCCCGCCTGTTTGTGATCAAGACCAAGTTCGAGGCGTTTCTCGTGATTTATGGGCTTGGCACCGGGGCGATCGAGCGGGGCATGCATTATCTGCAGCAATATCCCGGCTATGGCGGCTGGCTGCTGTTTGCGGTCTGCCCGATTGCCGTCTTCATGGCGGGTGCGCGCATCCTCGATTCGATCGAGCGCCAGCAGGCGGAATGATGAGCTTTTCCGGGGTATAAGATAACTTCGTGGTAGATCAGGCCGGGCTGACTATTTCAGGCAGCATGAACGCCCCGCTTACCCATCTCCAGCGCCTTGAAGCCGAAAGCATCCACATCATGCGCGAAGTCGTCGCCGAGGCGGACCGCCCGGTGATGCTCTATTCGGTGGGCAAGGATTCAGCGGTGATGCTGCATCTGGCGCGCAAAGCCTTTTATCCGGCCCCCCCGCCCTTCCCGCTGCTGCATGTCGACACGACCTGGAAGTTCAAGGCGATGTATGACCTGCGCGAGAAAGCGGCGCGCGATGCAGGGATGACCTTGCTCATCCACCAGAACCCCGAAGCGCTGGCGCAGGGCATCAACCCCTTCGACCATGGCGGGCGCCACACCGATATGTGGAAGACCGAGGGGCTGAAGCAGGCGCTCGACCATCATGGCTTTGATGCGGCCTTTGGCGGGGCGCGGCGCGACGAGGAGAAATCGCGGGCGAAGGAGCGGATCTTCAGCTTTCGCAATACCCATCAGCGCTGGGACCCCAAGCAGCAGCGGCCTGAGCTGTGGCGGCTGTACAATGCACGCAAGAACAAGGGTGAGAGCATCCGCGTGTTTCCGCTCTCCAACTGGACCGAGCTCGACATCTGGCAATATATCCAGATCGAGGGGATCGAGATCGTGCCGCTCTATTTCAGCGCGCCGCGCCCGACCTATGTGCAGGACGGCCAGCTGTTCATGGCCGATGATCTCGAGCGGATGGAGCGCGTGCTGGGGCGTACGGTCGACGTGACCGAGCGCTGGGTGCGGTTTCGCACGCTTGGTTGCTTCCCGCTGACGGGGGCGGTGGAGAGCCGCGCCACGACGCTGTCCGAGGTGATCCAGGAGATGCTGCTGACGACGACGTCGGAGCGCCAGGGGCGCGTGATCGACCATGATCAGGCGGCGAGCATGGAGAAGAAGAAGCAGGAGGGCTATTTCTGATGGACGCGCCTGCGCCTGCCGCAATCTATGAAACCGATGCGCTGATTGCCGAGGATATCGACGCGTATCTGCGGCTGCACCAGCACAAGTCGTTGCTGCGCTTCATCACCTGCGGATCTGTGGACGATGGAAAATCCACACTTATCGGGCGGTTGCTGTACGATTCGAAGATGATCTTCGAAGATCAACTGGCCGCGCTTGAGGCCGACAGCAAGCGGAGCGGGACGCAGGGCGAGGCGATCGACTTTGCGTTGCTGGTCGATGGGCTGGCCGCCGAGCGCGAGCAGGGCATCACCATCGACGTCGCCTACCGCTTTTTCGCGACCGAGAAGCGCAAGTTCATTGTCGCGGATACGCCGGGGCACGAACAATATACCCGCAACATGGTGACGGGCGCGTCGACCGCCGATCTGGCGGTGATCCTGATCGATGCGCGCAAGGGCGTGCTGACCCAGACGCGGCGGCACAGCTACCTCGCGCAGTTGATCGGCATCCGGCATATCGTGCTGGCGGTGAACAAGATGGATCTGGTCGGCTATGATCAGGCGCGGTTCGACGCGATTGTGGCTGATTACCGGGCCTTTGCGGGATCGATCGGGATCGATGCGTTTACCGCCATTCCGATTTCCGGCTTCAAGGGCGACAATGTCGCGGCCCGGTCGCCTGGGATGCCGTGGTATGGCGGGCCGACGCTGATCGAGCATCTGGAAACGGTCGATGTCGATGCGGATGCAGCGCAGGGCCAGCCGTTTCGCATGGCGGTGCAGTGGGTCAACCGGCCCGACCTCGACTTTCGGGGGTTTGCCGGGCTGATTTCAAGCGGCAGCGTGCGGCCGGGTCAAACGGTGCGGGTGCTGCCTTCGGGGCGGGTGACCACCGTCGCGCGGATCGTGCGCTTCGATGGCGACCTGCAGGAGGCGGTGGCGGGGCAATCGGTGACGCTGACGCTGGCCGACGAGGTGGATTGCTCGCGCGGCGATGTGATCGCGGCAGCAGACGCCCCGCCAGAGGCGGCCGATCAGTTCTCCGCCACGATCGTGTGGATGGACGAAACCGCGATGATGCCGGGGCGTGGCTATGCGCTGAAGATCGGCGCGCAAACGGCGCGGGCGACGCTGAAAGCGCCCGACCATGTCGTCGATGTGAACACGCTGGCCAAGCTGGCCGCGCCGAGCCTGCGGCTGAACGATATCGGCATTGTCGATCTCCAGACCGATCGCCCGATCGTGTTTGCGCCTTATGGCGAAAGCGCTGATCTGGGCGGTTTCATCCTGATCGACCGGGCCACCAACGCCACGGTGGCAGCGGGCATGATCCGCCACGCGCTGCGCCGCGCGCAGAATGTGCATTGGCAGGCGCTGGAAGTGAGCCGGGAGGCGCATGCCGCGCAGAAGGACCAGCAGCCGCGCGTGCTGTGGTTCACCGGGCTGTCGGGATCGGGCAAATCGACGATCGCCAACCTGGTCGAGCGCAAGCTGCATGCGCTGGGCAAGCATACGTTCCTGCTCGACGGCGATAATGTGCGGCACGGGCTCAACAGGGATCTGGGCTTTGGCGATGCCGACCGGGTGGAGAATATCCGCCGGGTCGGCGAAGTTGCCAAGCTGATGACCGATGCCGGGCTGATCGTGCTGACCGCCTTCATCTCGCCCTTCCGCGAAGAGCGGGCGATGGTGCGGGCGATGATGCCCGACGATCAGTTCATCGAAATTTTTGTCGACACGCCGATCGAGGTTGCCGAAGCGCGCGACGTGAAGGGGCTGTACAAGCGCGCGCGTGCGGGCGAGATCCCGAACTTCACGGGCATTTCGAGCCCCTATGAGCCGCCGATCACCCCCGACATCCGGATCGACACGACGCAGATGACGCCCGAACAGGCGGCCGACGCGATTGTCGAACAGGTCATCGGCATCTGGTCACCGATGTTGTAGGCGATGGGCATGATCGATGCGCCAGACCCGACCATGATCAGCGATTGCGCGCTTGCCCGCGCCGTCGCGGTGGAGGCTGGCGCGCTGCTCCGGGCCATCCAGACCAACGCCACCTGCTCGCAACGCGACCTGGGTGATCAGGGGGACCGCGAGGCAAATACGCTGATCCTAGACCGGTTGCGCGCGGCGCGACCCGACGACTTCATCCTTTCAGAAGAATCGCATGACGACCGCAAGCGGTGCGCGGCGAATCGCGTCTGGATCGTCGACCCGCTCGATGGCACGCGCGAATATGCGCAAGGGTTTGACGATTGGGCGGTCCATATCGGCCTGGCGATTGACGGGGTGCCGCAAATCGGTGCCGTGGCGATACCGGCGAGCACACGGGTTTTTGCAAGCGACGACGCCAACGCGCTGCCGCCAGCCACGGCCGGTCGCCCCCGGATGGTCGTCAGCCGCAGCCGCGCGCCCGATATTGCCATCAAGGTCGCCGCGATCATCGGTGCCGATCTCATCCCGATGGGATCGGCGGGTGCAAAGGCGATGGCGGTCGTGGCGGGCAATGCGGATATCTATCTGCACGACGGCGGCCAATATGAATGGGACAATTGCGCACCCGCTGCGGTCGCCCTTGCGGCAGGCTTTCACGCATCACGCATCGACGGCAGCCCGCTTGTGTACAACTGCACCGATCCGCTGCTGCCCGACCTGCTGATTTGCCGGCCTGAATGGGCGGGGCCCGTGCTGGCTGCCATTGCCAGCCTACGTCCCGCATAGGGACCGGCGACGCGGTCATAAACTTGATTGTTTCGCGGTATAGAGCAGTTTAACGGCCTTCATCGGCGTGCTGACGCGCCGGGGGTTGGGGAGATTGTATCGTGCGGCTTTTTGGCGGCCTGTTCACGCTGCTTGCGGCGCAGGCCTTGCTGGTAACGGCGATTCCACTGGCCGCGCTGATCTTTGGGCTCAATTTCGTTTTTCATCGCTATCTGGACCTGAGCAAGGTGATGAGCAGCAGCGATGCACAGGCCGTGCTGTTGCGCGACCAGGTGCTCGTCGTTGCAGCGGTGCTTGGCATCATGCTGATCCTGATGCTGATGTTTGCCGCCATCATCGCCCGCCGCTGGGCCAAGCCGCAGCACGCGCTTTACGAGGCAAGCAACGCGCTGGCGCAGGGCGATTACACCACCGAATTCCCCGAATCCGGCCCTGTCGAGACAATGGTGACGATGCGCAACCTGCACCGGATCGCCCGCTCGTTCGACCGACTGGAGAATGCGCGGCGGACCTGGCTGGTCGCGATTGCCGAGGAACTGCGCAAGCCAGTCGCCACGCTTGGGGACCAGGTACGGGCGGCGCGCGAGGTGGATGGCACGATCCCAGCCGACACTTTTGAGCTGGTCGACGACAATGTTCAGCGGCTGATGGAAATTACCGAGGATCTGCAGGCGGTGGCGCTGGCCGATCTTGGCCGCCTGCCGGTTACCTTTGCGCAGGTCGACCCTTGCGCGCTGATCCATAACGCCGTGTGGGGCAACAAGCGGCGCGCGCAGATTGCTCAGGTCACGCTCGAGGCCGGCAAGATGCCGTCCACGACGGTGCTGGTGAAATGGGACGGCGCACGGATCGAACAGCTTTTCACTGCGCTGATTGAAAACAGCCTGCGCTACACGCCCCCGGGCGGCCGAATCGAGCTGGGCCTTGAGCAGACGCGCAATGCCTGGCGGCTGATCATCGATGACAGCGCTCCGGGCATCGACACCGAACTGGCGCAGCGGCTGTTCGAGCCCTTTTACCGGGCGACAGCAATGCCCGGTGAATCGGTGACGAGTTCAGGCCTCGGGCTGGCGACTGCGCAGGCAATCGTCGAGGCGCATCACGGCCGGATCGACGCTGGCAGCTCGCCACTGGGCGGCATGCGGGTGATGGTGATCCTGCCGGCAACCCCGCCGACGGCCTGACGCCAGGCCCGTTTCCCGTCCCTTTTGACCGGATCCTGATCCGACGAGCGCGGGAGACCAAGGTTCGGGGCGCGATCTTTTGCTGCCCTGGCCCCTAGGTCCGTGCCGGTGACGGCGTAAGGCCTCAACCTCAGCGCGGCGGGCCCCATATTTCAAGATTGCCTGCGCGCTCGACCGGTCGCAGCGTTTGCAGGGTCGTGAGCCCTGCCAGGCCGGTATCGGCCATCAGCGACAGCATCGGCTGGCCGGCGGCGGCAATCGCCGATTGCAGCCGCTGCAACAGATAGAAACGATAGGGCATCACCATCGTCTTGATCATGTGACCACGCCAGTCGAACGCGGCCATGCCGATCGTCCGCATACCGGGGTCTTGCAGCCCGTTGGTGCCGGTTTCCAAGTCTGGGCGGGCCAG
>JBBQHG010000131.1:0-7607 GCA_038323755.1 Sphingomonadales bacterium
ATGGTGGAAAAATCCCGAGTCTGAACAACGAACGGCAACGCAACAGCGCGGCGGCGGATCAGATCAGGCGGGGCGGTCCGGTCGAGGGCGGCGGCGGTGCGGCAAGGCCACGCCCGACCGATACGGTTTGGCGGGCGATCATCATGACCGGATCGGTGCCTAACCGGGGCAGCAGCAGGATAAAGCCCGGCAGATCATCAAGCCCATGACCAAGCACGGCAAAGCCGCAGGGCTGCGCGTCATGATGGCCGCTGTCCGGCGCATCCTTATGGATCTTGCCGGTGCGATCCATCCACACGGATTGCGGGCCCATGCCGCTGCACATGGCGATGCGCATCATGCCATTGGTGTCGGCCATCGGCATCCAGCCCGCCGGAATCAGCGCGCGCAGTAGCACTGCGCAGGCGATCAGCGCGAGCGCAGCTTGACGTCTGGGTTGACTGAGTCGGCGCGACATGCACGCCCTGTGCCGATTGACTGTCGCAGATGCAATGCTGTCCGGGCGTCACCGGAATGCTGAAGCCGCCAACCGGTTGGTCGCCTCCCAAAGAAAATAGCTGAGCCCCACCCAAAACCCGGCTAAACGCTCCCTATCGTGACCACCGCTCCCCCGCCCGCCCTCACCGACGCCCAGCTTGATCGCTATGCGCGCCATATCGTCCTCAAGGAGATTGGCGGGCGCGGGCAGGCGCGGTTGCTCGCGGCGCAGGTCGTGGTGGTGGGGGCGGGGGGCATCGGCTCGCCGGCGGTCCAGTATCTGGCGGCGGCAGGCATCGGGCGGCTGACGATCATTGATGATGACCGCGTCGACTTGAGCAATCTGCAGCGCCAGACGCTGTTCGGCAGCGACGATATCGGCCGTGACAAGGCAGCAGCGACGGCGCGTGCGGTGGCGCGGCTCACCCCTGATTGCGTCGTGACGCCCGTCGTCGCGCGGCTCGATGCGGGCAATGCGGCGGCGCTGCTCGCGGGTGCCGATGTCGTGCTCGATGGCTGCGACAATTTCGCAACCCGGCTGGTCGTGGCCGATGCTGCGCTGGCGCTGCGTATCCCGCTCGTGTCGGCGGCGGTCGGCCAGTTCGAAGGGCAGCTCGGCGTGTTCCGCGGGTGGGAGGCGGACAAGCCCTGTTACCGCTGTTTCGTCGGGCATGATCCTGATCGCGCCGATGCCAGCTGCGCCGATCAGGGCGTGTTGGGGGCGATGACGGGGGTGCTCGGCAGCCTCGCTGCGATGGAAGTCATGCGTCAATTGGTGCCATTTGGGGCCGAAACAGCGGGAAAACTGGTGATTATCGACGCGCTTGATTACCGTTTCCGCACGCTGTCTTTGCCCAGGGATCCGGGCTGTCCGGCGTGCGGGGGCTGATCATGGCGGGGCTGGCTATCATCATCTCCTCGGTCGATCCGGACCGGTTTCGCGCTGCGCTCACGCTTGCGCTGGCGCAGGCCGCGCTTGGGGGGCGGGTCGAGGTTTATTTCCATGAATACAGTGTGTTGCTGCTTCACAACGCGGCGCATGACGATGATGACAGCGGCGATCTGGCGGGTGCGGGCCTGCCCGATCGGCTGCAGTTGCTGGCCATGGCGCAGGGGGCGGGCATCACCCTCACCGCCTGCCAGACGGGCCTCGCGCTCACCAATATCCCGATCGAGGCACTGGTCGAGGGTGCGCGCGCAGGCGGCATGGTCGGCCTGCTCGCGGGGCTCGGTAGCGATCGGCTCATCAGCTTCTAAGCAACTGATTTTATATCACTTTGTTCCGCCGTCGCCGCCGCACTCGCCTGCACGCGATACCAGTCTATGGTGTCAACCAGACCTTCTACGAAACCAATTTCCGGCCGCCACCCCAATGCCCGCTCGATCTTTGCAGGGTTGATCGCATGCCGCCGGTCCGTCGCCCGCCGATCCGGCAGAAAGCTGATCAAAGACCGCCGTTTTCTGCCATCGGCGCGCGGATCGAAACGGTCCAGCAGGTCGCAGATCATCGCCACGACCGCCAGGTTGCTATACTCCTGTCGCCCCCCCACCAGATAGTGCTCGCCCGCCAGCCCGTTGAACATCACCGCGCGCAATGCCCGCGCATAATCATCGACATGCAACCAATCATGCACCTCTGAGCCTGCCCCATAAACCGGCACCGACTCGCCCTTGATCGCCGCCAATATGGCATGGGGGATCAGCTTGCCGGGTTTCTGAAACTCGCCATAGCTGCTGCCGCCATGGGATAAGACCACCGGCAATCCGAAGCCCTGATGCCATGCCCGCACGAGGTGATCGGCCGCCGCGCGCGCAGCGGCAATCGGCGAAGACGGGCTGTAGGATGCGGTCTCGTCAATCCGCTGCGCCTCGGTCAGCCGGTCGCCGAACACGGCGTTGGTCGAGACATGGTGGAAGCGGAACCGCGCCCGCGCATCCGGCAACAGCGTGCGCCAATGCGCGAGCGATGCCTCAAGCAACTGGAAAGTACCGCCCATATTGGTGTCGATAAACGCCGGCACCGCATAGCTGTCCCGCTCGCACCGGGTTTCGGTGGCGAGGTGCATCACAGCGTCGACCTGCTCATGCGCCATCACCTCGGCCAGCAGCGCCCGATCGAGCACATCGCCCTGAACAAAGCGGAAATTGGGCTGATCGATGGGCCCGGCCAGCGCGGCGGGATCAACGGAGTCGACTAGCGAGTCGAAGGCGATCACCCGCATCGACCCGTCACTTGCCAGCAGCCGGCAGACCGCGGACCCGACAAAGCCGGCGCCGCCCGTGACCAATATCGTCCGGACCGGGGGCGTATATTTGATACGAATGGGCTCGCGCTTCATTCGGCTTTTCCGCTCTTTTCGAGCGACTTGTACGCGATGCTCATGCTGCCGGCCCCCGCTGTTGCCCAGCGGCGGAAATTACCGGCCAAAGATTAAGCGAATCTTGCTTTTGGCCTAGCCGCGACCAAGCAGCGCCGCCGCAAAATCGCGCACCGCCGGGCCGATATCGTCGCGGGTCAGCGACACCGCGAAATTGGCCTGGATATAGCCAGCCTTGTCGCCGCAATCGAAACGCGTCCCATTGAAGGTCAGCCCGTGAAAGGGCTGATCGCCGATCATCCGCGCCATCGCGTCGGTCAGCTGAATCTCTCCACCGGCGCCCTTTTCCTGGGTTTCAAGAACGCGCATTACCTCTGGCTGCAGGATATACCGGCCGATGACGGCGAGATTGGACGGGGCAGTCCCTGCGCTGGGTTTTTCGACCAGTCCCAGCACTTCCGTCAGCGCGCCATCGCGGGTGCCCGGTGTGATGACACCATATTTATCGGTCTGGTCGTATGCGACTTCCTGCGCGCAGATCATGTTGCCGCCCACCAGATTATAGGCGTCTACCATCTGCTTGAGGCAGCCGGGTTGCCCGACCATGAAATCATCGGCGAGCAACACCGCGAACGGCTCGTCCCCCACGATATCGCGCGCGCACCACACGGCATGGCCAAGACCCATCGGCTCCTGCTGGCGAACATAGGCGACGGCGCCGGGCGTCAGGCGGGTCTGAACCAGCAATTCCATCGACTTGCCGCGCGCAGCCATCGTCGCCTCAAGCTCATAGGCGATGTCGAAATGGTCCTCGATCGCGCTCTTGCCGCGCCCGGTCACGAAGATCATCTGCTCGATTCCGGCTTCCAGCGCCTCATCGACCGCATATTGGATCAAGGGGCGGTCGACGATCGGCAACATCTCTTTAGGGAGCGCCTTGGTGGCCGGCAGGAAACGCGTGCCCAGACCGCCGACGGGAAAGACGGCCTTGCGAAGCGGCTTGAAGCTCATGTCCCATCTCCCTTGTGTCCGGGCGCCCTAACGCGGCGCTTACCGAGTTGCAATTAGCCTTGGCGGCGCTCGTGCGGCTATCGTTAGCGCCGTTTTAAACAGGTCGAGGCTAGACCGGCCCCATGATCGCCCAGCCGCCATTTCGAGTCCTGGTCGTCTTCGGCACCCGACCGGAGGCGATAAAGCTGTTTCCTGTTGTGCAGGCCCTTGTCGCAGTGCCGGGGCTAACCGTGCGAACCTGCGTCACAGCGCAGCACCGCGGGCTGCTGGACCAGGTGCTTGCAATCGCCGGTATTGCGCCGGATATCGATCTGGACTTGATGGAGCCCGGCCAGACGCTGGACCGGTTGACGGCCCGACTGTTGACCGGCCTTGGCAGTGTGATGGATGCCGAACGGCCCGACCGGGTCATCGTTCAGGGCGACACCGCAACGGCGATGGTCGGCGCGCTTGCCAGCTATTATCGCAGGATACCGGTCTCGCATGTCGAGGCGGGCTTGCGATCGGGCGATATCTATCATCCCTTTCCCGAAGAGGTGAACCGCCGCATCGTCGCACCCATTGCCGATCAGCATTTCGCCCCCACCCAGACCGCCGCTGACGCCCTGCTGCGCGAGAATATCGCGCCGGCGCTGATCCATGTGACGGGCAACACGGTGATCGATGCCCTGCACGCGACCGCCGCCAAGCTCACCGCCAATCCCGCGCTGGCGCAGGGGCTTGATCCGTTGGTCGAGCGCTTCCGGGGAAAGCGCATCATCCTGGTCACCACCCACCGACGCGAGAATTTTGGCGGCGGCATGGAGAATATCGCCCACGCCATCCGGCGTATCGCCGAGCGAGACGATGTCGCGGTGATCTTCCCGGTTCACCCAAACCCCAATGTCGTCTCGGTGATGGACACAGTGCTTGGTGACCGCGCCAATATCGCGCGGATCGATCCGCTTGATTATCCGCATTTCATCCGCGCGCTGGGCATGAGCCATATCGTACTGACCGATTCGGGTGGCGTGCAGGAAGAGGCCCCTGCCCTTGGCAAGCCTGTGCTGGTGATGCGCGAGACAACCGAACGCCCCGAAGGCGTGGAGGCGGGCACCGCAAAACTCATCGGCACCGGCGAAGATCGGATCGTTTCCGAAATCTTCACCCTCCTTGACGACAATGCAGCCCATCAGGCGATGGCGCGCGCGCACAATCCGTTCGGCGACGGCCACGCATCGGCTCGGATTGCAAAGGTCGTCGCGGATGGTTTCGGAATCGGGTCTTAAGGTCGCCGTCCTCGGGCTAGGCTATATCGGGCTTCCAACTGCGGCCATCATCGCACGCACTGGCGTTGAGGTACTGGGCGTCGACGTCACCCAAAGCGTGGTCGACACGGTCAACTCGGGCAAGGTGCATATCGAGGAGGTGGATCTCGACGGGCTCGTTTCAGGCGTGGTGGCGCGTGGCAATTTGCGGGCATCGACGATGATCGAGGCCGCCGATGTATTCGTGATCGCGGTGCCAACGCCATTTGGCGAAAACCACGCCCCCAATATCGGCTATGTCCTGCAGGCGGCGACTACCGTCGCAACGGTGCTGAAGGCGGGCGACGTGGTGATCCTTGAATCGACCTCCCCCGTCGGCACCACGGAGAAAGTACGCGATTTGCTGGCGCAGCTGCGGCCAGACCTGAAAGTCCCTGGAAAGACAGGTGAGAGCGCCGATATTTCAATTGCCTATTGCCCGGAACGCGTGCTGCCCGGGCGCATTCTGGTAGAATTGATTGATAATGATCGGGTGATCGGCGGGATCACGCCGCGTTGCGCCAGAAAGGCGCTGGCATTTTATCGCCGCTTCGTCCGCGGGGCCTGCGTCACGACCACAAGCCGCGCGGCCGAAATGACCAAGCTGACCGAAAACGCCTTTCGCGACGTCAACATCGCCTTTGCTAATGAACTGAGCCTCGTCGCCGATACGATGGGCGTCGACGTGTGGGAGGTGATCCGCCTCGCCAACCGCCATCCACGCGTCAATATCTTGTCGCCGGGACCAGGCGTTGGTGGGCATTGTATTGCGGTCGATCCCTGGTTTCTCGTCAGCGCAGCGCCCGAACAGACACCACTGATTCGCACCGCGCGCGAGGTGAACGACGGTAAGGTGACGCACACGATTGCGCGGGCTGCCGAAATGATTGAGCGGATGCCCGGCGTATCGATCGCCTGTATGGGGTTGGCCTTCAAGGCGAACATCGACGATTTCCGCGAGAGCCCGGCACTGAAGGTTGCCGTTGCCCTGGCCGAGCGTTTTGGCGAGCGGATCCAGATTGTTGAGCCCTATGCGACTGCGCTACCGCCTGAATTTGATGGTACCGGCGCGCGCTTGATCGATGTCGATACCGCGATCGAATCCTGTCCGGTCATGATCATACTGGTCGATCATGAAGTGTTCAGGTCGATTCCGCTTGATGAACGGGCTACCAAGCATGTCTATGACACGCGCGGGATCTGGCCGGATCAGCCAGCCCCTGCCCCGCATGTCGTCGATCTTCGATTGGCGGGTTGATTTTCGCGCGCCGAGTGATGCGCACAATATATCGAACGGACGATGTTAAAAAGACTTCGACAACTGGGCCGCACGCCGCCAATCACGGCGGCCGTTCCGGATGGCCTGCGTGTTTACGCCATTGGTGACGTGCATGGCCGGCTGGATCTGCTCGACCAGCTGATTGACGCAATCGAAGCTGATCACCAGGGCCGCGCCGTTGCTGAATCGCAGGTCATCTTTCTCGGTGATCTCATCGATCGCGGACCGGATTCGGCCCATGTCGTCGAACGGGCGATGCAACTCCAGCATCTTGCCCCCAATACGCGGTTCCTGATGGGCAACCATGAAGAGATGCTGCTCAAGGTGCTGCGCGGCGATGTGGCAACCTTGCGGGCCTTTGCGCGGCATGGCGGCCGCGAAACGATGTTCAGCTACGGTGTCAGCGAAGCGGATTATCACAGCCTTGATGACGAGGCGCTGACACTGGCGCTGCAGCGCGCGGTTCCACGGCGCCATTTCGACTTTTTGTCATCGTTCGAGGATGTGATCGAGATTGGCGACTATGCCTTTGTCCATGCCGGTGTCCGGCCGGGTGTGCCGCTGGCCGAACAACGGACGAGCGACCTGCGCTGGATTCGCCATGAATTTCTCGATCATGGCGAGCCGTTCGGGCGCGTCATCGTCCATGGCCATTCCATTACCAGGGATGTCGAGTGGCGGTCCAACCGCATCGGCATCGACACGGGCGCTTATGCCAGCGGCAAACTCACCGCGCTGGGCATGGAGCGCGATACCCGATGGCAAATATCAACCTGAGATGTCAGCCGTGCAGCCAGTAACGCAGGATCGTCGCCACCACGGCAAGGGCGGCCACGCTGGCGGCCCAGATCGCTGCCATCCAGCCGAGGCGCTTCCATAGCGGGCCAGCGTCTTTGGTCATCAATGATAGCCCTCGCCCACTTTGCCGCGGAACACCCAATAGGCCCAGCCGGTGTAGCCTAGGATGATCGGCACCATGATCCCGGCACCGACGAGCATGAAGATCTGGCTGTTTTCGGGCGCCGCCGCATCCCAGATCGATACGCTTGGCGGGATGATGAAGGGATACATGCTGATCCCCAGCCCGACAAAGCACAGCGCGAACAACCCGAGCACCGTCACGAACGGCACGATCTGCGCCCGCCGACCCAGCGCGCGCCAGAACATCAGGCCAAGCGCTGCGACCATGACGGGCACCGGGGCGACCAGCAGGATGTTGGGGAAGGTCAGCCAGCG
>JBBQHG010000132.1:0-7585 GCA_038323755.1 Sphingomonadales bacterium
GCGTTCGAGGGCAACAGCCATGTCGAATGGTTCGAGGGCAATTTCGAAAGCTATGAGGAAGACAAGCGCCGCCGCCTGGGCGACGCGGCCGATCGGCCGACGCGGTTGGCGTATAAGAAGTTGACGCGGTAGCAATGGGGCTGGCAGATCTTATTGCAGATGCCGATTTGCTACTTGCTCTGCCGCCTGAGCAGGTAGGCAAGCAACTATTGGTTCTCGCAGAAAAAGCTCTGCAAGGTGGAATCTTTAGTAAGGATGCCGTTGCTGGTAGCCAAAGCCTATTCGACGCCAATTTTAGTTCATTTGGAATTAGCCGCGTTTATCCGAGCATCAATCGGACAGAAATATTACTGGCAGTTGGAGAAGCCTGGCAATGGCTGGAGCATGCAGGTCTAATCATGCCTGCGCAATCGCCGAACCAATCATCTTCAAGGCTTACGCGTCTCGGAATGAGGGTAGTCCGGGACGATACAAAGTTCGATCAGTTTGTTGCTGCGGCAGCCTTTTCGAAGGAGATGTTGCATCGAGCGATAGCCGATGAAGTGTGGATTCAGCTCGCGATGGGGAAGCTTGATGTCGCCGTCTTTATCGCATTTAGAGCCGTCGAGGAATCAGTTCGCGGGGCAGCCAATTTTGAAGAGCGTGCCATCGGAGTGGATTTAATGCGACGCGCATTCCACCCAGAACATGGCCCCCTTACCGATTTGAGTTTCCCATTCGCCGAACGTGAAGCGCTCGCGTCTCTATTTGCCGGCGCGATGGGTTCTTACAAAAACCCGCATTCGCATCGAACTGTCGGCATTAGCGACGCAAAGGAAGCACAGGAAATCGTACTCTTGGCCTCCCACCTACTCAGAATTGTCGATTCGCGCAGGCCTTAATTCATTCAGATTTTTAGTTTAGATTTTCAGAGCGTATTCGTAAGAAAACCGATCGCCACCGTCACCGCCTCAATCCGCTCCCCGAACGCCACTGCGCGGTGCTGCGTATAGGCCTCGCCCTCGGGCGCCCATAGCTGGTGGATCACGTTCGCCTCGACATCTGCGACCCAATATTCGGGCACGCCATCGCGGGCATAGAGCGCGCATTTGGTGTCGGTATCGTAAGCCAGCGTCGTGTCAGGCACCTCGACGATCAGCCGCACCGATGCCAGGGGGATCAGGCCTCCGCCTTCGGGGTCGCTCGTTACCACAATGTCTGGTTCGGGCGCGCCATCCGGCGGCATGGCAACCGATGCCTCGACAAGTGCTTCCAGCCCAGTATCGAACGCGCTGAGTGTCGCGGCGATGGCGACAAACAGCCGCCACTTGATCCGCGCGTGCGGCCGATGCCGCGCGTTCCTGAAGTAGATTTCTCCACCGATCAGCTCGGCCTTGCGATAGGCTTCGAACGCATCCGATGGATCGAGGAGCAAATAATCCTCGATCCTGAGCTTTACCGGCAAGGGGGCGGTGTTGAGCGGCGCCAATTCGGTCATGGCGATAATCTACCAGAACGGCTCAAGACCGCCAATGGCTTGTTCAGGCCGTAAACCGCTTGGTGAACCCCTTTGGCATGCGTTCTTCGGTGGCCTCGGCAATGACGGTATCGACGCGGGCGAATTCTGGCCCGTCGCGGCATTCTTCGGTCAGCGTGCTCACCGCTTCTTCTGCCCCTACGGCGAGAATTTCGACGCGGCCGTCCTTCAGATTGCGGACCCAGCCAGCGAGATGCAGTTCTTGCGCGCGGCGGAGCGCCCAGGCGCGGTAGCCGACATTATGGACCTTGCCGCTGATAAATATCCTGCGCATCACGCTCATTGTCATACTCTTTTTGAGCCAAAAACCGGGCTGGCGCAGACTGTAGCATGGTCCGTGCTGCAATGCCGCGCATTCCGGCGCAAACCGTGCAGCCTTGGTCGAGAAATCCGCCGCAACTGCGCCCACCGGGCGCTTTCGCTGGCCGCTCGACTGTGGCACCGTGCATGCATGAGCGGCCATCAATGGTCTTGAAGGGATATGGGAATGCACAAGCGGTTTGGGCTGGCGCTCGCGATGATCCTGGCGGTAGCAGGCAGCAGTGCCGCCGTCGCCCAGGCGGACAAGAAGCCGGATGCTGCCAAGGAGGCGCCCGATGCCGCCATCCCCGCGCCGGTCGTCTCGGTCACCCATGGCAGCGGCAGCTTTGGTGGCGTGAGCATCAGCTACCGGGCAACGGCTGGCGAAACCTATCTGAAGGACAAGGACGGCAAGCCGCTCGCGGCGATCTTCTCGACGGCTTATGTCAAGGAAGGGCCGGTCGACCCCAATCGCCCCGTTACTTTTCTGTTCAACGGCGGGCCCGGCTCGGGATCGGTCTGGCTGCACATGGGCGCGTTCGGGCCAAAGCGTGTCGCCATCCCGTCTGACGCGCGCGACGACGGCGCGCCGCCCTACCGCGTCGTCGACAACCCCGCCAGCCTGCTCGACGTGACCGATATCGTCTTTATCGACCCCGTAGGCACCGGCTTCAGCCGTGCGCTCGGCAAGACTGATCCCAAGGATTATTACGGCATCACCAAGGATGCCCGCTCGATCAGCCAGTTCATCCGCACCTGGCTGAGCGAGAATGGCCGCTGGAATGCGCCCAAATTCCTGGGCGGCGAAAGCTATGGCACAACCCGCTCCGCCGCTGTGGTGCACGAGCTGGAGGGGCAATATAACGACGTTGCGCTCAACGGGATCATCCTTATCTCGACGATCCTCGATTTCGGGCTGGAAGCGCAGACGCCGGGCAATGAGCTTGGCTATGTCGTCACCGTGCCGTCGATGGCCGCCGCCGCGCAGTTCCATGGCAAGGCGCCGGGATCGCCCGATGTCGCGACCTGGGTGGAGCAGGCGCGCCAGTTCGCGATCGGGCCCTATGCGAGCGCGCTGCTCAAGGGCAACAGCCTGCCCGCCGAGGAACGCGCGAGCATCCGCCGCCAGCTGGCGCATTTCACCGGGCTGAGCGAGACCTTCCTCGATCATGCCGATCTGCGGGTGTCGTCGGATCGCTTCTACAAGGAGCTGCTGCGCGACCAGGGGCTGACGATCGGCCGGCTCGATTCACGCTATAAAGGGCGCGATTACGACAGCGCGGGGGAAGCGCCCGATAACGACCCGAGCTTTTACGCGATCGACGGCAGCTACACCGCCGCCTTCAACGCCTATGTCCGCGATACGCTGAAATTCTCGCCGGATCGGCAATATGTGACGATCGGTGGTGTCGGCCCGTGGGTCTGGAACCTGGAGGGCAATGGCCGTGACGGCGACGTCTATGTCAACGTCGCGCCCTATATCGGCACGGCGCTGCGCGAGAATTCGGGGCTCAGGATTTTCGTGGGGCAGGGCTATTATGATTTCGCGACGCCCTTTTTCGGTGCCGAATATTCGCTCAATCGCACCGGCATCCCGTCCGACCGGATCGCCTTCCATTATTATGGTGCTGGCCACATGATGTATGTGCGCGAAAGCGAGCTCACCCAGCTTTCAAGCGATATCCGGGCGTTCATCAGGGCCCGGTGAGGCGGCGTAGCTGATCGCGCGTACCTCATAGCTCTTCTCGCCGCCGGGCAGGGTAACGCGCCGGCTATCGCCCACCGCGGCCCCGCGCAGGGCGCGGGCAAGCGGCGCGCTCCAACCGATTTTGCCCGTGCCGGCATCGGTCTCGTCGTCGCCGAGCAGCGTGAGTATCCGCTCGACATCATCGTCATCGACGATCGTGACGGTCGCGCCGAAGAACACGCGGTCGCGATCGATTTGCGCGGCGGGGTCGATCACCCGCGCCGCCTTCATCCGCCTCGACAGCCAGCCCAGCCGTCGGTCGATCTCGCGCAGCCTTTTGCGGCCATAGATATAGTCGCCATTTTCGGATCGGTCGCCATTGCCCGCGGCCCAGGAGACGACATCGACGATGCGCGGTCGCTCCTCCCCCAGCAGCGCGTCATATTCGCGGCGCAGCGCGGCATAACCGGCGGGCGTGATGTAATTGGGCTGGTCCACGGGTTCAGGCTAGGCGCGTTTACGGGCGGATTGAACCCCGATCAGGAAGACGGATTGCGCCCCAGATACCAGCTGATCCGGGCATCGCCGCGGGATCGCGCGCGGGCCGGGTTGAGCAGATCATAGACCACGGCATTTTCCAGCACACGCTGCACGTAATTCTTGGTCTCGAACAGCGGGATCGCTTCGACCCAGTCGATCACATCGACTTCGCCGGTGCGCGGATCGCCATTGGCCTTGAGCCATTTGTTCACATTGCCCGGCCCGGCATTATAAGCAGCGACCGCGAGCGGATAGCTGCCATAATTGTCGAGCATGCGCTGGAAATAGGTCGATCCGAGCTGGATGTTGTAATCGGTATCGGTCGTCAGCGCGCTGCCATCATAGGACAGGCCAAGCTTGGTCGCCGTGTCGCGCGCGGTGCCGGGCATCAGCTGCATCAGCCCGCGGGCACCGGCATGGCTGACGGCGGCGCGATCGAACTGGCTTTCCTGCCGCGCGATGGCGTGGATCATCGTCCAGGCGCTTTCCTGCCCCTCGGGCACTTTCACGCTGGGGAAGCCGGCCGCTGCATAATCGGGCAGGCCATTGGCCAGCGCGCTGCGGCCGACCATCACGCCCAGATCAGGGCGACCCAGCGTGCGCGACAATTCGGTCGCGAGCGCATGATCGCTGTCGGTCTTTGCGGCGATGGCGATCTGGCGGACGAACGCCGTCTGATCTTCATGCGCGCCGATGGTGCCGAGATAGCGCGCCGCGCGCACCGTCTCACTGCTGTAAAAGGCGGTGCGGACGGCGGGATCGACGTCATGCAGCACCACTTCGGGCGGCGGCAAGAGCGCCCGGCCGAGCTTTTCGGCGGCGAGCTGGCCGTAATATTGGTCGCGATAGGCAGCGGCCCGTTCGAAAAAGGCGGTCGCTTCGTCGCGCCTGCCCGCCGCCAATGCCGCGCGCCCGGCCCAGAAATAGCCCTTGGAGCGGGTCTGCGGCGTCTGCGATCCACCGGCATAGCGTTCAAACATGCCGACTGCATCGCCCGGGCGCGCCAGCTTCTTCATCGCCGCCTGCCCGGCGAGCCAGACCAGGCTGGTATAATCGTCGCGCTCGCCATAGGGGCGCAGGCTGACATCGGTACCGGCGGGATAGGCATCATCGACCTGGCGCGCGATATCGAACGCCTGGGCATATTGCCCGTCATTCTGGGCGCCGCGCGCATTGTCCAGCAACACGCCGTACCAGGCCTCGACATCGCCGGGGCGATTGCTGAGGCGGCGGTTTTGGGCGAGGAGCGATCGGGCGCTGCCCCAGGCATTGTTGTTCTTCAGCCAGGTCGCCCGGTCGGCGAGATAGCCGGGGTCGTTCGCATATCGATCCAGCGTGCTTGCCGCGCGGGTCGATGCATCGGCAGCGTTGCTGCGAAACGCCAGCCGGGCGGTGAACAGATCGCGCTTGTCGGCGCTGACAAAGGCGAGCTGGCGTTGGGCCGAGCTGGTGGCGCCGGCCCAGAGCAGCGCATCCATCCGCGCATCGTGATCCGCCGGCGTCAATGCGCCGCCGAAGCCGCCCAGTATCTTGGCCTCGTCGCTCGCTGGCAGCGTGCCCTGCGTCCAGGCGGCGCGAGCGGCCTGATTGGCTTCGTCACGCAGCCCGACGGCAGCGAGCGCTTCGGCAAAGCGGACCTTGCCGGTGCCCGTCAGTGGCGGAAAGCGGCGGAAATAGCTGATCGCCACGCCGGGCGACCAGCTGCCGGTATCAAGCGCGCGCTCGGCCGCGCGGCGGCGGCTGTCTTCGCCGGGCCAGCCGGGATGCGCGAGCAGGAAGGTGGAATAGGTCTCGAACGAATAACTGTCCGATTGCTGCAGCTGTTTCCACTGCGCGACGGTCGACGCGAGCGCAGACGTCGATTCCGGTGAGGCAGGCACCCGCTCCAGCTGCGCGCGATACGCGTCGAGCTGATCCTGCGGCACACCCATGGCGGCGGCGATGGCGGAGACACCTGCCAGAAGCAGGCTCGATTTGGTGAAAAGGCCTAGCATGTGGACATGCTACGTGATTCGACCCTATCTGTCGCCTCTCAAAATCAAAAAAATGGTGCGTTTTGGTACGCGCCAAAGCGAGCAAATCAATGTTTTCCGGCTCCATTCCCGCTCTCGTCACCCCCTTCCATGCCGATGGCTCGGTTGATGAGACCGCCTTTCGCGATCTGGTCGAATGGCAGATCGATCAGGGATCGAGCGCGCTGGTGCCCTGCGGGACCACGGGCGAGGCGGCGACGCTCTCGGTCGACGAGCATTTCCATGTCGTTGGCCTGTGTGTCGATCAGGCGCGCGGACGGGTGCCGATCATCGCTGGCGCCGGTTCCAACGACACGCGCGTCGGCATGCTCAACATTGCGGCGGCCAAGGCGGCGGGGGCCGATGCGGCGCTGATGGTGCCGCCTTATTACAACCGCCCGAGCCAGGAAGGCATCTTCCAGCATTTTCAGGCGATTGCGGCCTCGTGCGATTTGCCGATCATCCTCTACAATGTGCCCGGCCGCACCGTGACCGACATCGCGGTCGAGACGATGGGGCGGATCGTCGCCGCAATGCCCAGCGTCGTCGGCGTCAAGGATGCAACCGGCGTGCTCCAGCGCGTCACCGCTCAGCGCGCGGCGTGCGGGGAGGGGTTCTGCCAGCTATCGGGCAATGACGAGACCGCGCTCGCCTTCAACGCGATGGGCGGGGTGGGGTGCATCTCGGTCGCCGCCAATGTCGCGCCGCGCTTGTGCGCCGATTTCCAGGCGGCGTGTGCGGCGGGCGATTACGCGGCGGCGCGCCTGTTCCAGGACCGGCTCTTCCCGCTCTATGTCGCGCTGTTCAGCGATGCCTCGCCCGGCCCGATCAAATACGCCCTCTCGCGCGTCCAGCCCGATTTCCCCAAGGCGCTGCGCCTGCCGATGACCTGGCCAAGCGAGGCGAGCCAGCGCGCGGTGGATGCGGCGCTAAAGGCGGCGGAACTCATTTGAGATGGCCAAATGGCTGGCCAAGGCGAACGACTTGGTTATTTCACATTGCACCTGCGAACAGTCAGTCGCGGCGACACCGGTGCAACTGGATTGCCCGTGGTGCGGATGCGGCTGGCTCATGTCCTGCGCGCATTGCCGCAAAGCATTTACATATGCACAAGTCGTTCAAGTTGATCAAAACTATGTCGATCTTGCCCGCTCGGGCATAGTCGGTGAGGAGGTCAGCCAAAGCGAACTCGAGGACATCGCGGGATGGATGGAGCGGTCGGTCAAGCCTTTTCAATATGGTGATGTAGTCGTGTATCTCGACGGCGCCTATCACCGCCTCGACGAACAAGATTTGAGTTTCGAGGGCTGGTTCGCCGAGCATAATTTTGTGAAGCTTCCGCATGCCGACGCATCGACAAAAGCAGACATCGACGATGTGCTGGGCTTGCCGGCTTACTGGCTTGATCGCGAATTGCCGGATCGCAACGACCAATAGAAGGCGCGTGCGCTTCCCTTCTGCCACCACCACGCCTACATGCCCCCTCCTTATGGCTCGGCCCAAACCCCCCGTCTTTGAAAAGACCAAGAT
>JBBQHG010000133.1:0-7568 GCA_038323755.1 Sphingomonadales bacterium
TATGCGGCAGGGGCGGTAGCGGCGGGTTTTGCCGGCCCCAGCGCCAGCGCCTTTGGCAATCTGGGCGCCGGAATTGTCCATTACCTGGGGCGCGCGCCCGGGGGCCCCCAGGCCGATCGCTGGTATGCCGAACAGGCGCCGCTGATCACGCCTTATGTCAACGATCTGGTGGTGGCAGCGGGCGGATCGATTTCTGCCGAGCACGGAATCGGGCAGATGAAGCTCGGCGAACTTGAGCGCTTGTCGTCTCCGGCCCGGCTGGCGGCGCTGCGGGCGATCAAAAAGGCGCTCGATCCGGGACGAATCATGAATCCCGGCAAGCTCGTGGCGCTTGCGCCGGAGCGCGGGGCACCATAGAGGCGGGCGCCAGTCGGCCCGTTTGGCCCGAACGACTATTCATGGAGATTGACATGGCCAGCGCGCCCCAGGGACTTCCGCTCTTTTACAATGGCCTCGAGCCGCTCTCGAGCCAGGCGCATGCCGATTTCAAGGTTCGCCCGGTCAGCGCCGCGCCTTTCCTTGCCAAGCAGCATGCGATTCCAGTGACGGTCGACGAGTTTGCACTCGTCCAGCGTTTCATGCCGATCGTGTTTTCGACCGGCGATGACCCCATTCCGCTGGCGCTGATGGGCCTGAACGAGGGCGTCAATGTTTTCGTCGACGAAGCTGGCCAGATCTCTGCCCCCAATTTCTATGTCCCGGCCTATGTCCGCCGCTACCCCTATATGCTCGCCAAGCTGACGCCGACGGCGGAAGAATTGTCGCTGTGCTTTGACCCGACCTCCGAGACGATCGGCAAGTTCGAGGATGGCGAGCCGCTGTTCACCGACGGCCAGCCCAGCGAGCTGACCAAGAACATTCTGGCGTTCAACGAAATGTTCGAGCAGGCCGGTGCCCGCACCGCCGCCTTCATGCGCGACCTGGCCGAAGCCGGCCTGTTGATGGACGGTGAAGTCAGCATCCAGCCCGATGGCGCCGATCAGCCCTTCGTCTATCGCGGCTTCCAGATGGTCAACGAGGAAAAGCTGATGGACCTGCGCGGCGACCAGCTGCGCAAGATGTCCAAATCGGGCATGCTGCCGCTGCTTTATGCCCATCTGTTCTCGTTGAGCCAGATGCGCGAGCTCTTCCAGATGCAGGTCAACCAGGGTTCAGTGCCACAACTGGTGATGCCAGCGGCAACGCCAGCATAAATCGCGCCGCGCCAATGGCCGGGCAGGGGTTTTTGCCGCGACGCAAAATCGGCGCTTGAAGCGTCAGAAACCCTTTCCTATATTCCTGAGGCGTGGCTCTATGTTCCCCCCCTTTCATGGGGCTGCGCGGCTCACTTTGAGTGAGCTCCTCCCTGAACCTTGGCCACCTCGTGCACTCGTTGCACGGGGTGGTTTTTTATGGCCTGTCGGCCGCGCCGTGGCGGCTCATTCGGCTGCGTGGGCGATGGCCCCTGCCAGCGCCTCATCAGCGACGGCCGCGATCATGCGGCGGAGCAACGTGGCGGTGGCCGCCATGCCTGCACCCGGCGACTCCAGCGCTGCATCGAGGTAAAGCGCGCGATCGAACTCGATCTGGACTGCATGGATGCCCGCCATGGGGCTGGCATGACGATCCAGAATATGCCCGCCGGCATAGGGCGTGTTGAGCGCATGCGCGATGCCGCCGGCATCCGCCTCTCCCTCCAGCCGGGCGACGAAGCGCGCCGCCGCCGCCTTGCCGAAGCGATCGCCGAACACGATCTGCGCGACCTCCCCCGGCGGGCCGAGCGGCGGCATGGAATGGATATCGAGCAGCACTGCCACGCCGAACCGCGCGCGTGCCGCCGCGAGCGCTTCGCCAAGCGCTTTATGATAGGGGCGGTGATCAGCGGTGATTCGCGCCATGACGTCTGCATTTGTCAGGCGATGGCGCCAGATATCGCCCGCCGCCGCCACGCGCCGCGGGACAAGGCCCAAACCACTGCGCAGCTTGGCCGACAGGGCCGGCAGACGCTGGGCAATGACGCCGTCGTCGAGCTTGGGATCGCGTTCCTGTTCGGCGCGGTTGAGATCGATCCACGCCCGCGCCGGGCGCTGCACCAGCAGCGTTTCGGCGCCGCGCGCCGCGATTGCCACGCCATCGATGTAGCGGTCTTCCAGCGACAACAAGGCGCCGACGGGCACGCGAATCGCCGCCAGCATGGCCGCTGGATAATCGCGCCCGGCATGCGGCACCGACAGCACGACCGGGCTGACTGGCAGGCCGGGGCCGTATCGATCGAAGGAATGCGCGGAATCGGCCATCGACCGACAGCCTAAGTCGTGGCAGGCGTGGCTGCAATCGATGCGTGCCGCATGCCCCGTCTCGGGACCGCAGATCGCTGGAAATTGTTAAGGCCTTGGCGCATAGAATGGCCCCGGCAAAGAGGATGGAAAACCGGGCATGATCAGGATTTTGCTGGCCGAAGACGACCAGGTGATGCGCGAGTATCTGACGCGCGCGCTTGAGAAATCCGGCTATGCGGTAACGGCGGTGGACCGCGGCACAGCAGCGATTCCGCTGCTCGAAACCGAGCCGTTCGACCTGTTGCTGACCGATATCGTCATGCCCGAAATGGATGGTATCGAGCTGGCGCAAAAGGCGGGCGAGATGTGCCCCGATCTGCGCGTGATGTTTATCACCGGCTTTGCCGCGGTGACGCTGAAGGCAGGCAAATCGATGCCGCACGCACGTGTCTTGTCCAAACCCTTCCATCTGCGCGACCTGGTGCTCGAGGTCGACCGCATGTTCGAGCTGGAACATATGACGCGCGGCCAGTGACGCGCATGCAAAGGGCGCTTGCACCCGCGCCCCACCCCCGCTAAGGCCGCGCTTCCGTGGGCGTGTAGCTCAGTGGTAGAGCACTGTGTTGACATCGCAGGGGTCGCAAGTTCAATCCTTGCCACGCCCACCATTAAAGGGCTCGCCCGGTCTTGGACCCGGCGAGCCTTTTTCGTTCGGGCGCCGCGACGGCATTGCCTGGCGCTGATCGCCGCCGAAATGGACGGGCAGGTCGCCGGGTTGCCAGGCCGGGGCGCGGACCATGATGCGATCGAACAGCGGTGCGGCGAGATGGCGTGCGAGCCAGGCCTGCAGCGCGCGCATCGGCAAGGCATCGAAATAGGCGCGGTCGGTTTCGGCGAATTGGCGGATGAAAGGCATGAGCGCGATATCGGCCAGCCCGACATGCTGGCCGGTGAGGTTGTCCTGCGCGGCCAATCGCTGGTCGAGCGGCGCGAGCAGGGCGGTGGCGGCGGCGCGGTGCGCATCGCGGTCGGCGCCGAAGCGATCGGCATATTTATAGCGATCGAGATGATGTTTGAAGGCGCCGTCATTGGTGGCGATCAACCCGGCGTCATCGCCGTTCAGCCAATCGAGCGGGTCGTTGGCAGCAAGCGCCCAGCGCATGATCGCCAGGCTTTCCTCGATCACGGGGCCATCGGGGAGGACGAGCACCGGCACTGTCCCCTTGGGCGATGCAGCGAGCATGGCCGCGGGCTTGTTGCGCAGCGCCACCTCGCGCAGCTCGACCGGTGTGGCGCTGGCAACCAGTGCGGCGCGGGCGCGCATGGCATAAGGACAGCGGCGGAAGCTGTACAAGATGGGCAGATTGCTCATCATCCGCCTCATATCCGGTGGGCGCGCGATTGCCAAAGCGCCGCGGAGTTGCGACACCCAGATGAAAGAAGACGAGGGGACGCGGCGATGGTCTATATCCTGGGCGGCTGGCAGAGCGATTTTTCCCATGTGTGGAGCCGGCAGGGCATGGACCTGGCCGATGCCTTTGGCGACACGGTGCGCCATGGGCTGGCGGCGACGGCGCTCGACGCCGAAGAGGTCGAGACCGGCCATGTCGGCAATTTCACCGCCGAGCTGTTTGCCGGGCAGGGGCTGCTCGGGGGCTTTTTCGGGCTGGTCGATCCGGCTTTTGACGGGATGCCGGCAGCGCGGCACGAGGCGGCGTGTGCATCGGGCAGTGTAGCCGTGCTGGCGGCGACGGCGGAGATCGAGGCGGGGCGCTACGACCTGGCCTGCGTCGTCGGCATCGAACAGATGCGCAATGTACCGGGGCAGACGGCGGCCGAGCATCTGGCGGCGGCGGTTTGGAAAGGCCACGAATTTCAGGACGCCACATTCGTGTGGCCGCGCGCTTTCTCCGACCTGGCCGAGGAATATGACCGGCGATATGGGCTTGATTATGCCCATCTGATGCGGATTTCCGAGATCAACTTCGCCAATGCCCGGCGCAACGACAATGCGCAGACGCGGGGTTATCGATTTTCGCCGGAGAGTTTCACGGCGGATGACGAGGCCAATCCGGTGGTGGAAGGCCGCACCCGCAAGATGGACTGCGGGCAGGTGACAGACGGGTCGGCCGTGGTGTTTTTGGCATCACCCAAGCGCGCGGCCGACTATGCAGCCAAACGCGGTATTCCGATTGAGAGCCTGGCGCGAATCAGCGGCTGGGGGCACCGGACCGCGCCGATCGCTTATGCGCCCAAGGTCGCGGCGAGTGCGGGCGGGCGCTACGTATTCCCGCAGGTGCGCCGCGCGATCGAGGAGGCGCGCGCGCGGGCGGGCGTCGCCGACATCGCGCAGATCGATGCGGTCGAGACGCATGACTGCTTTGCCGCGACGGAATATATGGCGATCGATCACCTTGGCATTACCGAGCCCGGTGAGGCGTGGAAGGCGATCGAGGCGGGCGTGATCGATCGTGGCGGCAGTTTGCCTGTGAACGCATCGGGTGGGCTGATCGGCGCGGGCCATCCGGTCGGGGCGACGGGCGTGCGGATGCTGCTCGACGGATACAAGCAGGTGACCGATCAGGCGGGCGATTATCAGGTCGAGGGGGCGAAGCGGCTGCAGACGCTCAACATCGGTGGATCGACGACGACGACGGTGAGCTTCATCGTCGAGCGGGCAGCGGCATGAGCGCGCTGACGCTGCTGGCGAGCAATGCGGCGTTACTCGTCGTGCTGTTCTTCGTGCTGTGGCTGATTACGCTCAAGACGCGCGATGTGACGCCGGTCGATAGCGTGTGGGCGCTGGGGATGGTGGCGCTGGCGGCGGCGAGCTTTGTGCAGACCGACGGCGATCCCGGGCGCAAGGCGTTGCTGCTTGGGTTGTGCGCGCTGTGGGGCGTGCGGCTGGGCGGGTATCTGCTGTGGCGGTGGCGCAGCCATGGACCCGACCGGCGCTATGTCACGATGTTCGGCAAGGCGAAGGACGCGAAGGGCTGGGGCTTTGGCGAGGCATCGGCGCGGATGGTGTATCTGACGCAGGCGCCGCTGCTCTTCATTGTCTGTCTGCCAGTGCAGCTGGGGCAGCTGGACGGCGCGCCGCCGGTGGGCATGATCGGCATGGCTGGCGCAGTGGTCGCGATTATCGGCATTGCGTTCGAGACGATCGGCGATGCGCAGCTGGTGCGCTTTCGCAAGGACCCGGCCAATCAGGGCAAGGTGCTGACGAGCGGGCTGTGGCGCTATACCCGGCACCCCAATTATTTCGGCGATGCGTGTACGTGGTGGGGGCTGTACCTGATCGGCGCGGAGAGCTTTACCGGGCTTTGGGCGCTGCCCGGCCCGGTGCTGCTGACCTGGACGCTGATGAAATGGTCTGGCGTGCCGACCATCGAGGGACGGCTGAAGCGCAAAAAGCCGGGTTATGAAGAGTATGTGCGGCGGACGAGTGGCTTTGTGCCGTGGTGGCCAAAGGCGGCCTAACCTTGCCTGGCGGGTCGTTGCGGGGGCGTGATCAAAGCCGGTGGCGGGGGTCGAGCTAAGTTGCTATACGCAACCCAATAAAGCGCGATCATCGGGGTGAGCAGGATGCCAATCGAAGCGACGGTCAACGGCAAAGCGGTAACGTTCAATGCCGAACCCGACACCCCCTTGCTCTGGGCGATCCGCGAGGAGCTGGGCATGACCGGCACCAAATTCGGCTGCGGCATCGCGGCGTGCGGGGCATGCAGCGTCCATATCGATGGCGACGTGATGCGATCATGCAGCGTGCCGGTGGGCGACATTGCGGGCAAAGCAATCACCACGATCGAGGGGCTGGGCGGTGCGGACGGAACACTGCATGCGCTGCAGGCGGCGTGGATCGAGCATCAGGTGCCGCAATGCGGCTATTGCCAGTCGGGCCAGTTGATGGCGGCCGCCGCCTTGCTGAAGGCGAGCCCCAAACCGAGCGATGAGCAGATCGACGCGGCGATGACCAATATCTGTCGTTGCGGCACCTATCCCCGTATCCGCGCGGCGATCCACGCCGTTGCCGGCCAGGCCTGAGGAGCAAGACGATGGGCATGGTACGCAGAACGTTTCTGATCGGCGGCGCAGCAGTGGTGGGCGGCGGCATCTTTGCGATCAAATATGCCGATAGCTCGGCGCGATCGGCAGCGGCAGCGCTGACCAACGGCAAGGACGGGCATAATTTCGGCACCTGGCTGCGGATTGGCGAGGACGACAAGATCACGCTGTATTCGCCGCATACCGATATCGGGCAAGGGTCAAACACAGCGCTGGCGCAGATGCTCGCGGATGAGCTCGATGCCGATTGGGCGCATGTCGCGGTGGCGTCTGCGCCTGCCGAACCGGCCTTTGCCAATGTCGCGCTGGGGCGCGGATTTCTGGCGGAGATGACGGGTTATCCGGGCGTGGTCGCGTCGATCCCGACATCGGTTCTGTCGATGATTGCGCGGTCGATGAATTTGCAGATTACCGGTGGGTCGTCGGCGCTGCGCTTTACCGGGCAAAAGGCGGTACGCGTGGTGGGTGCAGCGACGCGGCTGGCGCTGATCGACGTCGCCGCCAAGCGGCTGGGCGTGCCGGCGGCCGAGCTGACGACGGCGGAGAGCAAGGTCAGCCATGCCAAATCGGGCCGGTCGCTGCGCTATGGCGAACTGGCGAGCGAGGCGGCGACCTATTCGCTGAGCAGCGCGCCGACATTGAAGCAAGCCAAAGACTTCCGCTTCATCGGCAAGCCGGTGCCGCGCTTCGACATTCCCGGCAAGATCGATGGCAGCGCGCAATATGGCATGGACGTGATCAAGCCCGACATGCGCGTGGCGACGGTGGCAGCAGCCCCCATCCGGGGCGGCAAGCTGGTCTCGGTCGATGCGGCCCCTGCCATGGCGATTCCCGGCGTGGAAAAGGTCATCAAGCTCGACGGTGCAGTGGTGGTGGTCGCCAAGGGTTATTGGCAGGCGCTGAAGGGCCTGCGCGCGCTCTCACCCAAATTCAGCGATGGCGGGCATGGCGGGATTTCGACCGACAGCATCTTTGCCGACCAGGCCAAGCTGATCAGCGCGAACAAGCCGGATGGCACAGCGGGCGCGGGCAATGTCGACGCCGCCTTCAAGGCCGATGGCGCGAAGCTGATCGAGGCGGGATATCAGTTGCCGTTTCTTCACCACGCGATGATGGAGCCGTTTGCGCTGACCGCGCATCACAAGGACGGCGCGCTTGATATCTGGGGCGGGATGCAGGATCCGCTGGCGTCGAAGATGGCAGCGGCCAAGGCATCCGGGCTGGCCGCCGACAAGGTGACCTTCC
>JBBQHG010000134.1:0-7487 GCA_038323755.1 Sphingomonadales bacterium
TTGCGTGGCGTTGTTCTGTTGCGTTTGTGCCTCTGCCCCCCGCCCCCCCCCCCCCCCCCCCCCCCCCCCCCCCCCCCCCCCCCCCCCCCCCGCCTCTCGTGATCCGGCCCATTGGTTGTGTTGTGGCTGCCCCTCTCCCAACCCTCTCCCCTGAAGGGGAGAGGGCATTGTCTTTACCCCCCGCGCTTGATCGTCTCGCGGGCAATGATCAGCTGCTGGATCTGGCTCGTGCCCTCGTAAATGCGGAACAGCCGCACATCGCGGTAGAGCCGCTCGATCCCGTAATCGGCGATGTAACCCGCCCCGCCGAAAATCTGCACCGCGCGGTCCGCCACCCGGCCCACCATCTCGCTCGCATAATATTTGGACGCCGCCGATTCCATGACGACGTCCTTGCCCGCATCCTTGGCGGCGGCCGTCTCCAGCACCAGCGCGCGCGCGGCAAGGGCCTCGGTCTTGCTGTCGGCGATCATCGCCTGGATCAGCTGATGCTCCGCAATGGGCTTGCCGAACTGCTTGCGCTCGGTCGCATAGGCGACGCAATCAGCGATCAGCCGCTCGGCGACACCAATGCACACCGCCGAGATATGAAGCCGCCCGCGATCCAGCACGCGCATCGCGATCTTGAAGCCTTCGCCCTCCGCGCCCAGCCGGTTCTCGGCCGGCACCGCGACATCGTCAAAGATCACATCGGCGACCTTGGCGCCTTTTTGCCCCATCTTCTTTTCTGGTTCGCCAATGCTCAGGCCGGGCAAATCGCGCGGCACCAGAAAGGCAGATACACCGCGCGCGCCCGCTTCCTCGCCCGTGCGCGCCATCACCGTGAACAGATCGGCCTTGTCGGCATTGGTGATGTAGCGCTTGGTGCCCGACAGGCGATAGACATTGCCGTCCTTCACCGCGCGCGTTTTTACTGCGCCCGAATCGCTGCCGACATCGGGTTCGGTCAGCGCAAAGCTGGTGATGATCTCCCCGCTCGCGATCCTGGGCAGCCATTTCGCCTTTTGTTCAGGCGTCCCCGCCATCACCAGCCCCTGGCTGCCAATGCCGACATTGGTGCCAAAGGTCGATCGAAACGCCGGCGTCGTCCGCCCAAGCTCGATCGCGACGCGCACCTCCTCGGTCATCGTCAGGCCAAGCCCGCCATAGTCTTCGTCGATCGACAGGCCGTAAAGGCCCAGCTCGCGCATCTCGCGCACGACATCGGCGGGGATGGCATCATCGGCCTCGACCTGCGCCTCAAGCGGGCGCAAGCGCTCGGCGACGAAACGCCGGACGGTATCAATCAGCGCATCAAAGGTTTCTGCGTCGAGCGCCATCGTGCCTCTCCCTTATCGTTGCCGTCTGGTAATCGCGCAGGCGCCGGGCCGCAAACCCGAAATTCCAAAATTGAGTGACGGGCGGATGGGGCACGGCTATCACACTCTGCAAAACAGACGAGAGGAATGTCGTTCATGCGCTTTTCAGGCAAGCGCGCCGTGGTCACCGGCGCAGCATCGGGCATTGGTCGTGCCACCGCGCTTCGTCTTGCCGAAGAGGGTGCCGAGCTTTGGATCGGCGATATCGACGAGGAAGGCGGGATGGAACTCGCCCAGACCTCAAACGGTCGCATCCACTTCCAGCGTACCGATGTTACGAAAGCCGAAGATATCGAGGCGCTGATCATGGCCGCCGATGCAGCTGGTGGCATCGACGTCCTGTTCAACAATGCAGGCGCGGGCGGCGCGCGCGCGAAGATCGACGCGATCACGCCTGATGAATGGGACTTTACCCAAAACCTGCTGTTGCGCTCGGTTGCGCTCGGCATCCGTTACGCAGCGCCGTTGATGGCCGTGCGCGGCGGCGGGGCGATCGTCAACACAGCCTCAATCGCGGCGCTGCAGACGGGGGCGGCCCCCACCGCCTATTCGGTCGCCAAGGCGGGTGTGCTGCATTTGAGCAAGATGGCCGCCGCTGACCTTGCCCAGCACAACATCCGCGTCAACGCGATCTGCCCGGGCTTCATCACCACCAACATCTTCACCAGCGCGCTTGGTATCGATGGCGACAAGCGCGCCCAGGCGAATGCCGCGATCGGATCGATCGCCCATGCGGCGCAACCGCTGCAATATGCCGGTCGACCAGAGGATATTGCCGCAGCCGTCGCTTACCTCGCCAGCGACGATGCCCGTTTTGTGACCGGCACGCATATCGTTGTCGATGGAGGCATGACGATTGGCCCGCGCCACAGCTGGGACCCGAAGGTGCCCTCGCTCTTTGCAATGCTCGAGGCGTTTCAGTGAGCACCACCGTCGCGGTGCCCGCCGCGCGCAAGCTGCCTGCGCGCAGCAAATGGGCGTTCGGCTTCGGCTCGGTGGCTTATGGCATCAAGGATAACGGGTTCGCGACCTTTCTGCTGCTCTATTATAATCAGGTGATCGGCCTGTCGGCAGGCGCGGTCGGCATCGCCATCATGATGGCGATGGTGATCGAATCCTTCGTCGATCCCGCAGTTGGTTTCCTGTCGGATCATACCCGCAGCAAATGGGGCAGGCGACATCCGTGGATGTATGGATCGGCCGTCCCCGTTGCGATCGGCTGGCTGCTGCTGTGGAACCCGCCGAGCGGCTGGAGCCAGACGGCGCTGCTCTTCTACCTCTTTGGCAGCGCCTTGCTCGTGCGGGTCGCGCTGTCGACCTTCGAAATCCCCGCCTCGGCGCTCGGGCCCGAACTCAGCTCCGATTATGACGAACGCACACGGCTCTTCTCCTATCGCTATCTGTTCGGCTGGATCGGCGGACTCGGGATGCTCTCGCTCGCTTATGCCGTGTTCCTGGTGCCCGATGCGACCCATGCCGTGGGTCTGCAGAACGGTCCGGGCTATGGCCGCATGGCATTGCTCGGCGCGATCCTCATGGTGGTGTCGATCCTGGTCTCAGCGGCGGGGCTGCATCCGGAAATCAAGCACCTGCCCAAGCTTGCCGACAGCAGGGAAACGCTGGCCGAGCACCTCACTGCCTTTCGCCAGACGATCGCCAACAAGGGCTTCATGGTGCTGATGATCGCGGGGCTGTGTGCCTATACTGCGCAAGGGATCTCATTCGCGCTGTCCAACTACATGTACCAATATGTCTGGATGATGCAGGGGGCCGATTATCAATGGCTGTCGCTGTCGCTGCTGATCGGCGTGATCGTCGCATTTTTCATTGCGCCTGCGCTGACCAGGGGCGGCGACAAGGGACGCATCGGCATGCTGCTTTCGGTCGGCAATGCGTTGCTCGTCGTCAGCCCCTATGTCCTTCGGCTGATGGGTCTGTTTCCCGCGCCTGAATCACCGCTGGCGCTGCCATTGCTGCTGGTGATCTTTGGTGCAAACACGGTTTGCGGTGTCGGTGCTTTCATCCTTGGGGCATCAATGCTGTCCGACGTTGTCGAAGAATCGGAACTCCGCACCGGCAGGCGATCCGAGGGCGTCTTTTTTGCCGGCAGCTTCTTCGTTCAGAAGATGGTCGGTGGGCTCGGCATCTTCATGGCGGGCGTCATTCTGGCGGTGGCGCAATTCCCGGCGGCAGCCAAGCCCGGCCAAGTGCCGCTCGCCACGGTGGATCGGCTGACGCTGATCTTCATCGTACTGCTGCTGCTCTTTTACGGGCTTGCAGCATTCGTCTATTCGCGCTTTCCCTTCGGCCGCGCCGAGCATCTTGCGCGGCTTGAGCGGATGGGCGCGATTTAGCGGTTTACACCGGCTCCAACCCGGCATCGGTCAGCAAGCCTCGGCGGTGGAGCGCACGGAAGACCGGGTTGATGAAGGGGTTGGACCAGCCGCAATTGGTGGCGAAGTCGCGCTGCAGGCTGTCATGATGGATCTGGTGCGCGGCGGGCGTCATCAGCAGGCCTAGCCGTCGCATCAAGCGCACCACCGGCGGAATGTCGTCCCGGTGCAGCGTGCCGTGGAAATATTGCGCGAGCACGCCGCCGATCAGCAGCGCTGTCGAACCGGCCATGAACCACGCGGGCAGCGGCCAGACCAGCGAGGCGATGGTGAGCAGCAGCGACAGCGGCAGACCGACCGCGTAGATCGTCGATCCCACCAATGTCAGGAAAGATCGACGCCCCAGCGCATCAGGGCGCGGGTGATGGTTTTTGAAATCGAACACCAGCCGTTCGAACGGGCCGATCTTGGCCAGCGTTTCACGCCGTAGCGCCAGATAGTCCTGCGACTCGCGTGATCCCTGATAACGGAACATTTCGCCCAGTCCGATGCCGGGGCGGCAAGGGACATAATCCAGCATCATGTGGATGACGCCCGATGCGAGATCGGCGAGAAACCAGCCCACCAGCAGTGCAGGCACGATCAGCCAGTCGATTGGTCCCAACACCCAGCGGGTGTTGAACGCGAGCGACAGGACGAACAGGGCGACAAGGATATGGCGGGCCTTCATGCGCTCCCATTAGGCCGGGACTCGGCATTTGGCGATACAGCCGTCAGGACAGATGGCGTTTTTGTCACCCCTCATGCCTGTCCCAAGACGGGTCACCGCCCCTCAAACACGCTTCGTCCTAAAAGGTTCCATTCATCCCCGGCTAAGGGTTTTCACCCGCGCGGCGGTCTGCTTTGAGAGGCTCAACAACCGTTCAGGCACCTTTGGGGGGTCCATGACAATCAAGGCTTTGGCAGCGCGATTTGCGCTGGTGTTTTCGTGCGCCCTGATGGCGGTGGCACCGGCGGCGGCAAAGACGCTGCAGTGCGTGCCGTTTGCGCGCGAAGTCTCCGGCATCCAGATCCAGGGCAACGCGCTGACGTGGTGGTCGCAGGCCGCTGGTCGCTACGAGCGTGGCCATGCCCCCAAGGTCGGCGCCGTCCTTGCTTTCGAGGCAACCTCACGGATGCGTTATGGCCATGTCGCGATGGTCAGCCAGATCGTCAGCGATCGTGAAGTGCTGCTGACCCATGCAAACTGGTCCAGCCGTGGCGGCATCGAACGCGATGTTCGCGCCGTCGATGTCTCGATCGCCGGTGACTGGAGCGAGGTTCGCGTCTGGTTCGGCCCGATGGGCGGACTGGGGCTGACCGCCTATCCCACCCATGGCTTCATCTATGCGGATGGCGCACCGCGCAACGACAATGGGGAATCGGCACCCCTTCAGATCGCCAATGCGCATGGTGGGGCCAGCGGCATTCTCACCCTGGTCGGCAGCGTCGGCTATTGATTTTCCGGTAAGCGCGGGCGGCCATCCCCGGGCTTGGGGATAGCCACTTTACGCCGTCGTCAGGCCGCCTTGCCCGGGTGGAAGTCCATCGCCACACCGTTCATGCAATAGCGTTTGCCGGTCGGCTGCGGGCCATCGTCGAACACATGGCCCAGATGCCCGCCGCAGCGGCGGCAATGGACTTCGGTCCGTTCGAAAATCAGGCTGCCATCGACACGGGTGCGAACCGCATTTGGCAGGGGCTGCCAGAAGCTCGGCCAGCCGGTGCCGCTGTCGAACTTGGTCTTGGATGAAAACAGCGGCAACGCGCAGCCGGCACAGGTGAAGGTGCCGACGCGCTTTTCATGATTGAGCGGGCTGGTGCCGGGATATTCGGTCGCCTCATGCCGCAGCGTGCGATAGGCGGCAGGGGAAAGCTTCGCCTTCCACTGCGCATCGGTCAGTTGATAAGCGAAATGCTCGGCGGCCGCTGCCGGCTTGGCGCGCCACCCGAACAGCGCGGCGGCTGCCGTGCCCATGGTGGCGATTGAAAGGAATTTGCGGCGATCAGTCATCTATGAGCTCCCTTGAGGTGCGATGTCATAGATACGATTCAATGCCACTGTCGGTTACGCTGCAGCCCGAGAATTCGGGCGTCCTGCCAATATTTGCTCCCCGACAATATTTGCTGCCCGTCAATATTTGCTGATCGTCACGGGCAGCTTGCGATAGCCATGGACGAAGCAGGCAGAGACGCGCTCGGGCTCGCCCAGCACGTTCACGCGCATCCGGCGCTTGGCCATTTCCTCAAGCAGCACGCTGATCTGCAGCTCGGCCAGCCGCGCGCCGACACAGCGGTGGATGCCGTGGCCAAAGGCCAGATGCCGCCGGGCATTGGGCCGATCGACAACGATCTTGTCGGCATCGGCGCCGAACACGCTTTCATCGCGATTGGCCGACAGATACCACAGTGCCAGCTTGTCGCCGGCCTTGATCTGCTGACCTTCGAGCATCGTATCCTGCGTTGCGGTGCGGCGCATATGCGCCAGCGGCGTCTGCCAGCGGATGATTTCCTGCGTCGCATTCTGGATCAGCGATGGATCGGCCTCCAGCTTGCTGCGCTCATCGGGGAACAGGCTGAGCCCGTAAGCGACCGCGCTCATCGAATTGCGGGTTGTATCGTTCCCGCCGACGATCAGCAGGATCAGGTTCCCCAGAAATTCCATCTGGTCCATCTCGGCCATCGCGTCCGAATGGATCATCATCGAGATCAGGTCGGGCGTCTTCTCCTTGCCGACCTTCTGATTCCAAAGACCCGTAAAATAGGTCGCGCATTCGTGCAGATGCTGGAGTCGGATCATCCGCTGCGCTTCATCCTTGAACAGTTCGATATCGCCCGCCCAGTCGGACCATAGCGTCAGCTTGCGGCGATCTTCCCAGGGAAAATCAAACAGGATTGCGAGCATCTGCGTCGTCAGTTCGATCGAAACGGTATCGACCCAATCAAATGGTTCGCCCCAGGGCAATGCATCCAGCAGATCGGCGGTGCGACCGCGAATATTCTCGGTCATCCGCACCATTTCGCTGGGCGTGAAGGCGGGGGCCACGGTCCGGCGTTGCCCGGTATGCTTGGGCCGGTCCATCGCGATGAACATCGGCATCTTCACCGCGCCCGGCATGTTTTCGTCGAAATCGGCGAGCGTGATGCCGCCCACCTCGGACGAATAAATGTCGGGCAGCGATTCAACCTCGACGATCGGCTTGTAGGTCGAGATCGACCAATAGGGACCAAAGTCGCTTTCGGGCACATAATGCACGGGCGACGTTGCCCGCAATTGGCGGAAAGGCGCCTGCCAGATATCGTCCCGGTAGAGTTCGGCGCGGCTGACATCGAACGGATCGACCGCGATATCGGTTGCGGTTTCAGCTGCCAGCGTTGCCATGATCACTCTCCCTTGCGCAAAAATACACACCTAACTGACATCAATGTCAATAGCGGTGCATCACCCGCGCCGCAGCAGGGCGCGCAGGCCCTTGCGCCCGCTGCCCGACTTGAGCACGCCGCGCCTAAAGGCACCCGCGCCAACCCAGATGGTGATCGAGACCCACAGCAATTGCCACGCAAGCGCTGCGATATGCGGCCAGATTTCCGGCTTGTTGGCGGCATGGGCGGCCATGGCAAAGGGCGAGCTCAGCGGGAACAGCTCGGCAATTGTTGCCAAGGTGGTCCCGGGTTGTGAAGCGGCTGCGGAGGCAAGGCCGAACATTGCCATCTGCACAATCGTGATGGGCAGCGACAGCATCTGGATCTCGCGCAT
>JBBQHG010000135.1:0-7483 GCA_038323755.1 Sphingomonadales bacterium
CCGCGGCACAAGATGCGTGTGCATATAGGTCACGATCAGCGGGATCCCGAGCGCGAGCACGGCGAGCGACAGCAGGGCGGCGATCGCGCCGAAGAACAGCAGCGGCCGCTCGATCCGGTAGAGCGTGACGATCATATTGAGGATGCGAAACCCATCGCGATAGGTACTGAGCTTCGACACAGACCCTTCGGGGCGCGCAAAATAGGGCGTCGCGATCTCGGCGACCGGCATTTTCAGTTCGAGCGCATGGACGCTGATCTCGGTCTCGATTTCAAACCCGCCCGAAAGCACCGGAAAACTCTTCACAAAGCGTCGTGAAAAAACGCGATAACCCGACAAAATGTCGGTGAAACTTCGGCCGAACAATTGCGCCAGCATGCCGGTCAGCACGGCATTGCCCAGCTGGTGCCCGGCCCGATAGGCATCCTGCGTTTGCGTAACGCGCGAGCCGACCACCATATCGAGCTGCTCATCGATCAACCGCGCGACCAGCGACGGCGCAGAGGCAGCGTCATACGTCGCATCACCATCAGCCATCACAAAGATGTCGGCATCGATATCGGCAAACATCCGGCGGACAACGTTGCCCTTGCCCTGCATCCGCTCGGTCCGCACGACGGCACCGGCATTACGCGCGACCGCAACGGTTCGGTCGGTGCTGTTGTTATCGTACACGTAAACGATCGCATCGGGCAGCGCGGCCTGGAAGCCCGCTATCGTCTGCGCAATCGCCGCTTCCTCATTGTAACATGGCAGAAGCACGGCAATGGCGGGAACATCAATCATCGCCAATTGAACCGCCCCTCCTGCCCTGCGCAATGCTGCTCCACCCGAAAGGTCGTTCATCGCCACCTATGCCGATTGTTGGATCAGGCATAGGCGGAAAAGACGAACAAATAGTGATCAGTCTTCGGCCTTCTTGGCCGGGGCCTTCTTGGCGGCGGGCTTCTTTGCCGGCTTTGGTTCAACGGCCTCTGCAGCGGGTTCGGCCGCCTTTTTGGCAGGTGCCTTCTTCGCGGCGGGTTTTGGCGCCGCTTCGGCAGCCGGCTCAGCTGCTGCAGGCGCCGCCTTTTCCTTCTTGGGCGCTGCCTTCTTGGCCTTGGCCGCTGGCTTGGCGTCATGATCGTGATCATGGCCGCAGCCAGGGCCGTGAACATGGCCATCGTCGCTCTCGATTGCCGCTTCAATCTCTTCGCGGGTTACTTCGCGCTCTGAAATCTCGGCCTTGTCGAACAGCCAGTCGACCACCTTGTCCTCATAAAGCGGTGCGCGCAGCTGGGCGGCGGCCATCGGCTCCTGGCGAACATATTCAATGAAGCGCGTACGCTCCTCGGGGCTGTACTGCTGCGCTGCCTGCGCGATCAGCCGGTTCATTTCCTGCTGGGTGACCTCAACGCCATTGGCCTGACCGATTTCCGACAGCAAAAGGCCAAGCCGCACCCGGCGTTCAGCGATCTTGCGGTAATCTTCGCGCTCGGCTTCCATCTCGGCAAGCGCAGCGGCTGGATCGGCCTCATGGCTCGCTTCATGCTCAAGCTGCGCCCAGATCTGATTGAACTCCGCATCGACCATCGACGGCGGCACTTCAAAATCATGCCCTTCGGCGAGCTGATCGAGCAGCTTGCGCTTCATGTGGGTGCGGGTCAGGCCGTTATGCTCCTGCTCGATCTGCCCCTTGAGCAGACCACGCAGCTGTTCCAGGCTCTCCAGGCCAAGCGAGGTCGCGAGCTCGTCGTCGATCGTCGCTTCCTTGGCAACACGCACGTCCTTGATCACGAGATCGAAGGTCGCGGCCTTACCCTTGAGCGCCTCTGCATTGTAATCGTCTGGGAAAGTAACGTTGATGGTGCGTTCGTCGCCCTTCTTGACGCCGATCACCTGGTCTTCGAAACCGGGGATCAGGCGGCCTGAGCCGATTTCGACCGACATGTCCTCGCCAGTGCCGCCATCAAACGCCACGCCGTCAACCTTGCCGACAAAGTCCATGACAACCAGATCGCCGGTCTTTGCCTTGTGGCTCTTGGGGGCATCGTCATAGCGCTTCTGCTGGTCGGCAAAGCGCTTCAACTGCTCGTCGATCGCCGAATCGGCCACTGGCACCACCAGTCGCTCAAGCTTCAGCTTATCGATCGCAGGCGTGGGCACCTCGGGCAGCACTTCGAGCGTGACCGTGATCTCGGCGTCCTTGCCGATCTCATAGCCATCTTCGAGCGAGACCGAAGGCTGCATCGCCGGGCGCAGCTGCTTCTCGCTGATCAGCTGCTGGATACCGTCCTGGATCGACGTGTTGAGCGCATCCTGCGTGATGGCGGGGCCATGCATCTTGCGGACGAGATTGGCGGGCACCTTGCCGGGGCGGAAGCCGGGCATACGGATCTGCGGGGCGACCTTCTTGATCTCCGCATCAACGCGCTTTTCGATGTCCTTGGCGGTGATCTTGAGCGAATAGGCGCGCTTCAGGCCTTCGTTCAACGTCTCAACAGTCTGCATTTTGGCTCTTTTCGTCAGCTAATTCTTGTAGGCAGCGCCACCGCGCGGGGCGATGGAGCTGGTGCGGGCGAAGGGACTCGAACCCCCACATCTTGCGATGGCAGGACCTAAACCTGCTGCGTCTACCAGTTCCGCCACGCCCGCCTGGACACCGTCGGTCGGCGAGCGTCTATAGCAGTGATGTGCGACGGAGCAAGCGTGCAGACACCAAAGCTATCGCCGATCTTTGGAAGCAACGGCTAACAGCGCTCGTCACATCCGCGCCGACAATGCGCCCATGGTCTCGATTGCCAGCTGTCGGCCGATATCCGACGGGCCAGGCTCGGGCGCGGTTGCGCGGACGAAGCCGCCACTGGGTCCAGCGACATAGCCCATGCGCTGCGCTGGCGGACGGGCGCCCGTCGACAACGTTACCAACGTCTTGCCGCTGCGGACATTGCGACCAATCACACGGTAGCTGACGCCGTCCGGCTTGCGTGGATCGTCCAGCTGAACGACCTCCAGCACAATATCGGCCTTGCCGAGGATGGCCGCTGTCTCGACGCGCTGAATGTTGGAGGTCGCCCCGGCGCCCTTGGCATAGCCGGTTGTCCGCATGATCGAAGTGCGGTCGACGAGGTTGGCACCCGCACTGTTCAGCATACCGCTGAAGGCAGCTTCGATATCGAAATCCACTGCTTCAGAATAGGCGCTGTCCCGGCGGTTATCAGTCAACCGGTCCGCACCTGTGCGGATGTCGGTCGACGTACGGCTCGAGCTGACGCTGTCGACACCCGCTGCAGACACGCCATAGCCAGAAATCGCCGCGCCCCGCGTGGAAGATGTGGCATCCGTCTGGCTATCGATATGCGCATAATTTTCGTATTTCGTGCCGACTTCGTCGGTAAATTCGCGATTCCAGAACACCACAATTCGAGGTGATCCAGCCCGCGCATAAGCCGACCTGAACCGTGCGCGCGCCGCGATTGCGGGATCGGCGGGTGGCGGCGGCGGGGTCAAGGTTTCGGGCTGGCCGTCGCGGTAGGGCAAACCGCTCTGACCGGCGACCGGCGGTTGCCCATCGCGATACTGGGCGACAGCCATCGAGGCGCCTGCCGTCGCGGCCATGACAGCAATCAACGACGTGATACGGCGAATCAGCATGATACTTCCCCAATCGATTCAGAACAGTTGGGCACCCAACCGGCTATTGATTGCTGCGCAGCTCGACCAGATAATTGGCCACATTGGTCCGCCCTATCGACCGCTCCTGATATACAGCGGTGGCAAGCGGCGAGATGAAGACCGTTTTCCACACCGAAGCATTTTCGGTCGGCACCTGTTGATTGTCCATAAAGTTGGACCGGGCCTGGATGACGATCGGCTTTTTCGTGCAATTGACGAAGCGCGCCGTCACCTCGAGCGTGTCGGTCTCGGTTCGGCGCGCGAACAGGCCCTCGACGATCACGCTCTTCCATAGCGCACGATCAGTCATCTGCACTGCATTCAGATCAATCGGCGTCATCGATCGCGGGACGTTCGCCACCAGCGCTGGCCCACCATAGGACGGGGCATCATGCGCACGGCCGGTGTAGCATTTCAGCGGCCGGTTTTCCCGGGCTTGCGCACTGCTTGCCATGCAGATCGCCAGCAGCGCAACCGATCCCATCATCCACTTCATGTCACGCACTCCTCAATCTTAGGATGGATCAGCTCTCCAGCGATGCCCGGAAAGCCTTGTCCTTCTGCTGTACAGGCGCCTGCCGCTTCACCGAAGCAGCAACCCCGGCATCTTCGCCGTAAACGGTCTCGGTATATTCGGCCTTGTGCGCCCGCGACCAGACGAGGCTGCACTTCTTGCCCATGAACCGGGTATCGATGCCGGGCATGTCAACTGGTTGATCGCCCGACATATATTTGACCTGATAGTCCCAGCCCGAGGCAGGCGCGCGGCCGGCACCGACCAGTATTTTATCGGGCAATCCATCCCAACCACGAATATCAGCCTTGGTTTTGACGGTCTTGGAAAACAGCGAAAAGGCAAGGCCGATGCCCATCGTCGTCATGTCGCCACTCTGAAGGCCGGCACTCATAAGCCCGTTGCCGACAGCGTCCGTGCCCTCGCGCAGATTGGCCTTGCCCTGCAAGTTCGCGTCATTCGCCCGCGGCCCGCGCGTGGTCGATTGATAATAAAGGCTGCTTGCCTCTGCCAATCGAATGTCGCTGGGTGCGGCCTTACTGGTTGGCATCATCCGAACCATCGCGCCATTTTCAGGGGATGCGGCACCCGCGTTGAAGACCAGCTTCTGTGCCGAAGCGCCGTCTTGCCCCTTGAGTGGCCCATTACCGATCTCGGAAACAAACAAGACGTTGGCGTTGGCGGCAGGCGCGCTGAGCCCCGGCTGGGTCTTTGCCGCGATGTCGAACGATTCCTTGGCCGACGAGGTCTGACCTTCGCATTGCTGTGTCCAGCCCGTCAGGTAATTCATCACCGCAAAGTCGCTCTGGAACGTCTCGGTGTCCGATAGCGTGTCCATATATTCGGCTGACTTGAAGGATGCCCGGGCATTGCCGTAATCCTCGGCGCGAAGATACAGCAGGCCACGATAATAATAGGCCATGGCGCGCTCATAGGGCTCGCCCTTGAAATCCTTGTTGGCCTCATTGTGGAATGCCGAGCGTGCCGCCGCCGCCTTCGGGTTGTTGGCATAAACCGCTTCGATCCGGTCCAGCGCACGGTCAAACGCCCATTCGGCGTCCTTCCACTGACCAGCCTGAATGGCCGCCAGACCAAGCCGCTGGAAATTCAACACGGCATTGCGTTCACCACCCGTATAGAGCGCGCGGTACATCGGGCGCAAAGCCTCTGGCTTTGACGACACATAAGCTTCGGTTTCTTCCGGATAGGGCCCGAGCCCATAAAGGCGCTGAAGGTTACGCGTCTTGGCCTGCTCGGCGCGCAGGCGTGCCTGTTCTTCCTTCTGGGCAGCCTTCGCAGCAGCAGCTGCTGCCTTTGGGTCGGTGTCGGTTGCGGGCGCCGACTGCGCGATGGCGACGCTCGACATGACCGCTGTCGACACCAAAAACGACATCAAATACCTGTTGATCATGGAATCCCCCTCCGTGATGCTCTTTTTTATATCTTGCCTGGCAGCCGATCGGCGCCCCTGCGCGGATCAGCGATAGACGATGTCGTCGCCTGCAGCGCGGAGCGTGACATAGGGCTGGCTGGTCCAGGGCAGATCGCCCGTTTCCAAATCGACCAACTCGAAAATGACCTGCATACGGCGTTGGGTCAGCCCCGAACGACCGTCACGCGAATCAAGCGACGTAATACGGCCGATCAGCTGGTAATCGACGCCAGAGACACCGCGGGTCATGCCGCGCGTGCCGACATCTGCCACGCCAGAGCGCTTCAATTCGCGCTCACGCATAACGATATCCATCGACTCACGGCTAACGAACCGGATCCGCCCGGCGGCAGCCCGCGTTAAACTCGCGCGCAGCGCCCCCGTGATCAGATCACGATCGATCCGCTGCGAGCTGTTATTGTAGAATTTCTCGCTGTCGACGACGATCCGCGGCGGCACCGGCGTGCCAACGATATCAGGCCGCGTCAGAAGGTCGCGAACGACCAGATCAGCCATGGAATCGATATCGCGAGACTCAAAGCCAGTACCCGAAATCGCACCGCGCCCCTGCGGGTCAAGCTCCTGCGCCTGGGTACCCCGCCGATTAGACTGGCCCTGCGCGTCCGCTGCGATGATCGTGGAGCCCAAGGCACCGGCCACGAGCAACATTGTCGCCAATTTCATGCGATCTCCCCCGAATAGTCATTCGTCTGCAACCCAGTTACACAACGCCAACATCACAGGGGAAAGCACCATAAAGCGACGCTTCCACGCGTCGCCTTCGATCATAAAGTAAAGGGAACCGCAACGATAAACTGCAAACCGCATTTTGGCCGCGGCGCAGAAAATCCGTTACGATTGCGATACGACTGAACGGGGCGGCGGGCTAGCCGCACGCCCCATCCGCAGTTCAACGGCTCACAATGCGCCGTGGCATTGCTTGTATTTGCGCCCTGAGCCGCAAGGGCAAGGCGCATTGCGGCTAACCTGCCCCGCCCATTCCGACGGATCACCACCGAATGCGCTGCCATCGGGCTGCGGGATCGACAGTTGCGGGATACGCGTCGTGACCAGCCCCAGCGTGCCGCCATCGATATCGTTGCTATCGTCCTCGCCAGTGAACGGATCAAAATGCGAGGTGATGAAGTCCGGCAGATCCGGCAAGGATTGCGGCGGTTGCAGCTGGAACTGCGCATGCGCGATCGTCCGGGTCACATCCTCGCGGATATTGCCGAGCATGCGCTCGAACAGGGCAAACGCTTCCTGCTTATATTCGTTGAGCGGCGTCTTCTGGGCATAGGCGCGCAGATGTACGACCTGGCGGAGCGCATCAAGGGTCGACAGATGCTCCTTCCAGTGATGGTCCAGATTTTGCAGCAGGATCGACTTTTCGACCTGTATCCAGGTGTCGGGCTCAAGCGTTGCGGCCTTGGCCTCGACATGCGCATCGGCCGCTTCGCGCACCCGCTCTTCGACGATTTCGGGGTCGATCGCTTCTTCCGCCAGCCACGCGTCGAAGGCCGGATCGATACCAAGCATTTCCTGCACGCCGGTTTTCAACAGCTCCATATTCCATTGCTCGGGATAGCTGTTGGGCGGGCAGGCAGATCCCACCAGCGTATTGACCGTCTCGGCCCGCATGTCGGTCACGACATCGCCAACCGTATCAGCGTCCATGATGTCGGCGCGCTGCTCGTAGATCACTTTGCGCTGATCATTCATCACGTCATCATATTCGACGACCTGCTTGCGGATGTCATAGTTGCGGGCTTCGACCTTGCGTTGCGCGGTCTCGATCGCCTTGGACAGCCACTTGCTGCCGATCGCCTCGCCATCGCCGATGTTCGACCGCATCATCTTTGCGAACAGCGTGTCCGGCCCGA
>JBBQHG010000136.1:0-7473 GCA_038323755.1 Sphingomonadales bacterium
GGCGGCAGGGTGAATTGCACGCGAGCACCGCCTTGGTCTTCGGTCGGCAAAAAGCCGGTCGGCAGGCGCACGAAGAGCAGGATCAGCAGCGCAACCACGCCTGCGTAAATCAGAAGAAATAGCCATTTACGGTCAACGACCCGCTCGACGGTGCCAGTGTAGCGATCAACCATCCGCTCGAACCCGGCGTTGAACGAATGTCGCGCCCGCTCGGTTCGCCGGGCGATCCATCCATCCTGCTTCACGTCGGCCCGGCGGCGCAGCAAGGTTGCCGTCAGAGCCGGTGTCAGCACCAGCGCGACCACGACCGACAGGATCATTGCCGAAATGATCGTGACCGCGAACTGACGATAGATCACGCCAGTCGAGCCACCGAAAAACGCCATTGGCAGGAACACGGCCGATAGCACCAGCGCAATGGCGATGAGCGCGACCGTGATCTCGTCCATCGATTTGATCGTCGCCTCTCGCGGGCTCATGTCCGGATGCTCGCTCATGAGGCGCTCGACATTTTCGACGACGACAATCGCATCGTCGACAAGCAGGCCGATCGCCAGCACCAGCCCGAACAAGGTGAGCGTGTTGATCGAGAAACCCGCGAACGAAAAAACGGCGAAGGTGCCAAGCAGCACGACCGGCACGGCGATGGTCGGGATGAGCGTTGCGCGCCAGTTTTGCAGGAAGACGAACATCACGATCACGACGAGGATGATCGCCTCGATCAAGGTCTTGACGACCTCTTCCACTGACAGCTTGATGAACAAGGTGCTGTCAGACGGAAAGGCGACAGCGTAGCCGGGCGGCAAGGAGCGCGTCAGTTCCGCGACCTTTGCCTTGACGGCCTCTGCGGTCGAGAGCGCATCAGCATTCGGGGCGAGAGACACAGCAAATCCGGCGCCGGGATGGCCGTTGATCCGGCTACGCGTCGTGTAATTTTCTGCCCCCAGTTCGACGCGGGCGACGTCTGCCAGGCGCACGACTGATCCGTCGCGCGATGTCTTGATGATGATATTCTTGAACTCTTCGGGCGTGCTCAGCCGTGATTGTGCCTTGACGGTGGCATTGAGCATCTGGCTTTCGGGCATCGGCTGACCACCGATTTCGCCCGCCGTGACCTCTGTGTTCTGCGCCTGAATCGCGGCGATGATATCAGCAGGCTCAAGAGCATAGGCGGTCAGTCGCTCCGGGTTAAGCCATATCCGCATCGCATATTGCGCACCAAATACATTGGTGTCGCCCACCCCTGCCAGCCGCGCGATCGGATCTTGCAGGTTGGAGACCAGATAGTCCGATACGTCCTGATTGGTCGCCCGATCGGTGGTATCATAGAGCGCGAAGATCAACAGGAAATCCGGATTGGATTTGGTGACGCTCAAACCCTGCTGCTGCACTTGCTGCGGCAAGCGCGGCAGCGCCTGTTGCACTTTGTTCTGGACCTGCACCTGGGCAATGTCGGGGTCGACACCTTTTTCAAACGTAACCGAGATGCTGACTTGACCGCGTGAACTGGAGTTCGAACTGAAATAAAGCAGTCCATCGACGCCGGTCAGCTGCTGCTCGATGACCTGGGTCACACTGTTTTCGAGCGTTTCGGCAGATGCACCCGGATAATTGGCGCGAATGTTGACCTGAGGCGGGGCGACGTCAGGATAGTGTTCGATCGGCAGTGTCAGGATGGCGCCGACCCCTGCCAGCATGATGATGATGGCAATCACCCATGCGAAAATCGGCCGATCGATGAAGATGCGTGATATCACCGGCCGGTCAACGCTGCTTTGGGGCGGCGCCGCCCTTTGCCGCAGCAATGCGTTGCGGCGATCCGGCAGGCACGGGTTTGACCGGCTTGCCGGGCTTGGCGGAAGCCGTGCCCTCGACGATCACCTTGTCGCCGGGCTTCAGCCCTGACGAAATCACCCAACTGGCCCCCATTGTGCGCTCGGCAGTGACTGGACGCGTAATCACCTTATTGCCCGGTCCAACCAGTAGCACCGTCGCATTGCCGCGCGGATCACGCGCGACACCTTGTTGCGGTACCAGGAAGACATTGGTCGATATCGCCTGGGCGAAAATGGCGCGTACGAACATACCCGGGAGCAGCAGATTATCGGGATTGGCGAAGCGCGCGCGCAGATTGACGGTACCGGTCGCTTCGTCGACCGTCACTTCGGTGAACTCGACGGTGCCGGTCAGGCCATAATCGCTACCGTCCTCCAGCTTCAGCCGAACGCTCGCGGTGGTCGGCATCGATCCGCTCTGGGCGAGCGATTTGCGCAGGGCGAGCAGGTCGGCGCTCGATTGTTTGATATCGACATAGATCGGATCAAGCCTCTGGATCACGGTTAGCGGATCGGCCTGATTGGTCGTGACCAGCGCCCCCTGTGTGAAGAGTGAACGGCCGATCCGTCCGCTGATCGGTGCGGGCACATTGGTAAAGCGCAGGTTGATCCGCGCCGTGGCCAGCTGCGCGCGCGATTGAGCGACACTGGCTTCTGCCTGCCGCGCCTGCGCCTGCGCGTCGGTATAGTCCTGCTGACTGACCGCCTGAATGTCGGCAAGCGGCTTGAAGCGATCCGCCTTCGCGCGCGCCGCTTCGGCGCTTGCTTGCGCGCTTTGAAGATTGGCGCGCGCTTCGTCCCCGGCGGCGCGGTAGAGGCTGGGATCGATCTGGTAGAGTGTCTGCCCCTGTCGGACAAAAGCCCCCTCGGTGAAGAATCGGCGGCGGATAATGCCTGATACCTGTGGGCGTACTTCACTGGTCTGATAGGCACTTGTCCGCCCGGATAGCTCGGCGATGACAGGCACATTGCCGGGTTGAACCACGACATAGCCTACCTCGGGCGTTCCGCCTTTCTTCTTGCCCCCTGCCGCAGCGCCGCCGCCGCACCCGCTCAGCAGGAGCGGAGTAAGCGCAAAGATCGCGACGCAAATCGCTCGATTGACCTTCTTCTGTGTCAGCATCGTCGGTCCCGGTTGCGGCCAAAGGGCCAGCGATTGTTGAACAACTCGTATCGCCCATTAGGGTTCAACGTGTTGGCGATGCGCTGCGCGATGGCGCGGCCCCGCCCACTCAGCAGTTGCTCAAGATCGAAAAAACCGCGCGAACGCAAGACAGCTTTTCGTCGCACATGCCCTTGAGGGGTGATTTTCGCACAAAGACGGAGCGGCCAAATATTTGGCACAGTTTTGCGACAGTTGGTTGCTAGGGGCGGGGCCCAATAATGGTTGAATCATATGCGCAACACCGGAATCGGCCTTCTTTTACTTCTCTCGACACCGTCCACGGCGGCCTTGGCACAGAAAGCGCCGGGCGCGGCGCCCCAAGGTGTTGCGCCAGGTGATGGCAGCGACGAAGGGGAGAGCGATATCGTCGTTCGCGGCGCCAAATTGCCTGGCGCGACGATCGGTGACATTCCCCCCGAGCAGCAACTGACACCGGCCGACATTCGTTCATATGGGGTCAACTCGGTCGCTGATTTGCTCAACGAACTAGCGCCCCAAACCCGCAGCGGTCGTGGCAGCGGCGGTGCGCCAGTTGTGTTGCTGAATGGCAAGAGGATCGCCGGGTTCAATGAAATCCGCGACCTGCCGACCGAGGCGATCCTCCGGGTCGATATCCTGCCCGAGGAGGTCGCACTGAAATATGGCTATAAGGCCGATCAGCGTGTCGTGAATTTCGTGCTCCGCCCCCGCTTTCGCGCCGTGACGACGGAGCTTGAAAGCCGTTTTGCCACCGAAGGCGGGATTGCGAGCCCCGAAGGCGAGTTCAATCTGCTGCGGATCGCGCGCAACAGCCGCTTTACGCTGCATACGAGTTATCAGAATCATGAATCGATCACCGAGGCAGATCGCGGCATCATCCTTTCGCCCAGCCTCTTCGCCGTAAGCGGCAATGTTGTAGGATTGGGCGGCGGTGAGGTCGATCCGCTGTTGAGCGCGCGGGCCGGCTCGCGGGTCACGGTAGCAGGCGTTCCAGCCAATGCCGCCCAACAGACGCCGACGCTTGACGACTTTGTGGCCACCGCCAATCGCGCCAATGGGACTGATCTTACGCCGTATCGAACGCTTTTGCCGTCCGGCAATAATTTCAACGCAAGTGCCGTCTATGCGACCACCATTCTTGGCGATGTGAGTGCGAGTTTCAACGGCCGGATCGAAACGTCAACCAGTCAGCGCCAGTTCGGCCTGCCCGGTGTTGCGCTAACACTGCCGGCAGGCAACCGATTCTCGCCCTTTTCGCGGGACGTGGTGGTCGATCGCGCGCTGCTCGACGGTTTTCGACCGCTTGGTCAGAGCAATAAGGTGTTCTCGGGCTATTTCGGGCTCACGCTCAACGGCACCTTGGGTAAATGGCAGTGGACCATGACTGGTACCTATGATCGCAATGACAGCGATACATTGACCGATACGGGCATCGACACAACCAGCTATCAGGCACGGCTGCGAGCTAATGATCCGACGGCTAATCTGTTTGGGCCGCTTTCTCCAGGCGATTTCGACGCGCTGCCCGGCAACCAATCGATTTCCAATCGTAATCGCGGCAAGATCGATACCGTGTTCAACGGGATGGTATGGCGACTGCCAGCTGGCGATATTTCGACAACCGTCCAGCTTGGCGGAGAATTCAGCGATTTTTCGAGCCGGTCTATCCGGGCGAACCAGGTCCAGACGGGGCAGGTGACCCGAAATATTGCCAATGGTCAGTTGAATATCGATGTGCCGCTGACCAGCCGCAGGACAGGCTTTCTGGCGTTCGCAGGCAACTTGTCGGCAAATTTCAACCTTGCTTATGATTATCTCTCGGATTTCGACACGCTTCGTACGCTGGGCTACGGCCTCAACTGGTCGCCGATCGAACCCATTCGTCTCATCGCCTCAATCACCGAGCAGGATGAGGCGCCGAGCCCGGAACAGCTCGGCAATCCGACAATCACGACACCCAATGTCGTCGTCTTCGATTATGTGCGCGGCGAAAACGCTCTTGTTTCAGTGGTAACGGGTGGCAATCGCGGGTTGATCAGCGACAATCGGCTCGTCAAGAAACTCGGGCTGACAATCAAGCCGTTCGACCAGAAGGATCTGACGTTCAGCGCCAATTATGTCGACAGCCGGACAACCAATCCAATCGCTAGCTTTCCGAGCACGACTGCTGCGATCGAGGCCGCCTTTCCTGATCGATTTACGCGCGACACCAACGGGCAATTGCTACGAATTGATCAGCGATCGATCAACTTTTCCGAAACCAGTCGATCCGAACTGCGGGTGGGGCTCAACTTTTCGCAGCCGCTCAAGTCCAAGATACAAAAGCAGATCGAGGCATTTCGCGCGGGCACCGGGCCAAATCCGTTCGCCGGCCTACGCCCCCCCGGCGGGCGCGGTCCCGGGCAAGGCGGCGGGCAGAATGGCAGCGGCGGCGCAGGCGGTCGCGAGGGTGGCCCGGGCGCCGGTGGATTTGGTGGATTCCGTGGGGGCGGCGGCCGAAATGGCCAAGGCGGTGGCAGGCTGCAATTTGCGCTCTACGACACCATCCATTTGACTGATCGCGTGCGGATTGGTCCGTCTGGGCCATTACTCGACCTTCTTGGTGGCGACACGATCGGCAATCGTGGTGGACAGGCACGGCATGAACTGGAGTTGCAGGCGGGCTATAGCAACAACGGAATCGGCGCCAGGGTATCGGCTAACTGGATGAGCGGAACACAGGTGATCGCCGGGACGCCGGCCAACCCGGGCACGCTCGATTTTTCGCCGCTCGGCACCGCCAATCTGCGGCTATTTGCCGATCTTGGCCAGCGGCTGGATCTAGTGAAGAAGCATCCGTGGCTGCGCGGGATGCGGATCGTCGTTGCGCTCGACAATATCTTCAACGAGCGTCAGCGCGTGACCGACCAAAATGGCATCGTCCCGATCAGTTATCAGCCGGGCTATCTTGATCCTACCGGTCGCTCGATCAGGATTTCCATTCGCAAGGTCTTCTTCTGATCACGCTTTCGACCATTGCGAGCGCAGGGGACAGACCCTAGTGGTTCCGCAGTCGGGGACGAGCACGCAGGTAATAAGGACGGATTGCATCAATGCGCATTACGATGATCGGCTCAGGCTATGTCGGCCTGGTCTCTGGGGCGTGCTTCTCTGATTTTGGCCATCAGGTCATTTGCGTCGACAAGGATGCCCGCAAGATCGAGGCGCTTGAAGCCGGGCGCATGCCGATTTTTGAGCCCGGACTCGACAAGCTCGTTGCTGCCAACGTCGCGGCAGGTCGATTGACGTTTACGACCGATCTCCAATCGGCAGTGGCCGGCGCCGATGCGATCTTCATCGCAGTCGGCACGCCATCGCGACGGGGCGACGGCCATGCCGATTTGACCTATGTGTTCGAGGCAACGCGCGAGATTGCCGCCGCGCTGACGGGGCCCGCCGTCATCGTGACGAAATCGACTGTGCCCGTAGGGACAGGCGATAAGGTGGAGGCTATTCTCCGCGAGATGGCACCCGCTCTGGATGCGGCGGTTGTCTCTAATCCCGAATTCCTGCGCGAAGGGGCGGCGATCGGCGATTTCAAGCGACCGGACCGGATCGTTATCGGCACTGAAGATGCGCGCGCGATGCAGGTGATGCGCGATATCTATCGCCCGCTCTATCTCAACGAGAGTCCGATCCTGTTCACCGCGCGCCGCACGGCCGAACTGATCAAATATGCCGCCAATGCGTTTCTGGCGACCAAGATCACCTTTATCAACGAAATCGCCGATCTGTGCGAGGCGGTGGGCGCCGATGTTCAGGATGTGTCGCGCGGGATCGGGCTCGACAACCGGATCGGCTCGAAGTTCCTGCACGCTGGGCCGGGCTATGGCGGTTCGTGCTTTCCCAAGGATACGCTGGCGCTGCTCAAGACCGCCGAGGATTATGAAACCCCGGTGCGGATCGTCGAGGCGGTGGTGCAAGTCAACGATACCCGCAAGCGCGCCATGGGGCGCAAGGTTATCAACGCGCTCGGTGGGGAAGCGCGCGGCAAGACGGTCGCAATTCTGGGTTTGACCTTCAAGCCGAACACCGATGACATGCGCGACGCGCCGAGCCTGGCGATCGTCCAGAGCCTGCTTGATGCTGGCGCCACGATCCGTGCCTATGATCCGGAAGGGATGGACATTGCCAAGTCAATGATGCCCGAAATCACGATGTGCGCCGATGCCTATGAAGCCGCGCAGGGTGCGGACGCAGTGGCCATCGTGACTGAATGGGATATTTTCCGGGCGCTCGATCTGAAGCGGTTGGCCGCAACAATGGCGGCGCCCGTGATGGTCGATCTGCGCAACATCTATCCACCGGTCGACGCGGCGCGTGCGGGCTTCCAGTATAGCTCGGTCGGGCGCTAACGCCTCTAGATCGTCCGGCGATCGAACGGCAGGCCGGAGAGCCCCGGCTGCCGTTTCTGCGCCAGCGTCTGGAAGTCGCACAGCACGCCGCGGTAAAAGC
>JBBQHG010000137.1:0-7340 GCA_038323755.1 Sphingomonadales bacterium
GGGCCGATTGCGATACGCTGTTTGACGGGCGGGGCAATCGTGGCGAAGCAATCGATCGCAAGCCCGCCGGCGGGATCGGCGCGTTCGATGCAGCGCAGTTCCTCAATCAGGAACAGCTTCCCTTTGCCGCCTCCCCCGCGATCAACCTGATCGGGCTCCATCCGCGGCTTATTGCCTTTGCAAAGGCCGCGCTCGGCGTGGAGCAGGTTCATCTTTATCAATGCGATGCCTGGGCCAAATTTACCGGCGATGCCGATTATGATCAGCCCTTCCACTGCGATTTCGCCAACCACACGTTGACCGTGCCCGGCGACAGCCCGGCTGAACGCACCGTCAACTGCATGATCTATGTCACCGATGTCGCGGATGATCTTGGCGCCATCCATTACGTCGCCAATCCCGATACCGCAGAAATCGTCGGCAGCGGCAGGGTGGCGCTGCCGGGCGCCGACGACGCAGCAACGCTGCAACATGCATTGAAACGGCACGAGCGATCGGGCGCGGCGCCTGCGGGGTCGATTTTCGCCTACGGAATCGACACCTATCATCGCGGCACCAACCTGACGCGTCCGGGCGGGCACCGTTACACCATTACCGCAAGCTACAAAGCGGCTGGTAATGACATGGTCGGCCGCGTCGCCTGGCCGTTCCATTTCATGCGCCCCTGGAAGAAGCTGATCTATAACGCGACGCCCGAACAGCTTGCCTGCATTGGCATCCCCCTGCCCGGCCATCCATTCTGGACAGCGACGACGCTCGAGCGCACCCAGCAGCGCTGGCCGGGGTGGGACATGACGCCTTACCGGGCGGCGCTCTGAGTGATTTCACCTAAGGAAGATGATGAAAGCTGTTCTCCCCGCCCTCGCCCGCCCCCTGCTTGAGCCGCATCTCCCCGGCGGGCTGACCACCGCCTGGTTCATGGATCACGAACAGGCGCTGGCCGAGGTGGTCGATGCCGATATCGCCTGGGTCGATATGCAGCGCCCGCAATGGACTGCGGATGCCGTCGCGGCCGGCGAAAAGCTCCAATGGGTGAGCACCATCTATGCCGGGCTCGATGCATTCCCACTGCCTTTGCTCAAGACGCGTGGCACCGTGCTGACCAACGGCGTTGGCATCAACGCCATCGCGGTCGCCGAATATGCCGTAATGGGCGTGCTGACCGCCGCCAAGCGCTTTGACGAGGTTGTCCGCATTGCCGACCGCCACGAATGGACGATCCAGGCGCCCGGTCAGATCGAACTGCTCGACACCAGCGCGCTGATCATCGGCTATGGCGCCATCGGCAAGCTGATCGGCGATCGGCTGGCGGCCTTTGGGGTAGCCGTCACCGGCGTCACCCGGTCGGGCCGGGACGGCACGCTGACGCCCGATCAATGGCCCGCCCGGCTCGGCGAATTCGACTGGATCGTCCTCGCCGCTCCCTCGACCGACCAGACCAAGGCGCTGCTCGGTGCGGACGCGTTCATAGCGATGAAGAACAGCGCCTGGCTGATCAACATCGCGCGCGGCGACATGGTCGATCAGGACGCGCTGATCGAGGCGCTGGAGAAGCGCCGCATCGCTGGCGCCTTTCTCGACGTCGTCACGCCAGAGCCGCTGCCGCCCGAACACCCGCTTTGGTCTGCGCCCAATGTCATCCACACTATGCACCTGTCGGGCCGCAGCCAGACCAAGATGTTCCAGCGGGCCGCCGCTTTATTCCTCAAAAACCTCAAAGCATTCATGGCTGGTGAGCCACTGGAAAACACCGTCGATCTCGACGCCGGCTATTAGGATCTGCGCCGAAACCGATCACCCTGATCGCTAATCCCTGATTGCGCATCCGGCCATTTGCGCGCATGGAAATCGGCCAAATTCATCGACGACTGGACGCAGACCATGGCCGCCAACTGGGCCCCCGATAGCTGGACGACGCATGAGGCGCGCCAGCTGCCAAGCTATCCCGATCCCGCAGCGCTGACCGCGGCGACCGATACGTTGCGCAACTATCCTCCGCTGGTCTTTGCAGGCGAGGCGCGCGACCTGACCGCCGATCTCGCCCGCGTGGCCGACGGCAAGGCGTTCCTCCTCCAGGGCGGCGACTGCGCGGAGAGCTTCGCCGAGTTCCACCCGAACAACATCCGCGATACCTTTCGCGTCCTGCTGCAGATGGCAGTCGTCCTCACCTTTGCCTCCAAGCTGCCGACGGTAAAGCTCGGTCGGATGGCCGGGCAGTTCGCCAAGCCACGCTCGGCCGATACCGAGATCATCGATGGTGTCGAGCTGCCCAGCTATCGCGGCGACAACGTAAACGACATCGCCTTCACGCCCGAGGGCCGCGCGCCGGACCCGAAGCGGATGGTGCAGGGCTATGCGCAGTCAGCCGCGACGCTCAACCTGCTGCGCGCCTTTGCCAGCGGCGGTTATGCCAACCTCCACCAGGTCCACCGCTGGACGCATGACTTCATGGGGCGCAGCCCCTGGGCGAAGAAATTCGCCGATGTCGCTGACCGGATCGGCGAAGCGCTGGAGTTCATGGAGGCCTGCGGGATCAACCCGGATACCGTCCCACAGCTGAAAGGCACGCAATTTTACACCAGCCACGAGGCGCTGCTGCTGCAATATGAGCAGGCGATGACGCGGCAGGATTCGCTGACCGGCGACTGGTATGACACCAGCGCCCACATGCTGTGGATTGGCGACCGCACGCGGTTTGAGGGATCCGCCCATGTCGAGTTCCTGCGCGGCGTCGGCAATCCCATCGGCATGAAATGCGGCCCGAGCCTGGAGCCGGACGCGCTGCTGCGCCTGCTCGATACACTCAACCCGGGTCGCGTAGCTGGCCGCATGACGCTCATTACCCGTTATGGCCATGACAAGATCGAAAGCGGGCTGCCCAAGCTTGTCCGTGCGGTGCAGCGTGAAGGGCATCCCGTCGTCTGGAGCTGTGACCCGATGCACGGCAACGTCATCAAGACCAACAATGGCTACAAGACGCGGCCGTTTGAGCGCATTCTTGCCGAGGTGCGTGGCTTCTTTGCGGTCCACCGCGCGGAAAATTCGATTGCAGGCGGCATCCATGTCGAGATGACCGGCCAGAACGTGACCGAATGCACCGGCGGCGCGATGGACGTGACGCAGATGGACTTGGCCGATCGCTATCACACCCACTGCGATCCGCGCCTCAACGCCGGGCAAAGCCTTGAGCTCGCCTTTCTGCTCGCCGAAATGCTCAATGTGGAGATGACGGAACGGCGGCGCGTCGCCGCCTGACCAGCTTGACGCGGCACGCCCTGCACCGTAGAGCGCCGCCTCCGCATATATGGCCCCTTCGTCTAGCGGTTAGGACGTCGCCCTCTCACGGCGAAAGCACGAGTTCGATTCTCGTAGGGGTCACCAAAACGCCATGCCAAGCCATCCCGGAAGGTGCGGTGAACCGCTGTTTTCCTGGGGTATTGAGGTATAATCATCTCAATCGAGCCGACAAAGTATCACTGCGTATCATCAATTTGATGGCATTTTTTGTCTGCCCGTCGCGCTGATGGGGGATACCACCGTGACGTTGTCGGTCGTGGCAATAAAGCTGGGCTCTATCTGCTCATGATGCCGTCTGGCGTACGCTATTGTCGCATGAATGATCGTCACCTCGGCAAACCCGGTTTCAGTCCAGACGTGGAATGCCGTGCCATTCTGGTGACCAAAATGTTCAAGGACCAATGCTTGGGGGCTTAGCTGTCGCCGAATTGGAGGGTGAACGAGCGCCCGATAATGGCAGGCGACAAAGACGGTCCGCGCTTCCGATTATGTTTCGTCGCGCCACGCTACGCCGGCAGCGGGAGGCAACCCCGCTTACGCCGTTCTCGGATCATCGCATGGATGACCCGCATCGGGATAACCGGCCATTCGCCTGCGATATGGCCAGCCGAGGTGGCTGAGTTTCGGACAATGCGCCCCCCCGCCAGTTGATCACGCCCCGTCATAGTCGATCGCCGCTGCGGCCGCGCCGGACAAGATGAAGCCGATGGGCCGCTCGGTCTCCTCCTGCAAATGCGCGATCAGGCTGGCGGTGCGGGCGAGCAGCGAAATGCCTTTCAGCGCCGCGACAGGAAAGCCGACGTCGAGCATCACTGCCGGGATCGCGCCGTTGACGTTGATCGGTAGCGCGCGCCCCAATGTGCCGGGCAGCGCATCGCGGATCGCATAAAGCATGGCGATGTGCGGGCCGACAATGCCGTGGCGTTCGGCAAGATCGAGCAGCAGCAAGGCGCGCGGATCGCCGCCGGCATGCTGGGGGTGACCAAAGCCGGGGATCGCCAGCTTGTCAGCGCGCAAGCGGCGGATACCCTCGCTCGCCACCGCAGCTGCGTCGTTCCCGTCACCGGTTTTGGTGACCAGATCGACATAGAACCGCCCGGCAACTTCGGCGCTGCCCAACACCACCGACCCGCAGCCAAGCAGACCGGCGGCGACCGCGCCATGAAAAGCCTCGGGCGCGGCGGCATAGGTCATGCGCGCCGCAACCACACTGGGCACCAGCCCATGCTCGGCAATCGCTGCCAACACGGCATTGGCGAAGAAACGCTGAACCTCGCTCGGCGTCTTGCCGGTGACCAACAGCCAGAAATAGCTGGTAAAATCCATCTGGCCGATAATCTCGCCGCACAGATCATGGCCACGCACGGTTATGCTCTCCGCGTCCGATGTGCAGATCGCCGAAAAGGGCGCATCCTGTTTGCCGATCCTCATTGTGCCTGGCCCTTTCCTGTCGATTGCGGTGCCCGTTCCGGTGCCCGCTCAACTTCGATTTACGAAGTTGATTTCGTATATCGAAGTTTCTATGATTTTGTTGAGGGAGTAGTCAACATGGCCAAGCCGCTTGCCGATGTCACCGTTGTCGAAATGGGGACGTTCATTACCGGCCCTGCCGCTGGCATGTTGCTCGCCGATATGGGCGCCGACGTGATCAAGCTCGAGCGGCCTGACGGCGGCGATCCATTTCGCGCGTTCAATGGCGGCCTCTATAGTCCGCATTTCCAGACCTATAACCGCAATAAGCGATCGATCACACTCGATACGCGCAGCGCCGGCGATCTGGCAAGCTTCGATCGGCTGATCGCGACCGCCGATGTCTTCATCCAGAATTTTCGCCCCGGCGTGGTGGAAAAGCTCCATGTCGACCCGGTCCGGCTGCGTGCGATCAACCCGCGGCTGATCTATCTGTCGATTTCGGGCTTTGGCGCGACCGGCCCTGATCGCGACCGGCCCGCTTTTGATACCGTCGCGCAAGCCGCCAGCGGTTTCCTGCGGCTGCTGGTCAACCCGGCCAACCCCCGCGTGGTCGGGCCGGCGCTGGCGGATGCGATCACCGGTTTTTACGGCGCCTATGGTGTGCTGGCGGCGTTGCATGAACGCGAAACGACCGGCAAGGGCCGGTTGGTCGAGGTGTCGATGCTGGAAGCGATGGCGCATTTCAACCTTGATGATTTCACCCATTATTTCTCGGAAGGCGAGGTGATGGGCCCCTATAGCCGCCCCAATGTCTCGCAATCCTATGTCTTCCAGTGCAGCGATGGCGGCTGGATTGCGCTGCATATGTCGTCGCCACCCAAATTCTGGGAAAACCTGGCCGAGGCCGTCGGCGAGCCCGGCATGCTCGCGCGCGCCGAATTCGCCAGCCGCACCGCGCGCATCGCCAATTATGAAAAGGTCGCCGCTTTCCTCGCGCCGATCTTCGCCACTCGCGCCCGCGCCGATTGGTGCGCGACGCTCGAACGGCTCGAAGTGCCTCACTCGCCGGTCTATTCAGCGCCCGAAGTGGTTGAGACCGAACAGGCGCGGCATCTGCAACTGTGCGTCGAGGATCCCGCCGGTCCGCACGGCCCGTTTCGCACGATCCGCTCACCGCTGAGCTTTGATGGCGAGCGGATGATGACGGTCAGCGCGCCACCGACGCTCGGCCAGCATAATGAGGCGCTGGTCGGTCGCGCCGAAAAGACAGCCGCCGCGGAATGACCGTGGCGAGCGGCCCGGGACGCCGCCATCTTGCCCTGCGGCGATGGGACCAGTAACGCGGGCCATGGCCACGCCCGGGAAACCGCCCAAGGACAGCGAGTATCTTTCGACGCTTGAACGCGGGCTCCGGGTATTACGCGCGTTCGATGCGAGCCACCCCGAAATGCCGCTGAGCGAGGTCGCACAATTGACCGAACTGAGCCCCGCGGTCGCGCGACGGTGCCTCAATACGCTCGTCCAGCTCGGTTATGTTGCGCAATATGGCCGCAAATTTCTGCTGCGGCCCGAGGTGCTGAGTTTCGGCAGCAGCTATCTGTCGTCGATGAATGTCGAACAGGTCGTGCTGCCGCCGTTGCAGCGGGTGCGCGACGATACCGGTGACAGCTCGTCGATGGCGGTCTTGTCGGGCGACGACATTCTCTATGTCGCGCATGTCTCGACCAATCGGCGTATCCGGCTTGGCGCGACGGTCGGCACGCGTTTTCCCTTGCATGCGACGTCGCTCGGCAAGGTATTGCTCGCCTTTCAGGACGAGGCAGTGATCGCGGCCTATTTCGATCGGGCCGTCCTCACCCGCTTCACCGAGCGAACGGTGACCACGCGCCCGGCGCTGGAGGAGCGACTGCGCAGCGCACGTACCACCGGCTATGACTCCGCGCTCGACGAGCTCGACTACGGGCTGGTCTCGGTAGCAGTGCCGGTGTTCGATGCCGACCGCCGGATCGTTGCCGCGATCAACTGCTCGACGTCGACCACGCGCATTTCCCAGGAAGAACTGGTGCGGACCCGGCTGCCGTTATTGCGGGACGCAGCCGCCGAAATCGGCAGCGCCCTGCAACGCTGGCCAGCACTGATCCACTCGCTTCACCAAAGCTGAGCGCCGCACCTTCAATCGTGGATCGCGAGCGATTGGCGCCCGGCGCCATCCGCCCTGCGTCGACTGTGAAAACTTCGCATATCGAACTTGACTTCGAATTACGAAACAATCTAGGCTAGCAAGGGTGGATTCGGTGCCGTGACGCTTGGCCACAAGGCAAGGCATGCACCGATATTGGGGGAGGAAATCTGGTGAAAAAGGCTGTTCTTTGGACACGAGCCCTGCTGGCGGGATCTATTTCGATCATGGCGATGGCCGTCGCAACGCCTGCGCTGGCCCAGGATAACCCCTCGTCGACGCAAGCCGAAGCTGAAGCCGATCCCAATGCCATCGTCGTCACCGCGCTGCGGCGCGATACGCGGCTGCAGGATACGCCCGCGACGATCACCGCCTTTGATGCCAAGACGATCGAAGCGGCCGGCATCGACAAGCCGGCTGATTTCATCGGCCTGACATCGAACGTTCAACT
>JBBQHG010000138.1:0-7339 GCA_038323755.1 Sphingomonadales bacterium
GCATCGGCTGGCGAGGGCGCGCACTGATCGATCGGGTGATAGGCGCCACTGCCCAGGCGCTTCAGTATCTGGCGCGCATCAAGCGTCGCGGAGGTGATCCGTGCGCCGCCGGGCCCGGCGGCGATCCGCCGGAGCAGGGCAATTGCCTGCGCTTCGCAGCCGTCGGCTGCGACCAAGCCGGCAAGCTGCGCTGCCATGGCGGGATCATCGCGGACATCGGGGGGAATATTGTCGAAGGAAGAGACCTGATAATAAGGCAATGACTGGAAGGCGTCGCGCGAGTAGATGTGGCTGCTGACAGCTGCGGCAACGAGCCCAGCGGCCACTGCGGCGGCGCCCTTTAGCTGGACGGGTTCATGCGGCACGAAATGCGCGAATTTCAGCCGCAACAGAAAATCGAGATCACGCACGGAACGCGTCTGGCGCAGCGCATCAATCGGTAACCCAGACCCTGCGCCGAACAGGCCGACGCGGTCATTATCGACGATGGGGAGGGTCGGTGGCGAGTCGACGTCCAATGTCAGCTTCGTCCGATCGGCAATGATCTGTTCGATCGCCACCGGGCGGATGGCGGGTTCTGCCGCAGCCACGCCCGCACCTGCAAAGAGCACCAGGGCCAGGGCAGCAATGCGCGGAGCAAAAAAATGGCGGTGCATGGACGATCTCCCGGAAGCGCCATTGCGATAGAGCAATGATCTAAGGCAAAATTTTGACCAACGCGCGTTCAGCTGAGCCGATCGATTGCCTCACTGCTTAACCCGCCGGGGACGATCATCAGCGGGATCGACAGTGTGCCTGCGTCCGATCCGGTGAAATGGCTGACAAGGGGCCCCGGAGCCCCGCTTGGCGCGGCGGCCAGTACCAAAGCGGCGATCTCCGGATTGCCCGTGATCACCTCGCGAATCACTTTGTTGGCGTCACCCTGGCGGACGGTAATGATCGGTTTCAGGCCTGATTCTTCGATCAGCGTGCCGGCTGCTGCTGCAACCAGCGCTTCGGCATGTTGGCGGGCCTCTTCCTCGATGGTCGCCTGCACGCCACCCCAGGGGACAAATTCGGCCGATGGAACGAGCGCAAGAATTTCCACACCGCCCCCGGTTTTCACGGCACGGCGCGCGGCAAAGCGCAGCGCGGTCTCCGCCTCGGGCGTCTCATCGATCACGACCAGATAGATGCGCATGGCTGCCTCTTCCCTGTTGCTGGCCGGTCAATGTCGTTGCACTGCCGATCGCGCTGATTAGGTGGCCCTCATCGGCGCTTGGTGCAAGTCATGGTCTTGACCCAGCGGCGCGGATGGCGAAGGAAACGACCACCCCCAGGATTCGCGCAAGGACGCTCTTCTTCATGCCGATCGAGATCAAGATGCCCGCCCTTTCTCCCACGATGGAAGAGGGCACGCTGGCCAAATGGCTGATCAAGGCGGGCGATACGGTGTCGTCGGGCGATTTGATGGCCGAGATCGAAACCGACAAGGCGACAATGGAGTTCGAAGCCGTCGATGAAGGCGTGATCAGCGAGATTCTGGTCGCCGAGGGGACCGATAATGTAAAGGTCGGCACCGTGATCGCGATCCTGCTTGAGGAAGGCGAGAAGGCCGGGGCGCCGGCGGTAGCCAAGGCCTCCCCGGCACCGGTGGCAGAGGTGAAGGCGGAACCCATATCAGCGCCGGCGCCAGCGGCAGTGCCAGCTCAGGCGTCAGAAGTGCCCGCGCCCAGGGCGGCAGAAGGGGACCGCGTCAAGGCAAGCCCGCTGGCACGGCGAATCGCGGCCGAAAAGGGGGTCGATCTTTCAGCAATGGCCGGCACCGGCCCCAATGGACGCATCGTCAGGGCAGATGTCGAGGGCGCGCAGACTGGCGCCGCACCGGTTGCTAAGCCGGCCGCGCCCGCGCCGACGGCGGCAGCCCCGGCGTCCGATGCGCCGCGCCCATCCGCGCCGGTCGCTTGGGATGAGAGCATCCCGCATGAAATTGAGAAGCTGTCGAACATGCGCAAGACGATTGCGCGCCGCCTGACCGAGGCAAAATCGACCATCCCGCACATCTATCTCACCGTGGATATCCGCCTGGACGCGCTGCTCAAGCTGCGCGGCGAGCTCAACAAGGCGCTCGAGCCGCGCGGCGTGAAGCTGTCGGTCAACGATCTGCTGATCAAGGCGCTGGGCGTCGCGCTGGTGCAGGTGCCGAGCTGCAACGTCACGTTCCTGGGCGATCAGCTGGTGAAATACAGCCGCGCCGATATCGCGGTGGCGGTATCGATTCCGGGTGGCCTGATCACCCCGATCATCAAGGATGCGGCAAGCAAGAGCATGTCGGCAATCGCTGCCGAAATGAAGGACCTCGCCCAGCGCGCCAAGGAGGGCAAGCTGCAGCCGGCCGAATATCAGGGTGGCACGGCCTCCATCTCCAACATGGGCATGTTCGGGATCAAGGCGTTCGATGCGGTGATAAACCCGCCACAGGGGATGATTCTGGCGGTGGGCGCGGGCGAGAAACGGCCCTATATTGTCGATGATGCGCTCGCCGTGGCGACGGTGATGTCGGTGACCGGCAGCTTTGATCACCGTGCGATCGATGGCGCGGATGGGGCGCAGCTGATGCAGGTGCTGAAAACGCTTGTTGAAAACCCACTGGGCCTGATCGCCTGAAGGACACGTCGATGCGCTTTGCGATCGAACTTTTTCACGTTGCGCTGGGGCTGATCGCCGCCATCGTGATTGCCGCGCTGTCGGCTTGGGCAGTGCCGCTCGCACGCCATGAAATCTGGCTGATCGATTATGTCGCGATCGCCTTCATCATCGGCATGGGGTATTTGCCGCTGCGCGACGCATGGGCGGCTGACCGCGCGGCGGATCGCGCGCATGTGAGCCCTGGCGATCGGCTCGGGCATGGCTGACTCCACAGATCCCGCTGATTCCGAGCGCGACTTTGAAGCGCTTGCGCGCCACAGTGGCGTCATTGAGGTCGATGAATCAACGCGCCCTACCCTGGGCGACTATGTCCGGCTGTTTGCTGGCGATGCGATCGTCTCGCTTGGCGCGATCAGCCTTTTCCTGCTGGGTGTGGTACTTGTCGTCCAACAGCTTTCTACCGTGCATGGCGGCACTTCTGGCTACCTCAAGAACGGCGCTGGCGTTCTGATCTGGTTGTTGGCTGGTGCATCCGGGTTCATCTTTTTGGGTCGCTTCATCCGCCCAACGGGTAGGCTGCCAGTCGTTGCCCGATTGGTTTCCGGCATCGCGGGATTCTTTCTGATCGCGCCAGGGGTAATCAACCTCATCTTCTGGGCGACGGCGCCCTGATGCCGGGACGAGTTCCATTGACCTTCAAAAGGCGACCGGGCGCAACGCGCGCTCGTTCGATTAGGGAAGCCAGCGCCGCAGACCGGGCGACCGAAAAGCTGCAATCATCGGGAGAACGCGCATGAAGGTAGCGGTCATCGGCACGGGCAGGGTGGGGAGCGCCATCGCCCCCAACATCCAAAAGGCCGGGCATGAGGTGGTATACGGCGTGCGCGATCCGGCGGACCCCAAATATGCCGCCGCTGCGGGTGGCGTTGCGCTCCGCTCGATGGCCGATGCCGGGGCCTGGGCCGATCTGATCATCCTGGCGATCAGCTGGGATGCCGTCGATGGCGCTCTCGCCGCGCTCGGGTCGATCACGGGCAAGATCCTCGTCGATCCGATCAATCCCTATGACTTTATGAACAATCTCGCCCCGCTGATCGCGCCCGATCAGTCCGCCGCGCAGCTGCTGCAGGGCAGGACCGATGCCGTTGTGGTCAAGGCGCTCAATCAGGTCGGGTCGGGCGTGATGGCAGACGCGCCACAGCGCCGCATCAAGCCGCTGCAGTTCGTGGCTGCCGATGACACCGCCGCCAAGGCGACGGTCATCCAGTTGCTCAACGATATCGGCTTTGCTGCGCGCGATGCCGGCGGGCTGGATTATGCGCGCGAGCTCGAAGGGATGGCGCGGTTGTGGATCGCGCAGGCCTTCGGGCACGGCATGGCACCGTCTATGGGTTGGGCGCTTGTCGGTGCCGATGCCTGAGCCAATGCCCCCCGAACACAGGCTGGCGATCCGCGTGACCGCCATGCCGGCCGATGCCAATGCCTATGGCGACATCTTCGGCGGCTGGCTGATGAGCCTGATGGATTCCGCCGCTGGCCTGGTCGCCGCGCGCCATGCCAAGGGCCGCGCCGTGACGATCGCGGTCGAGGGCATGAAATTTCACGCCCCCGTCTTCGTCGGTGACGAAGTCTCGGTCTATGCCGATCTCGCTCGGGTCGGTCGCACCTCGATGACGATCGAGGTGCAGAGCTGGCGCCGCGACCGGCATGCCGAAGAATCGTGCCTCGTCACACAGGCGCGCTTTACGTTCGTCGCGCTTGACGCGCAGCGCCGACCGCGTGTGCTCGGCGAGCAATTTGTCTGATCCTCCCTCCCCAGGAGCTTATTGTGGCTGATAGTTATGATCTCATCGTGCTCGGGTCTGGCCCCGGCGGCTATGTCGCGGCGATCCGCGCGAGCCAGCTTGGCCTGAAGGTCGCGATCGTCGAGCGTGAATTGCTCGGCGGCATCTGCCTCAATTGGGGCTGTATCCCGACCAAGGCGCTGCTGCGCTCGGCTGAAATCTATCATTACATGCAGCATGCCAAGGATTACGGCCTGGTCGCGGAGAAGATCAGCGCGGATATCGACGCGGTGGTCAAGCGATCGCGCGGGGTGGCCAAGCAGCTCAATCAGGGCGTGACGCACCTGATGAAGAAGAACAAGATCACGGTGCATATGGGCGACGGCAAGCTGACCGCCGCCAACAAGGTGGCGGTGACGAAGGACGGCAAGACCGAGGAATTATCTGCCAAGAACATCATTCTCGCCACCGGCGCACGTGCGCGCGACCTGCCCTTTGCCAAGGCCGACGGGAAGCGCATCTGGACCTATCGCCATGCGATGGTGCCGCCCGAAATGCCGACCAAGCTGCTCGTCATCGGATCGGGCGCAATCGGGATCGAGTTTGCGTCTTTCTATAACGACATGGGCGCCGAGGTGACCGTGGTCGAAATGCTCAACCGGATCGTCCCCGTGGAGGATGCGGAGATTTCAGCGTTTCTGGAAAAATCGCTGACGAAGCAGGGCATGACGATCATGACCGGCGCTGGCGTCGAGAAGATCGACGTTGGTGCGAGCGGCGTGACCGCATCGATCAAGGCCAAGGACGGCAAGGTCGCAACGAGCGCGTTCAGCCATGTCATCGTCGCGGTCGGTATCGTGCCGAACACCGAGAATATCGGCCTTGAGGCGCTCGGCGTCGAGATGGATCGCGGTTTTCTGAAGACCGATCCGATGTGCCGCACCAATGTCGCCGGGCTGTGGGCGATCGGCGACATCACCGCGCCGCCCTGGCTCGCGCACAAGGCCAGCCATGAGGGCGTCATCGCCGCCGAAGCCATTGCCGGCGGCCACCCGCATGCGATGGACCCGAAGAACATCCCCGGCTGCACCTATTGCCACCCGCAAATCGCCAGCGTCGGCCTGACCGAGGCCAAGGCGAAGGAAGCAGGATACGAGGTGAAGGTCGGCAATTTCCCCTTCATCGGCAACGGCAAGGCGATTGCGCTGGGCGAGGCGGAAGGCTTCATCAAGACGGTGTTCGACGCCAAGACCGGCGAATTGCTCGGTGCGCACATGATCGGCGCGGAGGTTACCGAGCTGATCCAGGGCTATACGATCGGCAAGACATTGGAGACGACCGAGGCGGAGTTGATGGAGTCGGTCTTTCCACATCCCACGCTCAGTGAAATGATGCACGAGAGCGTGCTTGCGGCTTACGGACGCGCGCTGCACATCTGATGCGACAATCACCAAAGGGGCTAGGATCGATGCTGAAATTTCTGGGTGCAGCGCTGCTCGCATCGGTCGCCATGCCGGCCGCTGCCGAAACCGTTGTCGTCACGGCCGACCATATGGTCGATGTGGTTGCCGGCAAGACGGTCGATTACCCGGCGGTGTTCATCACCGATGGCCGCATCACCAGCGTGGCCGATGCCCGAACGGTAAAATGGGGCAGCAACGTCAAGCACATCGATCTGTCGGGCCAGACGATTCTGCCCGGGCTGATCGATATGCATGTCCATCTCACCTCGCTCGCCGAGATCGGCGGCTATCGCGGGCTGCAATATACCGACAGCTTCTGGCAGGCAGTCGGCGTCGCCAACGCGAAGAAGACGCTGGAGGCCGGGTTCACCTCTGTCCGCAATGTCGGGTCGGCGGACTTTGACGATGTCGGCTTGCGCGAGGCAATCGACGGTGGCTGGATCGCCGGGCCGCGCGTTACCACCGCCACCTATGCGATCGGCGCGACTGGCGGGCATTGCGACGATAACAGCCTGCCGCCCTCACTCGACAAGCAGCAGCCCTCGGTCATCAACTCACCCGAGGAAGCCCGCGCCAAGGTGCGCTGGCTCCACAAATACGGTGCGCAGGTGATCAAAATCTGCGCGACAGGCGGGGTTTTCTCGCTCGGCGACAGCGTCGGCGGTCAGCAATTGTCGCTTGAGGAAATGAAGGCGATCGCTGAGGAGGCGCATATGCTTCATTTGCGCGTCGCAGCGCATGCGCACGGCGATGAGGGCATTCGCACTGCTATTCTGGCGGGCATCGACACGATCGAGCATGCCAGCCTGGCGTCGGATGAAACCATTAAGCTGGCCGTCGTCCACCACACATGGTTCGATATGGATATCTATAATGACGACTACATCCTCGCCACCGGCACCAGCAATGGCACCGAGCAGGAAAGCCTGGACAAGGAAAAGGCGATCGGCCTGAAGCAGCGCCAGACCTTCCAGCGCGCGGTAAAGGCGGGTGTGCCGATGATCTTCGGCAGCGATGCGGGGGTCTATCCGCACGGGGACAATGGCAAGCAATTCGCCAAGATGGTCGAATGGGGGATGACGCCGCTACAGGCGATCCGCGCGGCCACCAGCAGCGCGGCTGAGGCGCTGGGCAAGATCGCCGATGTCGGCGCGATCGAGGTCGGCCGCTATGGTGACATTGTCGCTGTGACGGGCGATCCGCTGGCCGATGTCACGCTGCTGGAACATCCCAGCGCGGTCATCAAAGGCGGCGAACGGGTCAAATAGCGCAGGCAAGAAAAAGGCGCTTTCCCGGCCCCCCAGGGAAAGCGCCCACGCCGTGCGTTGAGCCGCGTCAGGCGGCGGCTTCGCTCGGCGATACGAGATGGACGGATTCTGTTGGGCGCTGAGCATATTGCGCTGCGGGCGCCGTGCTGCTGCCGGTGAAGCTTTTCCCCGATTCGGGCGAGATGTGCTTCAGGCG
>JBBQHG010000139.1:0-7286 GCA_038323755.1 Sphingomonadales bacterium
GCCAGCACCGTCGTGCCGAATAGTGCGACCGCCAGCGCCGCTTCGCCACCCGCGGGCGCTCGGCGGAGCCGGTCGAACCGGTTGCGGGCCGTGGCGAGTGCCGAGATCGCCCCCCGTGTTCGCCGATCCACTTTAGCGAAGCGAATAAGCGCAAAGATCGCCGTCAAAAGCAGCAATGCAGTCAGAAGGCCGACCGGCCTATCGCGCTCAACTCCAATCTCCCATTTAATTGTGCCAAACACGATAAGCAGCAAAAAAGGCATGGTTTGCCAGAAGCGTAACTGCATCGCTGTTGCTCTATCAATCAACAATCCAGACCGGACCAATCGCTCTTCAATTGCCGCGGCAGGTGCTTTGGCTGCAGATGCGACCTCAGCCCAGGACGCGGGAGATGGGAGCGCGAGAATGGCGTTGTCGGCTGAACGCGCATTGCTGGCCGGGGCCACGATCCTGAGCTTGCTATGGCCTTCCAGGACGAGCGCCTTGGCTTCAAGCAGGCTGGCGACAAGGCTCTCCGCCATCCGTCGCGGGCCGCCTGCAAGATAAGCAAGCGCATCGGGGTCGCTTTCAACCGCTACCCGCCCCACTGGCCGCAACCAGCGGGAGAGGATCACGCTGGCGATCGTCGTCGCCATCAGCAGCATGCAATACAGGGCGAGAAAGGGTCCGCCGGGCAGATCAAAAGGTCCCAAGCTCATGATGTTAGCTCCTCCACCAACACAGGATCGCTGCGGTCAATCCGATCATCGCGATCAGCGACAACCGGCGCAGCAATTTCCTGGAAATGATAAAATAGTCGCGCGGATGGGCCCGCCACGCCTTTGGGTCATCGATCAATCGCCGCTGCGCATCCGGCCAGATATCGGCCGGAGGCGTGCCGAAGACCGCTTCATAGGCCTTCAGCGTGGCAGCATATTGATCGAAGAAACGGTGCCGCTCGACATAACCGCCCGCAGTCGGGCCATGATGGAGCGCGCAGCCCAGGATATCGGGGCAGAAGCGCTCCCAATAATCACGGGTATAGGTCAGGTGCAGGTGCCAGGTCTGATCGACCGCGTCGGACGGGGTAACCTCGTGTCCCGCCGTCACCGCCAGAAAGCAGAAGCGCCGATATTCCTCGATCACGCAGTCGGCATGCGCAATCGACCAGCCATTTTCGCGTGCCAGTCTTTGGGCAAAGCTCAGGGCGGCAGCGTCTGGGCCAATGGAATAACGGGAAAGCTTGGACCAAACCGGATGATCCAGGGGAGGCGCCGAAGGAACGGACAGCTCATGCATCTGATTTCCTACTAACATAGTAGGAGTAAGAATGCAAGCGGGGATTAGCCGATATAGCTCGCTGTAATGACCAGCCGCGCGTCATCCCATTCGGGCACGGCCTCCACCCGCATCGGCACCATGAAGCGCTTCTTGTCGGGTCGTTCGATCTCCAGCACGTCGCCCGCGCCGAAATTATCGATCGCGACGACGCTGCCAACCGCCTCACCTGCATCGGATATCACGGGCAATCCCAGCAGATCGGCGTGATAATATTCACCCTCACCCAGCGGCGGCAGGGTCGAACGTGGCACGGTGAGTTCGGTCCCGCGCATTGCTTCTGCCGCATTGCGATCGTGCACTTCGGCGAAGCGCGCAATCGTGCCGTTGCTGCCGGGCCGCGCGGATTTCAGCGTCAAGGCGCCATTGTTGAAGCTCGTGTACGGCTTCAGGTCTTCGGCAAAGACCTTCAGCCGCACCTCCCCCGCCACCCCATGCGCGCCGATCACGACGGCCAGGGTAACGGGGCGGTCCACTGGCATTATGCCTCGGCGGGCTTTTCTTCGGCTTCGGCTGTTGCAGGCGCAGCTTCCTCGGCAGTCGGTGCTTCTTCAGCAGCAGCTTCGGGAGCGGCTTCCTCGACAGGCGCTGCTTCGGCAACAACTTCCTCAGCGGCGGGCTCTTCAGCAACGACTTCGGGCTCGGGCTCAGGGGCCGGTGCGGCTGCTGCTGCAGCGGCGGCTTCCTCGGCTGCCTTCAGCTTCTCGGCACGCTCTTCAGCGCGCTCGGCAGCCTTTTCGCCGGGCTTGCCCTTGTTGGGGTTGTTGCGGGCGGGACGCTCCTTGACGCCGAGCACGTCGAGGAAACGCGCAACCCGGTCGGTCGGCTGCGCGCCGACGCTCAGCCAATGCTTGGCACGGTCGGTATCGAGCTTGATCCGCTCCGGGCTGTCCTTGGCGAGCAGCGGGTTATAGGTGCCGATCTTCTCGATGAAGCGGCCATCGCGTGGGCTGCGTGCGTCAGCGACGACAACGCGGTAATAAGGGCGCTTCTTGGAGCCGCCACGCGACAAACGAATGCTCAGTGCCATAATGTAATTCTCTCTTCTTTCTAATTGTAACGTTGATGGCCGAAGCCGTTATTTCTTCTTCTTGATGAAATTCTCGAACCCTGGCGGCAATTTCGGCATGCCACCCAGCGGGTTGCCGCCGCCCAGGCCCGGCAGGCTGCCGCCCGCCTTGCCCATCATGTCACCCAGTTCAGGGCCGCCAAGGGCGTTGCCAAGGCCACCCATGCCGCCGCCCATACCGCCCTTGCCGAGCATCGCCATCATGCCCTTCATGCCGCCCATCTTCTTGATCTTCTTCATCGCGGTCGACATTTCCTGGTGCATCTTGAGCAGCTTGTTCACGTCCTGCACCGTTGTACCGCTGCCCTTGGCGATGCGGATCTTGCGCTTGGCCGACAGAATCTCGGGCTTGGAGCGCTCCTTCTGCGTCATCGACGTGATCATCGCGTCCATCCGCAGCAGCAGCCGCTCATCCGCCGCGCCCGATGCGACCGCCGCCTGTGCCTTCTTCATGCCCGGGATCATCCCCGCCAGCGCACCGAGCCCACCCATGCGCCGCATCTGCGCGAGTTGCGCGCGCAGATCGTCCATGTCGAACAGACCCTTGGCCATCTTGGCGGCCATGCGCTCGGCATCTTCGACCTGGATCGATTCGGCGGCGCGCTCGACCAGGCTGACGACATCGCCCATGCCCAGAATGCGCCCGGCCACGCGACCCGGATGAAACGCCTCGATCGCGTCCATCTTTTCGCCGGTGCCCGCAAACTTGATCGGCTTGCCGGTCACGGCCCGCATCGACAGCGCCGCACCGCCGCGCGCATCGCCGTCCATCCGCGTCAGCACCACGCCGGTCAGCGGCACCTGCTCGCTGAAATTCTGCGCGACGTTGACCGCGTCCTGGCCGGTCAGCGCATCGACCACGAGGAGAATTTCATTCGGCGTCGCGATGTCGGCGATTGCCTTCATCTCGTCCATCAGCGCCTGATCGACGTGCAAGCGGCCCGCGGTATCGAGCATCAGCACGTCAAAGCCCTGCAGCTTTGCCGCCTGCAACGCGCGCCGCGCGATCTCGACCGGGCGCTGGCCCGCAACGATCGGCAGCGTTGCTACCTCTGCCTGCGTTCCAAGCGTCGCCAGCTGCTCCTGCGCGGCCGGGCGATTGACGTCCAAGGACGCCATCAGGACCTTCTTGCCGTCGCGCTTCATCAGTCGCTTGGCGATCTTGGCGGTAGTGGTGGTCTTGCCCGATCCCTGCAGGCCGACCATCATGATGATTGCCGGCGGCGTCACGTCGAGCGCAAGCTCGCTTTCGTCCGCGCCCAGCATCTCGGTCAGCGCGTCGTTGACGATCTTGACGACCATCTGGCCCGGCGTGACCGAGCGCAGCACATTCTGCCCGACCGCCTGCTCGGTCACCTTATCGACGAAATCGCGCGCCACCGGCAGCGCGACGTCTGCTTCCAGCAACGCCACGCGCACTTCGCGCATCGCCGCGCGCACGTCCGCTTCGGTCAGCGCACCGCGCCCCCGTAGCCGATCGAACACGCCGCCAAGGCGTTCGCTAAGAGTGTCGAACATCAAAAAGCTCCTCGTCGATTGCGCCCAAGCCGGTAAACGCAAAAACAGCTGGCGGACGAAACCTCGTCGGCCAGCTTAGCCCTTGGGCCTGCTCTTGCGCGTTCCAGTCGGGAACAATCTGGGGAGCCCCTAGCCCAATCGCCATCCTTTCGCAACCATGCGGCTTAAGACGATTTACACGCTCTGTCGGCAAGATCAGCGGAACCTATTGACTGATCACGGAATAAGGGACCTCCAGCGCATGCCGAAGGACAAGGCTAACGCGTTGCAAAAGCCGAAGGAAGCGCGTCGCGATCTGATGTCCGGCGCGATCACGGTTGCCGCAATCCTGTTGTTCGTCGGTACCGGCAGTTCGGTGTTGTCGAGCGCACTTCAACATTATGTGTCCGGTGGCGACCCCACCGATCGCAGCCTCGTCATCGCCTTGTTGCTCAACGTTGCGCTGATTCTGTTCGGCTGGCGGCGGCATAGCGACCTCAGGCGCGAGGTCGAAATCAGGACTGCCGCCGAAGAGCGGGCGCAGCAGCTTGCCGCGCGCGATCCTCTGACGGGCTTTCTCAATCGCCGTTCGCTGTCTGAAGAAGGTGCGGCCCTGTTTGTGCAGGCCGAGCGTCGGCAAAAGGCATTGGCGATGCTGATGCTCGACCTCGATCATTTCAAGACGATCAACGACATGCACGGCCATGCGACTGGCGATGGCCTGTTGCGGCTTGTCTCGGAAGAAATCGCCAATGCCATGCCCTCGGTCGCGCTCACGGCGCGCCTGGGCGGGGATGAATTTGCCTGCGCTTTTCTGTTCGATCCCGCGCACCCTGCCACCGTCGAACGCATCGTCGAACGGCTGGTATCGCGGATCGCCCAGCCCTTTGTCAGCGATGGGTTGCAGCTGCACATCAGCGCCTCGATCGGCATCGCCCGTTCAGATACCGGCTGCGCGAGCATTGATGCACTGATGCGCAGCGCCGATATCGCGATGTACGCTGCCAAGAATTCTGGCCGTAATCGCTTCGCCTGGTTCGACAAGTCGATGGAGCTCGAGCTGGAAGCGCGCAACGAGCTGGAGGTCGGCCTGCGCACCGCCATCCCGCGCGAAGAGATCGTCCCCTATTTCGAGCAACAGATCGATCTGACCACCGGCCGCCTGTTCGGGTTCGAGGTATTGGCGCGCTGGGAACACCCGACGCGCGGCTTGATCAGCCCCGACAAGTTCATTTCGATCGCGGAAGACACCGGGCTCATCGGTGATCTGTCGCTATCGCTGATGCGTCAGGCCTTTCTTGCGGCAAAGGATTGGGAACAAGGCCTGACGCTGTCGGTCAATATCTCGCCGCTGCAGCTCAAGGACCCCTGGCTGGCGCAAAAAATCGTCAAGGTGCTCACTGAAACCGGCTTCCCGGCCAACCGGCTGGAGGTGGAGATTACCGAAGTCGCCTTGTTCGAAAACCTGTCGCTGGCCCAGTCGATCGTTGGCAGCCTGAAAAATCAGGGTATCCGCGTGGCGCTCGATGATTTCGGCACCGGCTACAGCTCGCTTGCGCATCTGCGCGCGCTGCCGTTCGATCGCATCAAGATCGACTGCAGCTTTGTCGCGTCGATCAATGTGAATGCGGAGAGCGCGGCAATCGTGAACGCGATCACGCGGCTGGGTGAAAGCCTCAACCTCCCGATCACCGCCGAGGGGATCGAAGACGCGGCCATCGAAGAACGCTTGCGTGCCATGGGGGTCAATAAGGGGCAGGGATATCTTTATGGCCGTCCGCTCAACGCGGCCAATGCCCGCCGCCTGCTTGCTGAACGGCGACTGCTGCGCCCGGCCCAGCAGAAAACCGGCATAGACATCCCAACGGACGAGCAACGCAAGGCAAGCTGATCGCGATTGGTGGACTTAGCCAGGGCCGATCCCTAGATCGGCGACAATGTCCGCGCTTAGCCCTGCCCCAAACCCGATAGCCGTCTCTCCCGAAATCATCTCGCTTGGTTGCCGCTTGAACCTTGCCGAGAGCGAATCGATTCGAACGATGAATGCGGGGCGTGACGTTGTGATCGTCAACAGCTGCGCCGTGACCAACAGCGCCGTCAGCGAATCGCGTGCAGCGATCAGGCGCGCTGCGCGCCGTCGCCCGGGTGTCCCGATCATCGTCACTGGCTGCGCCGTGCAGATTGATCCAGCCGCCTTTGCTGCCATGCCTGAGGTGGCGCAGGTGATCGGCAACGCCACAAAGCTGGACCCCGCCAAATGGGCGACACTGGAACCGGTTGTCGTCAGCGATATCATGCAGCTGCGCGATACCACGCCCCATCTCGCGACCAGCTTCGACAGCCATGCCCGTGCCTTTGTCGAGGTGCAGAATGGCTGCGATCATCGCTGTACCTTTTGCATCATTCCCTATGGCCGGGGAAACAGCCGCTCCGTCCCGGCCGGTGCCGTCATTGATCGTATCGCCGCGCTTGTCGATCACGGCTATGACGAGGTCGTCCTGACGGGTGTCGATCTCACCAGCTATGGGCCCGATTTGCCCGGCTCGCCAACGCTGGCAATGCTCGTTGAACGAATTCTCACGCACGTCCCCGGGCTGCGCCGCCTGCGCCTCTCCTCGCTCGATTCGATCGAGATTGATGACAGGCTCTTCGATCTGGTCACGGGCGAAGCGCGGATCATGCCGCATCTCCACCTGTCACTTCAGGCAGGCGACGACATGATCCTGAAACGCATGAAGCGCCGCCATAGCCGCGCTGACGCGGTGCGCATCGTCGAGCGGCTCAAATCGGCCCGGCCAGGTATCGCAGTCGGTGCCGATCTCATCGCCGGCTTCCCCACCGAGACCGATGCGATGTTCGCCAATACCGCTGCACTCATTGATGATTGTGACATCGTCCACGCCCACATCTTCCCCTACTCCCCGCGCGACGGTACCCCCGCCGCGCGCATGCCGCAGGTCGCGCCGGCTGTGCGCAAGCACCGCGCCGCCGCATTACGAGATCGCGCCGCCAACCGTCGTCGTCGCTGGCTCGCCGAGCTTGTCGGCAGCGATCAGCAGGTGCTTGTCGAGCGTCCCGGCACCCATGGCCATGCCCCCAATTTCGCCGATATTCGCTGGCAGACGCCGATCGAGACAGGAATGATTGCTACCATGAAGATCATCGCAAGCGACGATAATGGGCTGATCGGGGTCCCCGCATGAGTGGCGCGACCTGGCACGACAAGCTGATCGGCGGCTTCAAGCGAACGTCAGACCGGCTCATCGGCAATCTCGCCGGGCTCGGTGCCGCCCGCCTCGACAATGCCACGCTCGATGATATCGAGGAAGCACTGATCGCGTCGGATCTTGGGCCCGCGACCGCCGCCAAGATCCGCGCCCGCCTCGCCGATGGCGCGTTCGAG
>JBBQHG010000140.1:0-7134 GCA_038323755.1 Sphingomonadales bacterium
CAGACCATCAACACCGCCGTTCTCAGCTATCGCGGGACAGAAGGATTTCGCGGTCGTGCGATCGGCGCGCTGGCTCTTGATGTAAAATGGCCGCTGATCGGTGGCCTGTTCGGCGGCATCCAGCGGCTCACGCCGCGCGTACAGGTGGTCGCTTCGCCCCCGATCAGCAATCTGGCAGTGCCCAATGAAGACGCACGCGCTGTCGACCTGGAAGACTCCAACCTGTTCTCGCTCAATCGCTTTCCGGGCTATGACAGGTTCGAGGATTCAACCCGCTTCACCTACGGGGTCGATTGGTCGCTTAGCCTGCCCGATTTCAGTTTCGATGCCAATGTCGGCCAAAGTTATCGCTTGAGCCTTCGCCCGACCTTGCTGCCGGATGGCACCGGCCTGAGCGACCGCCTGTCAGACATCGTCGGCCGTAACGTAGTCCGCTACAAGGACCTGGTCACGCTGACGCATCGGTACCGGCTGGACAAGGACGGGCTGGCGATCAGGCGCAACGAGGTGGATGCGACCATCGGCACGCGCGGCACCTATTTGCTGCTCGGCTATCTGCGGCTCAATCGCAACATCACACCCTCGCTCGAAGACCTGCGCGATCGCGAGGAAGCGCGCATCGGTGGTCGGATTCAATTCGCGCGGTTCTGGTCAATCTTTGGTTCTGCCGTGGTCAACCTGACCGATCGTCAGGAGGATCCCACCTCGCAAGCCAACGGGTTCGATCCTGTTCGTCACCGCATCGGCTTTGCTTATGAAGATGACTGCCTCCGCCTCGGGCTGACGTGGAAGCGTGACTATCAGGATACCGGGGACGCCCGTCGCGGCGACAGTTTCTTGTTGACGCTGGCATTCAAGAACCTCGGTCGCTAAGCTGAGGTTCATTAGGGCTGGTTCAACCGTCATTGGGTAGAACCGTGCATGATCGACAAATTGGGAATTCGAAGACAGTGATTCATTCGTTTGCAAAGACGCGGCTGATCGGCCGCTCCGTGATGCTTGTCGCTGGCATCGCCCTGACCGGTGTTGCCATCGCTCAGACGGTAGACGATCAGCAGGTACCTGAAATCGGCCTGAACATTCCCGCCAACCTCCAGATCTTCGGCAAGCGCGACCCCAATGTCCGCAAGCCAACCGCTATCGTCAACGATGCCGTGATTACCGGCACCGATGTTGACCAGCGCATCAATCTGATCCTGGCCGCCAACAATGCGAAGCCTACCGACGAGGAGCGGGAACGCCTGCGCCTGCAGGTGCTCAGCGCACTGATCGACGAGACGCTGCAGATCCAGGAAGCCAAGGCGAGCGAAATTACGGTCACCAAGGAAGAGATTGACCGCAGCTTTGCCAATGTCGCCCGCAGCTTCAACAAGCCGGTGCCCGAACTGCGCACCTATTTGCGGGCTGTGGGCTCGTCAGATCGCACATTGCGTCGACAGATCGAAGCAGAACTGGCCTGGAGCCGGTACCTCCGTCGCAAGGTGGAGCCGTTCATCAATGTCGGCGATACCGAGGTCGAAGGCATCATCAAGCGCATTCAGGCATCCAAGGGCACCGAAGAGTTCCACGTCAAGGAAATCTACCTGACATCGACGCCCGAGCGGGAGCAACAGGTGTTGTCACAGGCGCGGGGGCTGATCACCCAAATTCAGCAGGGTGAAAAATCGTTCGAAGCCATCGCCCAGGAATATTCCGAGGCGACCACCAAGGGTGTCGGCGGGGATCTGGGCTGGGTGCGCGCGGGGCAGCTGCCCGATACGCTGGCGCAGGCCGCGGTTGAGATGAAGGTAAACCAGCTAGCCGGCCCCGTGCCCGTGCCAGGCGGTTTTTCGATCCTGTATCTGGTGGATACGCGAAAAGTCGGCACGAGCGATGCGCGCGATGCCATTCTCAGCCTTCGCCAGATCAGCCTGGCCTTCAAGACTGGGATTACCCAGGCAGAAGCGTCCGAGAAAGTCGCTGACTTTGCCAAGATGACGCAGAACATCAAGGGCTGCGGCGATGTTGCCAAGGCAGCGTCGACCCTGGGCGCCGATGTGGTCGATAACGATTCGGTCAAGATCAGGGACTTGCCCAGCGCCTTGCAGGATATGCTGATCGGCATGCAGATCGGTGAATCGACGCCGCCGTTCGGGTCACAGACCGATGGTGTTCGGGCGCTGGTCTTGTGCGGTCGCGACGAACCCAAGTCGGTCGACCTGCCCAGCATGGAACAGGTACGCAATCAAATGGAGCAGCGTGGCGTCAACCTTCGCGCAGAACATAAGCTGCGCGATCTGCGACGCGACGCGGTCGTCGAATATCGCTGAGGCTGGCATGGTCGCGCCGATCGCCGTCGCGATGGGTGATCCGGCCGGGATCGGCCCCGAAGTCGTCGCCAAGGCATGGGCAGAACGTGCTGCCCATGGGTTGACGCCCTTCTTCGCCGTCGGTGACATTCGTGCAATCGCGGCCGTCTGGGACGGCCCGGTCGAGCGTGTCAGCGAGCCGAGTGATGCCGCCAAGCTGTTCGGCACGGCACTGCCTGTCCTTTCGATTCAGGATGCGGGGGAGATTGTACCCGGCCACCCCGATGCGCATGGCGCGCGGTGTGCCCTGCATGCCCTGGAACTCGCGGTCGGCCTAGCGCGATCCGGCGCCGCCGGCGCGCTGGTGACGGGCCCGGTCTCGAAGGCGCAATTATACCAGATCGGGTTCATGGATCCGGGACAGACCGAATTCGTTGCCGAACGCTGCGGCATCTCGCGCGACAATGCCGTCATGCTGCTCGCGGGCCCCACGCTTCGGGTTGTGCCGATCACCACGCATATGCCCTTGTCCGATGTCGCAGGCGTGCTCTCGGTCGATCTCATCACCGCCAAGGCGCGTGTCACGGCGCGGGGCCTTACGCGCAATTTCGGGATCGAAAATCCCCGGCTGGTCCTGGCCGGGTTCAACCCTCATGCCGGTGAGAGCGGAGCGATGGGGCGCGAAGAGGTCGACATATTGATGCCGGCCGTTGAAGAGCTCCGCGCCGAGGGGATCGACATTATCGGCCCGCTCGCCGCCGACACGATGTTTCACCCGCGCGCGCGCGCGCGATATGACGTGGCGCTGTGCTGCTATCACGATCAGGCGCTGATTCCCTTGAAAACGCTGCATTTTGATGATGGCGTCAATATTACGCTGGGCCTGCCGATCGTTCGCACATCGCCAGACCACGGGACCGCATTCGACATCGCCGGCAAGGGCTTGGCGCAAGCGGGTGCAATGATCGCGGCGATCCAGCTCGCCGCCAGCGCCGCTGCCCGTCGCGCCATCCACGGGTGAGCACCCTCCCCCCCTTGCGCGAGGTGATTGCGCGGCACGGGCTGCAGGCAAGCAAGGCGCTCGGCCAGAATTTTCTGCTCGACAGCCAGTTGCTGGCCCGGATTGCCCGCGTGCCGGGGGATCTGGCGGATTCACAAGTCTTTGAGGTGGGGCCCGGCCCGGGTGGGCTCACCCGCGCGTTGCTGGCGAGTGGCGCCAGCGTCGTTGCCGTAGAGCGCGACCATCGCTGCATGCCTGCGCTGACGGAACTGGGCGATGCCTATCCCGGCAAGCTGCGCGTGATCGAAGAAGATGCGCTGGCGCTGGACGTGCCGGCCCTGTTCACTGATCGGCCGCATATCGTGGCCAATTTGCCCTACAATATCGGCACCGCGCTATTGATCGGCTGGCTTTCCGCCACCTGGGAACCCTGGTGGCAAAGCCTGACGCTGATGTTTCAAAAGGAAGTCGCCGATCGGATTGTCGCCCCAGTGGACAGCGAGCATTATGGTCGGCTCTCCGTCCTTTCGCAGTGGCGGACGAGCGCGCGGATCGCGATGAATGTGCACCGCTCAGCCTTCACCCCGCCCCCCAAGGTAATGTCGGCCGTGGTCCATCTGGCGCCGCTGGATGCGCCCAGCGGCGTCCCGCTTGGCATACTCGAGCAATTGACTGCCGCCGCATTTGGCCAGCGGCGAAAGATGCTGCGCCAGAGCCTAAAGGGCGTGCCCGGCGCAGTGGCTGCACTTGAGGCGATGGGCATCGAATCGACCCGTCGCGCAGAAACGGTCAGCGTGGCCGAATTTGTCGGTTTGGCCCGCCTGCTCGCCGCAGCGCGGGGATAGCCCTACTGCGCCTTCGCAGCATCTGCAGTTTGCGATGCCATGATCGTTGCCGGCGGCCCCTTTGCAATCAGCGCCGCCAGCACCGTCGCTTCGGCACAGCCCTTTGTGCAAATCTTGCGAATCTTGGCCAGGTTCATCCTCGCCCGCTCGATCGCGCCCTTGCTGACAAAGGCCTCGCCCTGCCCTTTCAGTGCAGCCAGGTCATTTGGCTCCAGCAACAGCGCTTCGCGGTAATAGCGGATTGCCTTGCCGGAAAGGCCGCGCGCTTCGGATACATCGCCAAGCGCCACAAAGGCCTCGCGATTGCGCGGATCGACGGCAAGCGCGGTTTCCAGCGCATCGGCCGCAGCATCGAGATTGCCCGCCGCCTGGGCGCTGCGGCCAGACGCCAGCAGCGAGACTGAGCGGGCATCAATCTGATTGTCTGGGCGCTGGCCGTGCAGCGATGTTGAAACGGTGACCAGAGTCAGCGCGGCAGCGATCGCAACGGACGAGATACGCATGGACGTCTCCAACAAGGATGGTTTGGGCAGCACTTCTGCTGGGGCTAGCATGGTGCCTTCAGTCTTGCGACAAAAAACCCGTCAGTCGAGTCATGCCCGGGCGTGAGGTGCCAGCCGGCACCATGCGGCCGTCCGGCAGGCAAATCGAGCGGAGACGCTTGCCAATCCGGATGCGCCTGCAAGAAATTGGCGATCTGGTGCGCGCCTTCTTCGTCCAGCAGCGAACAGACGATGAAAACCAAGGCGCCGCCGGGTTTGACCAGACCGGCGCCTAGGTCGATCAGCATTGCCTGCGTGGCAGTCAATCGGCCCAGCCGGGCAGCGTTGAGCCGCCACCGCGCCTCAGGATTGCGGCGCCAGGTACCAGTCCCCGAACAGGGCGCGTCGATCAGCACCACATCGGCGCGCGCGCCCCAGTCGGCGAGCAATGCCTCTTCCTTGCCGGGATCGAGCAGCCGCGTCTCGACGATCGTCACGCCTGCGCGGTTGGCGCGGGGGCCGAGATGAGACAGGCGCGCACGATCGGTATCTGTCGCCAATATGGTGCCCTGATTGTCCATTGCGGCCGCCAGGGCGAGCGTTTTACCCCCAGCACCTGCACACAGATCGATCACTGCCATGTCGGGCACAGCTGCCGCTGCCAACGCTGCGATCTGGCTGCCAGCGTCCTGCACCTCGACTTGTCCCTCAAGCGACGACACATCGAATCCGGCAGGAAGGCGCAGGGCATCGGGCAGGCCGGCGATGGGCTCCCCAGCGCCAAGCAAGGACGCCACTGCCTCAGGCGTCGTGCGCAGCCGGTTGATGCGGATATCGAGCGGTGCGCGGTCGATGAGCGCGTCAATCTCGGCGCTGGCCAGACCGCTCCGCTGCAGCTCGTTAACAAGCCAGGCTGGTGCAACACCGCGGATCGCCGCCGTTTCATTGGGCCCGACCGGTGCCGGGCCATGCGGTGGCCCGGTAAACACCGCCTCTCGGTCCGCCGTATCGGGGATCATCGCCAGCATAGCCGCACGCCCCGATGCCGGGACTTCGCCGAGCGACCGGATGGCGCTGTAAACCAGGTCACGTACCGCGCGGCGATCCTTGGACCCGGCATAGCGGCGGTCCGCGAAATAGCGCGCGATCAGCGTATCAGCCGCAGCGCCGCCCTCTCGCGCCGCCTTAATGATGCCATCGAGCAATTCGATCGCCGCCTGGACGCGGGCCGATGGCGTCATGGCTTAGCGCGTCGGGTAATTGGGCGCTTCGCGGGTAATGGAAACATCATGGACATGGCTTTCGGTGAGCCCGGCATTGGTGATCTGCACGAAGCGGGCCCGCTTTTGCAGCTCTTCGATCGTGCGCGCGCCGGTATATCCCATCGCGGCGCGGACGCCGCCGACAAGCTGGTGAATGACATCCTTGGCCGGCCCCTTGAAGGGCACCTGGCCTTCGATGCCTTCAGGTACCAGCTTGAGCTGGTCCTTGATATCCTGCTGAAAATAGCGATCGGCCGAACCGCGGGCCATCGCGCCGACCGATCCCATACCGCGATAGGATTTATAAGCGCGGCCCTGATAGAGAAAGGTTTCGCCTGGCGCTTCCTCGGTGCCTGCAAGCAATGAACCGATCATCACGCATGATGCGCCTGCCGCCAACGCCTTCGCGACATCGCCAGATGTGCGGATACCGCCATCTGCAATCACCGGGACGCCCGATTTGGCAGCCTCGGCGGCGCAATCCATGATTGCGGTTAGCTGCGGCACGCCGACCCCGGCGACAACGCGTGTTGTGCAGATCGAGCCGGGTCCGATGCCGACCTTGATCGCATCAGCGCCCGCATCGATGAGCGCGCGCGTCGCTTCGGCGGTAGCGACATTGCCGGCCACGACCTGCACCGAATTGCTGAGCGCCTTCACCCGTTCAACAGCACGCGCCACATCGCGATTATGGCCATGGGCGGTATCGATAACGACGAGATCGAGCTCCGCCTCAACAAGCGCGCGGGTTCGTTCGAAACCGGAATCACCGACCGTGGTGGCGGCAGCCACGCGCAACCGGCCGGACGCGTCCTTGGTTGCATTGGGGTAGGTGACAGCCTTTTCTATATCCTTGACCGTGATCAGGCCGATACAGCGATAATCGCCATCGACGACCAGCAGCTTTTCAATGCGCCGCTGGTGGAGCAGCCGACGGGCCTCTTCCTGGTTGACGCCGGGGGACACGGTCGCAAGATTCTCATGCGTCATCAGCTCGGCTACCGGCTGATTGGGATTCTCGGCAAAGCGCACATCGCGATTGGTGAGGATGCCGACGAGCTTGCCGCTCTGCTCGACGACCGGAATGCCGCTGATCCGGTGCCGCGCCATCAACGCCTGCGCCTCAGCCAGCGTCGCCTGCGGATCGATCGTGATCGGGTTGACGACCATGCCGGACTCAAACCGCTTCACCTGGCGCACAGCGGCAACCTGCTCGGCGATCGAGAGATTGCGGTGGAGCACCCCGATGCCGCCCAT
>JBBQHG010000141.1:0-7093 GCA_038323755.1 Sphingomonadales bacterium
GACCGGCTTGTGCAGACATGTCCTGACGCGTTCCTGACGCGGCGATCATAGAAAACCGAAATTCTCTGGCCAGCGCTTTTTCGTCATCCGTCAGCTTTTCGTCAGTCGTCGGGTGCAGTTCGGTCGGGCTAGGGCGGCACACACCGCCCGATCATAAAGGATTGTCCCATGAAGCGTTCCACATTGCTCAAGCTCGCCCTGACCGCCTCCGCCCTCTCGGTTGCTTCGATGGCAAGCGCAGGCCCTGTCTGCACCAAGCTCCCGCCGGCCAAATGGCTGACGCAGGCGCAGATGAAGACGAAGATCGCGAAGATGGGCTATCGTGACATCAAGGTCTTCCAGGTCTCCGGCAGCTGCTACGAGATCTACGCCCACACCAAGGACGGCAAGCGGGCCGAGGTTTATTTCAACCCCGTCACCGGGGCCGTAGTCCAGAACAACGTCGCCTGATCGTGGCCGCGATCGCCCCCGTCGCCGCTGCGCCCACCCCTGGCCCGGTTCCCCGCCGGGTCAGGGTGTGGGATCCGATCGTCCGCATCTTCCACTGGACCGTCGCGGGCGGCGTCATCGCTAACCTCACATTTCTGCGTCACGCAGAGACCCCGCACATCTATGTCGGTTATGCCATCATCGCGGCGCTGATCGTCAGGCTCGGCTGGGGCTTCATCACGCGGGGCCATGCCCGCTTCGCGAACTTCGTGCCGGGTCCGCGTCGGCTGGTCGGCTACTTCGGCGCGATGCTCGGGAAGCGCGAGCCGCGCTTTGTCGGCCATAACCCAGCAGGGGCGGCGATGATCGTCCTGCTTCTGCTGCTGCTAGCGACGGTCGGCACGACCGGATGGATGATGGGCCTTGATGCATTTTGGGGCGTCGCCTGGGTCGAGACCCTGCATGAGGTGGCGGCCAACATCTTGATCGGCGCCGTAGCGCTCCACGTCATCGGCGCGATCGTCGAAAGCATCCGACACCACGAGAACCTGCCACTCGCGATGATTACCGGCTACAAGCGTGCGGCAGAAGGGACGGACATCGACAATGCGCCTGTTGCTGGTTGAAGATAATGCGCGTCTGGCGAGTCTGATCCGCGAGGGTCTCGACCGTCAGGGCTTCGCGGTCGACTGGTGCGAAACCGTCGACGGCGCCGAACACGCGCTGAAGATCAACGACTATGACCTGATGTTGCTCGATCTGGGCCTGCCTGACGGCGAGGGTCTGGGTCTGGTCCGCGCGCTACGGCGGCGGCGGGATACGTTGCCGATCCTGATTCTGACCGCACGTGGCGGCCTTGATGACCGAGTGCTGGGGTTGGACGCAGGCGCGGACGACTATCTGGTCAAGCCGTTCCAGATTCCGGAGCTGGCAGCACGGTGCCGCGCGCTGTTGCGGCGACCGGGCGCATCACTCGGCACTGAACTGACCGTGGGGAACGTGATTCTGCATTCGGCGGAACGCAGTGTCGCGGTGGCTGGCCTTGCGGTCGAAGCAACGCCACGCGAGGTCGACCTGCTCGAATGCCTCTTGCGGCGCGCGGGCCATGTCGTCGCCAAGCCTGCGCTCGAGGGCGCGCTCTACTCGATGGATGCCGAAGTGACGCCGAATGCGCTGGAGGCTTGCGTCTCGCGCTTGCGCAAGCGACTCACCGCAGCCGGGGCCGATGTACAAATCCGCACCGTCCACGGGGTCGGTTACGCTCTGTTCGCGCCGATCACTGTCTATGGATAAAGCCGGCAACGCCAAGAGGGGACCGGTGGGGCCGACGCTGTTCCAGCAGATCGCGACGCGGCTCGCTGCGTTTACCTTATTGTTCGCATTGCTCGACGTCGGCATCGTTATATTCACCTACAGCAGTCAGCCTGAATCCCTCGCGCAGGAGTTGCTGACGCTCGAAGCCAGCAAGGCGGAGCGCTCGACCGCTTTGGCTCCCGATCTGCTGGCAGGGCCGCCCGGGGCGGAGCACTGGGCTGCTCGCTATATTGAATCGAACGCTGACGGCCCGGTGGCTCCGCAATCAACGGCAGATTCCCCCGGCGGTGTCCTGATGGACTGGACGCGCCGCGAACGCATTCCCGGTGGCTACCGAATTTCAGGTGTTCGGTTGGTCACGCAGGACGGGCAGCAACGCTGGTTATTCATGCGGTTCGAAGGCGACGGTATTAGGCCCTATGTGCCTGTGATCGCGAACGAGATCGTGCAGCACGTCGTCCTACCGCTGATCCCGCTGTCGCTCCTGTTGCTGCTCTTCAACATCTTCGCAGTACGCCGCGTCCTTCAGCCGCTGAAACGGGCCGAGGCCGAAGTCGATGCGCTTGATCCAGACAACGTCTTGCTCCGCTTGTCGGAGGTGCCGGAGCCACGCGAGGTCAATACGCTCGTTCGTGCCGTCAACCGGGCGCTCACCCGGCTGGACGAAACGATGACGATCCTGCGCGGTTTCACGGCCAATGCTGCGCACGAACTGCGCACGCCGCTGTCGATCATGCAGCTGTCGCTCGATAGATTGCCGCCCAGCCCTCTGCGCGACGACCTGCAGGCCGATACCCAACATATGACGCGCCTCGTCGGCCAGATGCTCGATCTGGCGCAGGCCGATGCATTGGCCGTCGAGCCGGATACCACGGTCGACCTGGCGGACATCGGCCGCGAAATCGTCGCTGCAATGGCGCCCAAAGTGTTCGAAGCGCAACGCGACCTGCGGTTTGACGCGGTCGGCGATACAAGGGCGCTCGGCCATGCCGAAGCGATTTACCGCATCTATCGCAATCTGATCGACAATGCGCTCGCCCATGCGCCCGGCGACACGCCGATCGAGGTGACTGCTGGGCCCGGACCACAACTCAGCGTGCGCGATCACGGCCCCGGCATAACTGACGAAGACTTGCCACACATCTTCGAGCGCTTCTGGCGCAAGGATCGCCGCAAGACTGATGGCGCGGGGCTTGGGCTCGGCATCGTCCAGCGGCTTGCTCAGGCGCACGGTGGAGCGATCACGGTCGAAAACGCCCCCGGCGGCGGCGCTCTGTTCCGCGTAACATTCGCGGCGCCGCAGAAAGGCGAGGATTAGCTGAACAGCTATCTGCTCTTATTCTTGATCGTGTTGGGCGTGAACATGATGCCCGCGTTCGGCCCGCCGACATGGTCAATTATCGTCCTTTATGGTCTTGGCACTCAGATGCCTATCGTGCACATCATCCTGACCGGAGCACTTGCCGCCGCGCTCGGTCGTTTTGCGCTCGCCCACGCCTTCCGTATGCTCGGTCGGCGCGTCCCCGCACGGATCCGCAGCAATCTCGCAGCCGCAAGGGACGCGCTCGAACAAAACAAGCGCGGCGGACTCATCGCGCTAGGATTGTTTGTGCTGTCCCCACTCCCGTCAGCACAGTTGTTCGAAGCGGCTGGCCTCGCGCGCGTCCGTCTCGCGGGCTTCACCGCCGCCTTCTTCGCGGGGCGACTGGTGTCCTATTCGATCTATGCGGCCACCGCCAAGGGCATCCAGAAGACGTCCGTGGGCGACCAATTCCTGAAAACGTTCACCAGCCCGGCGAGTGTCGCCATCCAGTTGCTGATGATCGCGGCGCTGGTCGCCCTTATGCGGGTGGACTGGCAGAAGCGGCTCGGTAGCGGCCGCTCTGCAGAAACCGCAGCGCGGAAGCGCTGATCGACGGCGACATGAAGAGATCGCCGCCCGCGTCAGGTTTCCGTCAGGAGTTCAGCGGATGTCGTCACCTCCACGGAGGTGACAATGCCCAACCTTTCCACGCCCCCTCTCTCATCCGCGGCTCTACCATCGGCCACGCGCATCCGCGTGTGGGATTTGCCGGTGCGCCTGTTCCACTGGTTGCTGGTCGCGACGATCGTCGTCGCGTTCCTGTCGTCGGAGGAGGACAGCGCGCTCGCGCCGTGGCACGTGCCCGCCGGTTGGATCGCCGCTATCCTGATTGCATTCCGGATCGTCTGGGGTTTCGTCGGTGGGGAGCACGCACGCTTCGCCGATTTCCTGAAGCCCAGCCAGATCGCGCATCACATCGGCGGCCTTTTCTCCGGTAAGCCTGAGCGGTCGATCGGCCATAATGCGCTGGGCGGCATCGCTATCATCGCCCTCCTTGGGACGGTCGGCGGGATCGTTTATAGCGGCGCCACGATGCAGGGTGAGGCCGAAGGCGGCCTGCACGAGACGCTGGCCAATGTCCTGCTCGGTCTGATCGCGCTGCACATCATAGCCGTCATCGCGATGTCGCTGCTGACAAAGGACAATCTGATCGGTGCGTTCATCACCGGCTCCAAACGCGCTGATCTCCACCCCGGCGTTGCCGATGCGCGGCCTCCGGCGTCTCTGGCACTGCCTGTCGCAGCAGTCGCGATCGCAGGATCTGCCTATGGAGTGACGGTGATCGACCCGCAGGCGTTCACCCCCGGCGCTCATGCCGAGGCTGGCGAAGGCGGCGGCGGTGCGGAAAAGGGCGAACGTAGCGATGACTAGGCTGCACCTTCACCCCGAACGCCATCTTGTATCGCGCATAGGCTGGCTACGTGCCGCCGTGCTAGGGGCCAATGACGGTATCGTGTCGACCGCCAGCCTGATCATCGGCGTTGCGGCAGCCGCAGCGAAACCGGGTGATATCCTCATCGCCGGAGTCGCGGGACTAGTCGCTGGAGCTATGTCGATGGCGGCGGGCGAATATGTCTCGGTCAGCTCGCAATCCGACACTGAACGGGCCGATCTGGCGCGCGAGCGGGCCGAACTTGCAGGCGACGTCGAGGCGGAAATTCGCGAGCTGGCTGGAATCTACGTCAAGCGCGGTGTCGATTCAACGACCGCCGATACCGTAGCGCGGCAGTTGATGGCCAAAGATGCGCTCGCAGCCCACGCGCATGACGAACTTGGCATATCTGAGATGACAACTGCGCGACCGATCCAGGCCGCGCTTACCTCCGCCGCGACGTTCACTGCCGGGGCCGCCTTGCCGCTGGCGATCGTAATTTTCGCGCCAGTGTCCTTGCTCGTCGTGAGCGAGGCCATCGCGTCGCTGCTGTTCCTTGCCCTGCTGGGCGCGGTCGGAGCTCGCGCGGGTGGCGCTCCAGTCCGGGTCGCGACGATCCGCGTCACCTTCTGGGGCGCGTTGGCAATGGCTCTGACAGCTGGGATCGGCTTGCTGGTAGGGACGGCGGTATGAGCTATCGCGCTGTGGCTTCGCCCAAATGCTGGTACAGGTGACAGCGCTCGCGCTCCTTGGCTATATCTCTGCCGCGCTGCTGGCCCAGGTCATCATTGCCATTATCGTCACCGCACTTCGCCGCGAACAGCCGTCGGTTGAGCCGAGCGAGGCCCACAGGATTTCAGATTCGGCCTGGACTGGCCTGCGCGCTTTTCGCGTTCGATCGCGCGATGACGAAGATGACGCGCTCAGCCAGACGTCTTTTTATCTCGAGCCCGTCGATGGCCAACCGCTCGCGCCTTACTGTGCGGGCCAGTTCCTGACCTTCCTGTTGGAGCTGCCCGACGGCCACGGCGAGGTTCGACCGGTCACGCGCTGCTATTCACTGTCTGACCGGCACGACCCGCAAACCTATCGCATCACGGTGAAGCGAATCCCGGCACCGCGCGATCGCCCCGATCTCCCGCCCGGCCTCGCTTCCAATCATTTCCATGATCGGATCGCACCCGGCGCAATCCTTCAGGTTCGCGCACCTGCTGGGGTATTCGTGCTCGATGACGACGCCAATATACCAGCAGTCCTGATCGCGGGCGGAATCGGCATCACACCGCTGTTCGCGATGGCGCGCGCCGCGCTCGCGGCGCAGCCCGATCGTGCGATTCATCTGTTCTACGGCGTCCGCGACAGTCGCGAGCTGGTGTTTGAGGCCGATCTGCTGAGGATGGAGCAGGACTACCCCAATTTTCACCTAACCTGCGTCCAAAGCGCTCCGCTGCCAGGCGAGCGAGAAGCTGACAGATATCACGCTGTCGGTTTCATCGACGTGGCGCTGCTCCGCCGAATCCTGCCGCACGGCGAGCACCATTTTTATGTCTGCGGGCCGCCGCCGATGATGGCGAGCCTTGTCCCCGCCTTGCGAGATTGGGGCGTGTCGGGTGATGCCGTCCACTATGAAGCGTTTGGCCCTGCCTCGATCGAATCCGCCGAACACGTCCGCGCAGCCCCGCTCGATACGCCGATCGCCGTTCAGTTTGCTAAGTCAGCGCGGACACTCAGTTGGACCGGCGAAGCTACCAACCTGCTCGATTTCGCCGAACGTCACGGTATCGCAGTTGACTCAGGCTGCCGTTCAGGAAGCTGCGGCACTTGCGAGACGGCGGTGACGTCGGGCGCGGTCCGCTACGCGCAACAGCCTTCGTTCGACATCGCCAAGGGCCATTGCCTGCTCTGTGTCGGTGTACCGACCGGCGACTTGGTGCTTCAGGCGTGAGCGGCCTGCAGAACAGCCTGTTGAGCCGCGAGGTTGTCCCCTTCTACCTGTCGCTCGCCGCGCTCGGTGGGGGGGCGCTGGCAATCGACGCGGGGTTGCACCTTGCCAATGCCGTCTGGATCGGCCGCTATCTCGGCATTCCCGGCGTTCTGCTGATCCTCGCATCGTCGGGCTATTCGATGCGCAAGCGCAAGCTGATCAAGTCGGGAAAGCCGGCCGAACTGCTGCGCTGGCATGAGCGGCTCGCCTGGGCAGGATCGCTGCTGGTCCTTGTCCATGCCGGCATTCATTTCAACGCGATCCTCGCCTGGCTGGCGGTATGGGCGATGCTCATCAACATCGCGAGCGGCCTGACCGGCAAATATCTGCTGGGCCGATCGCGTAAGCGGCTGGAAGCGACCCGCACGAGACTGCGCGCGCAAGGGCTGTCGGCAGAAGCGCTCGAAGAACAGACCTATTGGGACAGCCTGACCTTCGATGTCGTCAAGGCATGGCGGATCGTCCACCTGCCGATCACGCTGGCGTTCGGCGTCCTTGCGCTGGCTCACATCATTGCGATTTTCCTGTTCTGGGGGTGGAAATGATGCGCCGCTGGGGCCTCTGGCTGATCGTCGCCAATCTGGTCGGACTGGTCGCCCTCACCTTTGCATTTCCACATCTGATGGTAGCG
>JBBQHG010000142.1:0-7084 GCA_038323755.1 Sphingomonadales bacterium
GGTTCGACGAGGCGGTGTCCTTTCAGGTCTATACTGATACGCAGGAAGAGACCGACCGCTACTGGAACGCCATTACCGGAAATGGCGGCGAAGAAAGCATGTGCGGCTGGTGTAAGGACAAATGGGGACTGTCATGGCAGATCACCCCGCGCGCGCTCACCAACGCCATGTCCAACCCCGACAAGGCCGCATCGAAACGCGCGTTCGAAGCGATGATGACAATGCGCAAGATCGACATCGCGACGATCGAAGCGGCGCTGAAAGGCTGAAGCCATGGCCCTGGAACTCTATGGACACCCCTTCTCGTCCTACACATGGAAGGCGCTCATTCCGCTTTACGAAAATGACACGCCCTTCACTTTCCGGTCGGTCGACCATGTATTCCCTGAAAACGGCGCGGCCTTGGCGGCAATATGGCCAATCGGCAAGTTTCCACTGCTGGTGGATGACGACATGCCGATCATGGAGTCCTCGACCATTATCGAATATCTCGACGTCCATCATCCCGGTCGGGTGCGATTCATCCCCGAGGACCGCGCAACTGCAATCGAGGTGCGGATGCTCGACCGGATATTCGACAATCATGTGATGGGCATCATGCAGCGCGCGGTCTTCGATGCGATGCTGCCGCCTGAGCAACAGAGTGTTACGATCATGGCGACGGTCGGCCCCTCGCTCGACACTGCCTATGGCTGGCTCGATCAGCGGCTGGCCGGGCGGCCATGGGCGGCGGGCAATGATTTCACGCTGGCTGATTGCGCCGGTGCGCCATCACTTTTCTATGCCGATTGGGTTCACCCAATTGATGACAAATTTACTGCGCTCAGAGCGTATCGCGCCCGCCTGCTCGCTCGGCCATCGGTCGCACGCTGCGTGGAAGACGCCCGCCCCTTTCGACATTATTTCCCGCTTGGCGCGCCTGACCGTGACTGAGTGCAACTGGAGGCCCCATCATGTTTGAACTCACGGTCGAACGCCACATCGCGGCCCCACCCGAGCGCGTTTGGGATGTCATGACGACACGCATGGCGGAATGGTGGTGCCCAAAGCCGTGGCGTGCCGAGGTAATCGAGCAGGATTGGCGTCCCGGAGGCCGTAGCGCGATGATGATGCACGGCCCCGACGGCGAACGAATGGAAAATGAAGGGGTGTTTCTTGAGGTGGTGCCGGGCGAGCGCTTTGTCTTTACCGACGCGTTTCGCGCGGGCTGGATCCCGCAGACTGCTTTCATGGTCGGCTTTTTCGAGCTGACACCGGACGGCGATGGTACCCATTACCGTGCTGGCGCCCGCCACTGGGATGCCGAGAAATGCGAACAGCACAAGGCAATGGGTTTTGAAGATGGTTGGGGCGCCGCAGCCGCACAACTGGCCGCACTTGCAGAGCAGTCCTAGGGTAAGCGCGGCGACGCGTGCGGGCGCTGCCGAACCCGTGCTCCGCTCTCCACGGCGGCGTCCGATCAGGCCTTTGCAGGGACCATGCAATTGGTGATCACGGCGCGTGCGTCGGGCGCCTTTACCATCACGTCATAAGTAAAAACGATTGCCTTGTGCCGCAGGTCCGGAATTTGGTCGATCAGCTCCACCGGCAGCGCCACGGCGGCAAAGCGGTGGCTGTTGGCGAAGCCTAACCACCCAGGCTCTGCCCCACGAAACAGCGCGTAAATGGGCAATGAAAAGCCGATTGCGCGAACACCGGCATATTGCGACTGGTTATAGACAAAGGGGATGATCCGCCGGCGCAGGTCTGGCGCCAGCGCAGCGATCAGCTTCAGGCCGGCGATATTATCGGTTTTCATGTCGGGGAGCAGATAAGCGTCGGGATGGGCGCGCATCCAGCGCAGGACCTGGGAAAGCCACGCCTCACGCATATCAAGCAGATCAGCCATGTCATGCCCGGCGCGCATGAAGCCGAAAGGGAGCTGGTGAAAATCCATCTCGAAAAAGCGCAGCCCGCTCTTGTAGGACCGGTCAAGCGCTTCGATGCTGTTGGGATATTTGCGGCTCATCAGGCCGCCACCGCCATGGGCGATCAGCAACCGCCCTGCCGATGGTCGGTAAAAGCTGCAACCCGGGGCATGCTGGATCGCAATATTATGCAGCGTCAGCCCACACATGAGAACAAGTGCGAGGGAGAGCATCAGCGTCCGAAAGCCCGTACGTCTGACTAGCCAGCCCAAGCCGGCCACTTTGTGATGATGAGAACTAGCCGAGACCACGTTGCCGATCGCTATCACTTGAATAATCATGATAGGCCCGGGTTGCTAACATCCTCCTACGCATGGGGCGGCATCGCACCAATGGCAGACAGCCGACTCTTCCCGCGCTACCACCACGACCGATGACCGAAGCCGATTTCCTTTCTGCGCTGCGAACCCTGCCGCTCCACCCGGGCGCGCAAAAGCTGACCGATGATGCCGCGCGGCTGGGCAGCTATGTTTTGACCACCGATACGCTGGTCGAAGATATTCATTATCTCGCCAGCGATCCGCCGGGCGATGTCGCGTGGAAGCTGCTCGCAGTCAATCTGTCGGACCTCGCTGCAAAGGGGGCCGAGCCGGTCGGTGTCCTGCTCAATTATCCGCTGGGCGACGATGAATGGGACCGTGCGTTTCTGGACGGTTTCGGCGCGGCGCTGCGCCAGCTGGGGTGCGAGTTGCTCGGCGGGGATACGGTGTCGCTGCCCCCTGGCGCGCCGCGGGTACTGACGCTGACCGCCATCGGCAGTGCGCCGACCCAGGTCAGCCGGAGCGGCGCGCAGGCCGGTGACGCCCTGTTCGTCACCGGCACGATCGGCGATGCCGGGGCGGGACTCACCATCGCGCTTGGGGCCGAAGGGCCAGACGCTTTGCTCGGCGCCTATCGCCGTCCCTTGCCGCGCCTGGGTGAAGGCCGGTTCCTGGCATCGCATGTCCATGCGATGATGGATGTATCCGACGGCCTGTTGATTGATGCGCAGCGGATGGCGACCGCGAGCGGCCTGGCGGTGACGGTCGATCTGGCGGCCATCCCCCTCTCACTGCCCTATCGCGATTTTGCCGGCGATGATCGCGCCGCCCGTTTGCGCGCGGCCACAGCGGGTGATGACTATCAGCTGCTGTTCGCTGCACCAGCGTCGCTGACGGTACCAGCCCATCGCATCGGTCAATTTTCGCTCGGGACCGGCCTAGCGCTGATCGATGGCGATGAGGCGTTGTCGCTCCCCCCCCAGCTCGGCTTTCAGCACGGCGCGGACCCGAGCGCATAGCACACCGCAGAGCGCTTGCGCTCTTGCGCGTCGCCATTATACGTCCGACCCACAATAATAAGCAGGGGTGCCGGCGTCCGCCGCGTGCGCCAAAAGCGAATAAACGGGGAAGGACTTCGCGAATGACGATCGTCTATGCGGCCATGGTTTGTGGGCTGCTGGCCGTGCTCTACGGCATCATCACCAGTCGCCAGGTGCTGGCGGCTCCCGCCGGCAACGAAAAGATGCGCGACATCGCCGCTGCCATTCAGGAAGGCGCGCAAGCCTATCTCGGCCGCCAATATCGCACCATCGGCATCGTCGGCGTCATCATGTTGGCATTGGTCTGGCTGCTGATCGATGGCATGGGATCGCCCGTGTCGGCGGTGAGCTTTGCGATCGGCGCGGTGCTCTCTGGTGTTGCTGGCTATATCGGCATGAACATCTCGGTTCGCGCAAACGTCCGCACCGCAGAAGCCGCGCGCACCTCGCTGCAGGGCGGCTTGACGATGGCGTTCCGCTCGGGCGCGATCACCGGCATGCTCGTCGCCGGGCTTGGCCTGCTCGCGATTTCGGGCGTGTTCTGGTATCTCGCGGGGCCTGATGGCGCCAACGCAGGCGCGCAGATTGTCGTCAAGGCGCTGACCGGCCTTGCTTTCGGCTCCTCGCTCATCTCCATCTTCGCGCGTCTCGGCGGCGGCATCTTCACCAAGGCTGCCGACGTCGGCGCCGATCTGGTCGGCAAGGTCGAGGCCGGCATCCCCGAGGATGACCCCCGCAACCCGGCAACCATTGCCGATAACGTGGGCGATAACGTCGGTGACTGCGCCGGCATGGCCGCCGATCTGTTCGAAACCTATGTCGTGACGCTGGGCGTGACGATGATCTCGATCGCGCTGGCGCTCGCCAATGCCGACAAGCTGCTCGCCGTCATGACCCTGCCGCTCATCGTCGGCGGCGTCTGCATCATTACCTCGATCATCGGCACCTATGCCGTGCGTCTGGGCAGCAGCAACAACATCATGGGCGCGCTCTACAAGGGCTTCTGGCTCGCCATCGGCCTGTCAGTGCCCGCCATCTATTTCGCCACGCAATATACGCTGGGTGATATGAACGCGGTCATCGGCGGTAACAGCTTCCTCGACGGTGCCTCGGCAGAAGCGGCCGCAGGCGTTGCTGCCACAAGCACCACCGGCATGGCGCTGTTCTGGTGCATGATGATCGGTCTCGCCGTCACCGGCCTGCTCGTGTGGATCACCGAATATTACACCGGCACGGGCTTTCGCCCCGTGCGCAGCATCGCCAAGGCATCGGAGACGGGCCACGGCACCAACGTCATCCAGGGCCTCGCCGTCAGCCTCGAATCGCCCGCGATGCCAACCATCGTTATCGTCGTTGCCGTCATCGCTGCCTATCAGCTGGCAGGCGTTATCGGCATCGCCTTTGCCGCAACGGCGATGCTGGCGCAGGCAGGCATGGTCGTTGCACTCGATGCTTATGGCCCGGTCACCGACAATGCGGGTGGTATCGCCGAAATGGCGGGTCTGCCGGAGGATGTCCGCCACCGCACCGATGCGCTCGATGCGGTGGGCAACACCACCAAGGCAGTGACCAAGGGCTATGCGATCGGCTCGGCAGCGCTGGCGGCACTGGTGCTGTTCAACGCTTATACCTCCGATCTGGCGCGCGATTTCCCGTCACTCGTGGTCAACTTCGCGCTCTCCAACCCCTATGTCATTGTCGGGCTGCTGCTCGGCGCGCTCCTGCCCTACCTGTTCGGGGCGATGGGCATGACGGCGGTTGGCCGTGCGGCCGGCTCCGTGGTCGAAGACGTCCGCGCGCAGTTCCGTGACGATCCGGGTATCATGGCCGGTACCAGCCGCCCCAATTATGCCCGCACCGTCGATCTCGTCACCAAGGCGGCAATTGCCGAGATGATCGTACCCAGCTTGTTGCCAGTGCTGAGCCCGATCCTCGTCTATTTCGTCATCACTGCGGTCGCTGGCCAGGCGGAAGGCTTTGCATCGCTTGGCGCGATGCTGCTCGGCGTCATCGTCTCCGGCCTGTTCGTTGCCATCTCGATGACGAGCGGCGGCGGCGCGTGGGACAACGCCAAGAAGTACATCGAAGACGGCAATCACGGCGGCAAGGGCAGCGAAGCCCATAAGGCCGCTGTAACGGGCGATACCGTTGGCGATCCGTACAAGGATACGGCAGGTCCGGCCGTGAACCCGATGATCAAGATCACCAACATCGTGGCGCTCTTGCTGCTGGCGGCGCTGGCCGCTGGCTGACGACTTGCCTCATACGGGCCCGATAGAAACCCCGTCCGGCACGCGCCGGGCGGGGTTTTGCTTGAATGCACCCACGGTTTCGGGTCAGTCGAATGCTCTGCAACAAGCGCGCCCATGGCCGCGACGCACAACCGGATCGGCATCGACAATGCCGCCCCCCGGCGCCCCGATCCGCCCCATCGTCGCGGTAGTTGATGTCGCCTAGGGTAATGGCTGAACCGGCCTACCTGGCTAGCCCCGTTCGCACGCCGGCATTGAAACACGCATCACGGATTACCCTGCCCTGACAAGACGGTGATCTGATAGGCCGCGCGCGCATTTGCCCTAGCTGGTACGGTAAAGGCCAGCGCCTGCGAAATCTGACGACCGGGTTCGAGCACGCCCTGGCGGAGGAAGACGCGAATATAGGGATCACCGGAGCCCGTGCGTCCGCTGGCGTTGGTCAATTGAATGCCTTGAGGAAGCCCGCGCACGATCAACAGCAGATGCGTATCGACGACTGATCCGCTCGCGTTGGTGAATGTATATTGGTCCGCCTGCCGCTGCCCGTCGATGGTGGACGCGACCAGCCTGACATTCAGCTTTGCGGTCACGTCGAGGAATTCCAGCCCCTGATCGCGCCGGGCAAGGGCATCATTATCGTCTATAGCCAGGCCGCTCGGCATCAGGCCATCCCTTGCGCCCAGTGCTGCCAGGTCAGGCCGGTAAGTCGAATAGGCCAGGTCGCGCGGGTTGGGCTGGAGCGTATCGGTCCGCGATTTCGGATCATAGGTCACAAAACTGGGATCATAGAGCGCGTTTTCGATGAAATCGGTGAGGTCGTCGATCTGGCGCGCCGTCAGCCCAAGACCCCTAGGATAGCCGGGGCCTCGCGGATTGGTAAAGCGGGGCGACAGGGTGATCGCTGCCCCGGCGGTGGGGTCTTGCGGTATCCCGGCGTTGAAATAATTGACCACGGATCGGACGGTGGCGAACGATCCATTGTGGAAAAAATTGCCGCTGCCCTTCAGCTGACGCAGCGTCATCGCGCGGAACTTGAACGCGTCCTCGGGCCGGTGCGTCACTTCCTGGCGGCCATTATCCTCGGCATGATACGGAAACCCGTCCGCACCCATCCGCCGCCGGTTGAGCGTACCCCTTGCCTGGGCGTTCAGCGCCTGCACCGGGTGATCGCCGATGCCAATGTTGAAGAAATTCTCGTCAACGAAGCGCCCGACGCCAGTAACATCCGGGTCTCCCGGTTGCTTGTTGAGCGCCGGCCCGCTGTGGCAGCCGGAACAGCCCGCCCCGCCGGCGCCATTGGCGGCAGGCGTGAAGAACAGCTTTGCCCCGCGACGTTGCGCGGGGGTCAGCGCTTGGTTGTCGCCGGCCAGGAACCGGTCGAACGGCGTTTCGCGCGTGATGATGGTGCGCAGAAACGCTGCCTGCGCCCGGAATTCGGTCTGATCGTTGATGAGCTTGGTCAGGTCCCTGCTGCTGTCTGCCTCGGCGGCCTCCTGCGGGAAGGCATCGCGGAACAATTTGATATAGGTCGGGTATTTCAACAGCGCCGCCGACTGGAAGTT
>JBBQHG010000143.1:0-7001 GCA_038323755.1 Sphingomonadales bacterium
GGGCTGGCCGGCTGGATGTGCGATCATCACGACGCGCCCTTGATCATGACGCGCGGCGAATGGCTGACCGCGCGGATGCTCGCCGCTGATGCACGCGATGCAGTGCCAGATGAAATGGTCTCATTCTGGCGCGCAGCGGGCTGGGGCGACGAACAGATCGCGCATGGCACTGGCCGCGGCTGGAGCGGCTTCCGCCGGATCATCACGCCGCTGCCACTAAGCTATCGTCGCATTGCTGATGGCGAGACGCTGATGATCGGCGGCAGGCCATGGCGGATCGTTACGGGCTCGGGCCATTCGCCCGAACATGCCTGCCTGCTCGACGAAGCGCGCGGCATCCTGATTTCGGGCGATCAGGTGCTGCCGCGGATCAGCTCCAACGTCTCGCTCGGGGTGACAGAGCCGACCGCCGACCCTTTGGGCGAATGGCTCGATTCGATCGCCAAGCTCAAGAAGCTGCGCCACGATCTGATCGTGCTGCCCGGGCACGGAGACGTGTTTACCGGCCTCCACGCCCGGCTCGACGCGCTCGACCGCGAGCACCGTGACCGGCTTGATGAGTTGGCGGTGTTCATTGCGGAAGAGCCGCGGCGCGCGGTCGATTGCTTCGGGCGGCTGTTCCGCCGCGCCATTGGTCCGGAGGTCTACGGCATGGCAACCGGCGAAGCGCTGGCGCATCTGCGGCGGCTGGAAATCGAAGGGCGCGCGGTCAAACAGGTGATTGACGGCGTCTGGTGGTACGGCGCACCGAAAAGCACTTGACCCGACTCGGGTCGCCATGTTCCTTTTTCGTTCTGCTTGAGGGAGCATCACCATGGCCGACACACTGACTTTCTATACCAACCCCATGTCACGCGGGCAGATCGCCCGATGGGCATTGGAGGAAAGCGGTGCGGCCTATGAAACCGTGTTGCTCGATTATGCGTCGACGATGAAGCAGGAGCCGTATCTGTCGATCAACCCGATGGGGAAAGTGCCCGCCATCGTCCATAACGGGCATGTCGTCACCGAATGCGCTGGCATCTGCGCCTATCTCGCAGACGCTTTTCCGGATGCCGGGCTCGCCCCGACCGCCGATGAGCGCGCCGATTATTATCGCTGGCTGTTCTTCGGTGCCGGGCCGCTCGAACAGGCGATCACCAACCGATCGATGGGCTTCGCGCCGACCGAACAGCAAAGCCGCATGGCAGGCTATGGCAATTACGATCTGGCGGTCGATGTGCTCGAAAAAGCGGTGTCTGTGCACCGCTATATCGCCGGCGATCGCTTCACAGCGGCCGACGTCTATATTGGCTCTCAGGTCGGCTGGGGATTAGCGTTCGGTACGCTGCCCAAGCGCGCCGCGTGCGAGGATTATCTTGGGCGTATCACCAGCCGTGACGCATACAAACGGGCCAAGGCCATCGACAACGCGTTGATTGCGCAGGCGCAGGCAGCAGCGGGGGAAGCCACCCCCGCCTGATCGGGCCGCTGCTATTTCAGCAGCACCAGTTCCTCCGCCATCGACGGGTGCAGCGCGACGGTATCGTCAAACGCCTGCTTGGTCAGGCCAGCCTTCACCGCCACAGCGGCAGCTTGCACGATCTCGCCAGATTCCGGGCCGATCATGTGGAGCCCAACGACGCGGTTGGACGCGGCATCGCAGACCATCTTGTAAAGCGCGCGCTCGTTGCGGCCCGCCAGCACATTCTTCATCGGGCGGAAATCGGACGTATAGACCCGCACCGCACCATATTTCTGCTTGGCCTGGCTTTCGGTCAGCCCAACCGCACCGATCGGCGGATGGCTGAACACCGCGCTGGGGATGCAGCCATAATCGACTCGCGTCGGCTTGCCGCCAAACATCGTGTCGGCAAAAGCCTGCCCCTCGCGGATCGCCACCGGCGTCAGCTGCACCCGGTTGGTCACGTCGCCGACCGCATAGATGCTGGGGATGTTCGATTGGTTGTCGGCATCGACCTTCACCGCGCCGCGCTCGAGTTCGACGCCTGCCGCCTCCAGCCCAAGCCCATCGATGTTCGGCACGCGCCCCGTCGCGAACATCACGCAGTCAACGATCATCGGCTCTCCCGACGATAAGGTTACCTCCAGCGTCCCGTCGGCCTGCTTCACGATTTTCTGGAAGCTGGTGTTGAATTTGAACTGGATGCCCTTGCCCATCGATATCTGCAGCAATCGGTCTCGGATCTGCTCGTCATAACCGCGCAGGATGGCGTCGCTGCGGATCACCAGCGTCACCTCGCAGCCGAATTCGTGGAAAATGCCGGCAAACTCATTGGCAATATAGCCAGCGCCCGCAATCAAAACGCGCTTGGGCAAGGTCGGCAGATGGAAAACTTCGTTGGAGGTAATACCGTGCTCGCTGCCCTCGAATTCGGGCAATTGCGGGCGCGCGCCGGTCGCGATCAGGATCTTGCCCGCCGTCACTGTCTTGCCGCTCGCCAGCCGGATTTCGTTGGGGCCGGCCACTTCGGCCCGCTCCAGGATTACCTCGACCTGATGGCTGTCGAGCGTCGTCGTATAGGCGGCGTTGAGCCGGTCGACCTCAGCCAGCACGTTATCGCGCAGTCTTGGCCAATCGAAGGCGCATTCGGGCACATCCCAGCCAAATCGCCGCGCATCGGCCAGATCCTCGGCAAAATGCGCGCCATAGACGAGCAGCTTCTTGGGCACGCAGCCACGGATGACACAGGTGCCACCAACCCGGTATTCCTCGGCAATCGCCACTTTTGCGCCATGCGCAGACGAGACCCGCGCGGCCCGCACGCCGCCCGATCCAGCACCAATGACGAAGAGATCATAGTCGTAGGTGGTCATCAGCAATCCTTCATCGTTCCCCTGAACGTGTTTCAGGGTCTGTCGTGCGGTCGGCACGGCGCTATGTGTGGCACGGCGGATGCTGAAACAAGTTCAGCATGACGAGCAAGCGCTCGGCTTACCCAAAGGCGCGCCTGATCAAATCATTGGTCGAGGCGTCAAAGTCCAATTCGCCGCTTCCGGCTGCCTTTGCCATTTCCTTGCCCAGCTCCACTCCGAACTGGTCGAACGGGTTGATGCCCAACAGCACGGCATTCACAAAGGTGCGCTGTTCGTAAAATGCGATCAGCGCGCCCAATGAGCGCGGATCGAGCACCTCCAGCAATATCGTAGAGCTGGGCCTGTCACCCGGATAGGCGCGGGCAGGATCGGCATCATTGGCGCGCCCCGCCATCAGCGCTGCCCCTTGCGCAAAGCAATTGAGCAGCAACTGGCGGTGATGTTCATCATCCAGCGCATCGCCGGGCTCGGCAACCGCCACGAATTCCACCGGCACCAGATGCGTGCCCTGATGCAGCAGCTGGAACACCGCATGCTGCGCATCGGTCCCCACCCCGCCCCAGGTGATCGGCGCGGTCGCCCGGCCAACGGGATTGCCGTCGATGCCGACGCTCTTGCCGTTCGATTCCATCTCCAGTTGCTGCAGATAGCTCGGCAACAGCCGCAACCGCTCGTCATAGGCAAAGGTCGCGCGGGTCTCTGCACCCTTCACCTGCGTGTAAAACAGGTCGGCAAAGGCAGCGAGCATCGGCGCATTTTCATGCGGGGTCGCCAGCCGGAAATGCCGGTCCATCTCGCCCGCGCCCTCAAGCATTTCTTCAAACGCCGCCCAGCCGAGCGCCAGGGCCGCCGGAAAACCGATCGACGACCACAGCGAATAGCGCCCACCCACCGACTCGGCGAAGGGCAGCACGCGGGTTTCGTCGATGCCCCACTCGACCGCCTTGTCGGGTGCCGCCGTCAGCGCAATCACGCGTCCATAGGGATCCTCGACACCATCCTCGCGCATCCATTGCAGCGCACTCGTGGCGTTGAGCAGCGTTTCGGTGGTGGTGAAGGTCTTGGAGGCAATGACGATCAGCGTGGCCGACGGGTCGAACCGGGCAAATGCCTCCTCCAGCGCGCAGCCATCGACATTGGAGACGACCGCCACGTCATACCGGTCTTCATCGCGGCCCAGCGCATCGATCAACAGATCAGGACCCAGCGCCGATCCGCCGATGCCGATATGCAGCACATGCGCAATCGGCCCCAGCGCTTCCAGCTCGATGGCGTCGATCAGCGCACGCATGCGGGCGTGCAGAACGCCCGCTCGCGCCACACTTTCCGGCGCCCCTTCCCCGCGCTCGGCGGTATGCTCGGCCGCGCGGCCCTCCGTCGCGTTGATTGCATCGCCGTTGAACAACGCTTCGCGCTTGCCCGCTAGGTCCTGCGCACGCGCCAGTGCCTCGAAAGCCGCCAGCGCTGATGCCGAAAGATGCGTTTTGGACCAATCAAAATGGATGCCGGCCACGTCGACGCTGAAGTGCGCCACGCGCTCAGCATCGTCAGCGAACAGCGCCGCGAGTGAGGGCGACTCCAAAGCTTCGATCGCGCGCCAAGCAGGGATGGACATCGGCAATTCTCCACTTTTTTTGCGCCAAACCCGGCTCTAGCGTCCCATATCAGCGCCTGCCACCGGAAACGGCTGTCTTGACGATGCATCGCAGCCCCCGCAAAGCCAGCAAATGGATGATATGACCAGCAGCCAGCCAGCCCGGGCACCGATACGCAGCGAAACGCGCGAGACGATTTCGTTTCTGGTGAAGCTCGTGCTTGCCGTCGGCATCCTGCGCAGCTTCTTCTTTTCGCCCTTCAATATCCCGTCCGAATCGATGCTGCCGCGCCTGCTGGTTGGCGACTACCTGTTCGTGTCGAAGTGGAATTACGGCTATTCCAGCTACAGCCTGCCCTTCAGCCTGCCGCTGATCCCCGGCCATATTCTCGCGCGCCTGCCTGAACGCGGCGATATCGCGGTGTTCAAGGCGCCGCCGGGCAATAGCGACGATTACATCAAGCGGGTGATCGGCCTGCCCGGTGACACGATCCAGATGCGGCAGGGCCAGTTGATCCTTAACGGCGTACCGGTGCCCAAGCAGCGAATCGCCGATTTCACGGTGCCGATCACGCCAAACTATACCTGCTCGGTTGAATATCAGGACCTCACCAGCGGCAAGCCGCTCTGCCGCTATGCGCAATATCGCGAGACGCTGCCAAGCGGCGTCAGTTATAATGTGTTGGATCGCGGCGATACGCCGGCTGACAATACCGGGCTGTATACCGTGCCCGCCGACCACGTCTTCATGATGGGCGATAATCGCGACGATAGCGCCGATAGCCGGTTCCCGCCCGTGATCGGCCAGGGCATTGGTTTCGTCCCGACCCGTAATCTGGAGGGTAAGGCGCTCTTCATGTTCTTCTCCACCGATGGCACCGCCAGCTGGTTCCTGCCCTGGACCTGGTTCTCCGCGGCTCGCTGGGGGCGCATCGGGAGCAGCTTTTGAGCGACGACGCGCTCGGTGCCTGGCTGGCTGATGTGCTGGGCGCAACACCCACAGACCGGGCACTTTATGAACGCGCGCTTACCCATGGCAGCCAGGCCGTGGCGAACTACGAGCGCCTGGAATTTCTGGGGGATCGCGTGTTGGGCCTCGTGGTCGCCGAATGGCTGTTTGAGCTTTTCGCCGGCGAGCCAGAGGGGCAATTGTCCAAGCGCCTGAATGCACTGGTGACAGGCGCTGTCTGCGCCGCAATTGCGCGAACCGTTGGGGTACCGCCGCATCTGAAGCTCGGGAAACAAGCGCGCGATGATGGTGCCGCCGATAGCGACAATGTGCTGGGCGATGTGATGGAGGCGCTGATCGGCGCGCTCTATCTCGATCATGGGCTGGGTGCTGCACGCGCGGCCGTGCGCAGACTTTGGGGCAGTATTGTCACCAGCCAGGCCCGCGCCCCACAGCACCCCAAATCGGCACTGCAGGAATGGGCAGCCGCGCATAATCGTCGTCCGCCTGAATATGCTATCACCGATCGCTCAGGCCCCCATCATGCGCCTCGCTTCACCGTTCGAGTCAGCGTCGGCAAGCTCGCCGAAGCGAGCGCTACCGGCACCTCCAAGCAAGAAGCGGAAACCGCTGCGGCTGCGGCATTGCTGGCTCAGCTCGCACCCTGATCATGATGCCGGACTTGTTCCGACACAAACGCTGGCGCAAGAGCAGCCGATGACAATCAGTGAAAAAGAACAATCCTGCGGCCTTATCGCCGTCGTCGGTGCGCCGAATGCCGGCAAGTCCACGCTCGTCAACGCGCTTGTCGGCCAGAAGGTCGCGATCGTCAGCCCCAAGGCGCAGACAACACGCACCCGGCTGATGGGCGTCGCGATCGAGGGCGATACGCAGATCCTGTTGGTCGATACCCCCGGCATCTTCGAACCCAAGCGCCGGCTCGACCGCGCAATGGTCGCAGCTGCCTGGTCGGGGGCCGAAGGCGCCGATGTGATCGCGCTCGTCGTTGACGGCAAGGGCGGCATTGGCCCCAAGGTCATGGCCATCGCCGAAGGGCTCGCTCACCGCCGCGAGCCCAAATATCTCATCCTCAACAAGGTCGATATCGCCGAGAAGGAACGCCTGCTCGGCCACGCCAAGCGGTTGAACGATGCGGTACCTTTCGAGGAGATCTTCTTCGTGAGTGCCGCGACCGGGGATGGCCTGCCCGAGCTCAAGGCGGCCTTTGCCAAGGCGATGCCCAAGGGCCCTTGGCATTTCCCGGAAGATCAGGTGTCGGACGCCACGGAACGCATGCTCGCGGCCGAGGTGACCCGCGAGCAGCTTTATCTGCAGCTCCACGCCGAACTCCCTTATGCCAGCGCGGTCGAGACCGAGCAGTATAAGGAACGTGAGGACGGCTCGGTTGAAATCCACCAGCAGATCCTCGTCGCACGCACCACCCAGCGCGCGATCGTGCTGGGCAAGGGCGGGCAACGCATCAAGGAAATTGGCGCCCGGGCCCGCGCTGAATTATCAACCCTAATGGGGCGCCCCGTACACCTTTATCTTCACGTAAAAGTAAAAGAGAATTGGGATGACGATCGCGGAGTGTACCGCGACATGGGGCTGGACTGGGTAGAATGACCAAAAGCTTGAAGG
>JBBQHG010000144.1:0-6970 GCA_038323755.1 Sphingomonadales bacterium
CGGCTGGGCCTTTTTTGCTGTTGCCTGCTCTATCCATAGACGGTGATTGGCGCGAAGAGCGCATAGCCGACGCCGTGCACAGTGCGTATCTGCACATCGGCCCCGGCGATGGTCAGTCGCTTGCGCAGGCGCGAAACACACGCCTCCAGTGCATTCGGCGTCACTTCGGCATCCATGGAGTAGAGCGCACCTTCGAGCGCGGGCTTGGCGACGACATGGCCAGCACGCCGCAGCAGGCATTCGAGGAGATCGACTTCGCGCGGCGTTGCCTCGACCGCCAGGCCAGCCACAGCGACGCTGCGTTCAGCCGAATGCAGAATAACATTGCCGACCGTAAGCTCGGTGCCCAGCGAAGCCCCTGGTCGTCGCAACAGCGCGCGGCATCGCGCCGCTAGCTCTGGAATCTGGAACGGCTTGACGAGGTAGTCGTCCGCGCCTGCGTCCAAACCCAGCACACGATCGTCGAGTCCGCCGCGTGCGGTCAGGATCAAGATCGGCATCGTATCCTGCCGCCGCCTGAGCTTGCGAACCAGATCCAATCCCTCGCCATCGGGCAGGCCCAGATCGAGCAACATCAGGTCATAGTCGTTGATCTTCAGCGCGTGTTCGGCGCCATCCACGGTTTCGCACCAGTCGACGGCGAAGCCCTGACGATCGAGACCCTCGCGTATCAGGCTCGCCAGACGGGCATTATCTTCAACCAGCAACAGGCGCATTGTCGATATCCGTCCCCTCTGCCGCCCGCTTGTAGCCGGTAATCATCGCGAGCGGCAGGTTCTCGCGGTGGCGGATGCTTTCGATGATCGCGCCAATGACGTGGAGCGCTACGGCCCCGATCAATATGTTGGCCGTCACCTCGTGCAAGGTCTCAACCCATGCGACGCCCCAGTAGGCATCAAGGCCCATCATCCACCCGGTCGTCCCCACTGTTGCCAGCAGCACCAGAAGCAGCACGATCATTGCCGCACCCGCCGGATTGTGGCCGACATAGCGTGGTTCACGCCTGCTCAGCATCGCCGCGAAATAGCCGACCAGTCGACGCGGGCCAGGTACGAAACTGGCGAAGCGAGCGTGCCCCCGCGAGGCGACGCCCCAGCAGAGCCTGACAACAAGCGCCGCGATAACGGCGTATCCTACATAGATGTGCGGAGTTTCGTCGTGCCGGAAAAAAGTAAGATTTGCGATGACGCCGCCGGCAACGGTCCAGTGGAAGATCCTGACGAGCGGATCCCACACCCTGACCCGGCAGGGGACCGGGCCAGGGGTGGTCGCGGCAGCGACGGGGGCAGTCGCCGCCACGATCAGTCGACGTTGTTCTGGACGACTGCGCCGGTCACCGGGTTGAAATAGACCTCGGCGCGCTTGCCGTCCTTGGTGTGGGCATAGATCTCATAGCAACTGCCTGAGACCTGGAAGACCTTGATGTCGCGGTAGCCCATCTTGGCGATCTTCGCTTTCATCTGGGCTTGCGTCAGCCATTTTGCTGGTGGCAGCTTGGTGCAAACAGGGGCGGCGACGGCCATGGACGCGGCCGAAAGCGCCGACGCGGTGAGGAAAAGCTTGAACAGATTGGAAGGCTTCATCGGGGGCAGTCCTTTGCAGTGAAATATGGGGCCTTGCTGCCCCGGCTCCTCTGAAGTGCGCCGACCGGCTGACGGAAAGCTGACGGCCCAAGAAAATAAAATCGATACGGACAATTCGACTTATTCACCGCTGCGTCAGGAATGCGTCAGGGCATGCCTCCACATGCCGATCGTCGCCACAGTCGGCGTACCCTGGAGATTGCATCATGAACCGATTCCTGCTTGCGACAGCGGCAAGCGTTGCCGCACTTCTTTCAACTGCCGCAATCGCGGCTACCCCCGAGGCCAAGCCGTTGTCGGCGCAAACACGCGCCAATCTCGAAGCGGCTATGCACGGCGAAGCCTATGCCAACCTCAAATACTTGCGCTATGCCGACCAAGCCGACGCTGCTGGCAAGCCTGAGCTCGCCAAGCTGTTCCGAGCGTCGGCCAATATTGAGGCAAACGAGCATTTTGATCGTGAAGCTCAGGCGCTCCAACTCGGCAGCGGAAACATCGCCAATCTCGAGGACGCGATGGCCGGCGAGCATTACGAGAACGTCACGATGTACGTGAACTTCGCCAAGCAGGCCGAAGCGGATGGCGACCTGAAAGTCGCCGCGATGTTTCGTCAGATCGCCGTGGACGAAGGCACGCATTTCGACGCTTACAAGGCTGCCCTCGCAAAGCTTTCGGCCCGTTAAGCCAGCATGGGTGTCGGTCGATTTCCCCATATCGACCGACACCGATATGCCGTGTCAAAGCCATCTTTGCGCGATAAGCTGGCGCGGGCCTGGCGGTCCGGCTTCTTTGCAATCGCGGGGACGCCGGGCAGATCATCGGAAACGGAGCTGTGATGCGGGCCTTATGCTGCCAAGCGATCTGGATAACCTGCCTGGCCTTGACCACAGGGTGTGTCGCGCCGTTGGAAATGACGGCCTTCGACAGCCAGCAGCCAATCATGCGACCTGAAGTATTCTTTGCGGGCTCGACAACGAGTTATGGCATCATCGCCACCGCCAAAGGCAAGCCATCGCGAATCCTCCGCGTTTCCGGCACGGGCCGATCGCTGCCGGACGGGTCGTTCCGGCTGGATCAGACCATTGCGTACGCCGATGGCAAGTCGGGGCAGCGAACTTGGGTCATGAAGACCGCCGATGGCGTCCACTATACGGCGACGTTGACCGACGCCGCAGGGCCGGTTCGCGGCGAAGTTCACGGGAATCTGTTTCATCTCCGATATCTTCTGAAGCGCCCGGCCGTCTACATGGAACAATGGCTCTATCTCCAGGCGGACAATCGGACGGTCCTGAACGAAGGCCGGATAAGCATGGCGGGGATGACGATTGCCCGTCTGTCCGAGCGTATTACGCGTAGCGACTGACCGGTTCGGACTCGCCTGGCGCACAAATCCCGATCGCGGGCGCGTGTGCACCGATCCAATAAATTCCGTCGTGCCGGTAAGCGAGCGAGCCATCGCAATGTTCCGCCCCTGTCCTTCTCGACAGCGGCGTCACGCAGCCTTGCGCAGTTCCATCCGGCTCCAGATCTCGCTGAGCGCTTCGGTGAGCTCGCGCATCATCTCGGCCGTATGCGCAGGCCCCGGCGTGAAGCGCAGGCGTTCGGTGCCACGCGGAACAGTGGGGTAGTTGATCGGCTGCACATAGACGCCGTATTCGGCGAGCAGGATGTCGCTGATCCGCTTGGCCTTTACCGGGTCGCCGACCATCAGCGGCACGATGTGCGTCACCGTGTCCATCACCGGCAGGCCGGCCTCGGCGAACAGCGATTTGAGCATCGCCGCCCCCGCCTGTTGCGCGTCGCGTTCCTCGTTCGACGCCTTCAGGTGGCGGACGCTGGCGAGCACGCCCGCGACCAGCACCGGCGACAGGCTGGTCGTGAAGATGAACCCCGGCGCGTAGCTGCGGATCACGTCGACGATGTCGCGCGACGCGGCGATATAGCCGCCCATCACGCCGAATGCCTTGCCCAGCGTCCCTTCGATGATCGTGACGCGGTCGGCAACGGCATCACGCTCGGTGATGCCGCCGCCGCGCGGACCGTACATGCCGACGGCATGGACTTCGTCGCAATAGGTCAGCGCACTGTACTTGTCGGCCATGTCGCAGACTGCGGCGATATCGGCGACATCGCCGTCCATCGAATAGACGCTTTCGAACGCGATCAGCTTGGGTGCGTCGGGGTCTTCGGCTGCCAGCAGTTCTTCGAGATGCGCAAGGTCGTTGTGCCGCCACACGCGTTTCTCGCAGCCCGAATTGCGGATGCCCGCGATCATCGAGGCGTGGTTGAGTTCGTCCGAAAAGATGATGCAGCCGGGCAGGATCTTGCCGAGCGTGCCGAGCGTCGCCTCGTTCGAGACATAGCCCGACGTGAAGAGCAGCGCCCCATCCTTGCCGTGCAGATCGGCGAGTTCGGCCTCCAGATCGACATGGTAATGCGTGTTGCCGCCGATGTTGCGCGTCCCGCCCGAGCCCGCGCCGACGTCGTGCAGCGCTTCTTCCATCGCCGCGATCACCTTGGGATGCTGGCCCATCGCGAGATAATCGTTCGAGCACCACACCGTAATCGGCTTTGGCCCGTTATGCCCGGCAAAGCAGCGCGCGTTGGGATACGACCCCTTGTTGCGCAAAATATCGATAAAGACACGGTACCGGCCCTCGGCATGAAGCCGGTCGATGGCCTGAGCAAAGATTTTCTCATAGTTCATGGCAAGATCTCCACGCTCAACGGACGGTTTTCACATCGAATGCCGGCGATTCAGAAAGCGTCGGCGAACCCTGCCAGGCATAGCCGGCCAGGCCGACAAGCATCGCCACACAGGCAAGTTCGAATGCCGAGCGGGACATACGCCCACTCAGCTTCAATCCCGCAAGGATCGCGACAGCGAACAAGATCGGAAAGAGCCAACCCATTACCGCGCTCTCCTTTTGAAATGACCACGTATCAGAAAAGCGCCTGCGAAGAGCGCGCCAAGAGGCACCAACCACAACGGCGCCGACGCAGCTTCCAGCTGCGGCTTGAAACTGACCCACGCGCCGTAATGGGCGATCAACCAGGCGCGAATGACCTCGGGCTTCTCGCCCGCCGCAATCCGCTCGCGGATCAATCCGCGCATATCAGCCGCAAGATCGGCGTTGCTGTCGGCAATCGACTGCCCCTGACAGACGACGCAGCGGATTGTTTCCATCAGCGCCTTGGCCGCACGCTCCTGCTGCGGATCGGCAAGCTGGACATTGTTGTAATTCGACTGAGCAAGCGCCGTTGCGGGAACCAGAAGCGCACAGGCGATGGCGAACCGAATGCTCATTGGGCTGCCTTCAGCTGGGCGAGAAGAACCGGCACGTCGCCCGGTTCGATCACCCCGATGTGCTGATGGCGGATCACGCCCTTGCCATCGACCACAAAGGTTTCGGGAACACCGGCCGAACCGAGCGCGATCTGCATCCGCCCGTTTGCGTCGAGGCCGATGCGCTCATAGGGGTCGCCATTTGCCGACAGGAACCGGCTCAAATCGCCGATATTGTCGTGAACGGCGACACCACGGATTTGAATGCCCTGCTGCTTCATCTGCACCAGGACAGGAATTTCGGCGACGCACGGAACGCACCAGCTGGCGAACACATTAAGCAACGCAGGCTTGCCTCGGGTAAAATCCCGGTCCGAAAGCGATTGCCCCGTCTGCAGGGCATTGAGGGTGAACGCCGGGAGGCGCTGTCCGACCATCGCCGAAGGGACGCGGCGATCGGCCGGCTTGATCAATCCTGTGCCGAACACGGCAAATAGCAGGCCGAAAATCGCCAGCGGTGCCCACAACCAAACCCGCTTCATGTCGCCCTCCAACGCCAGAGGCGGAACAAGTCGCGGTCAATGCGCCCAAGCAGCGAGAGGAAGCCGCCGATTGCGATCATGATGCCGCCCAGCCAGATCAATGTCACCATAGGCTTCCACCACATCCGAACGGGCCAGCTGTCCGGTTCGGTTTGCGCGGCGACGACCAGGTAAAGCTGCCCGTCCCAGCTGGTCTTGATGGCAGACTCGCTGGTCTCCATCGGCGGATCGGTGAAGGTGCGCGACTGCGGATGTAGGGTAAATGGGGTTGCGTTCCCGCGCTGGACAGTCATTGCGGCGTCCAGTGCCGACCAATTGGGTCCGGGTACTTCGCTGACTCCCTTAAGCGATACCGCATACGGTCCGATCGTTCGCACATCGCCGACCCGCATCGCCGTCAGCGATTCCTGAGTAAAGGCACTGTCCGACGCCATGCCGGCCAGGCTGACGGCGCACCCGAGATGCGCCATGACCATGCCGTATGTGAACAGTGGCGTCCGGCGCAGATTGCGTTTCCACAAGGGAGCGATACTGGCCGTTGCGACCCCTGCTGCAACGGTCAGGCCAAGCAGCGGCAAAACGCCGATCGGACCGCCAAAAACAGCGACCAAGAGAAACATGGCAGCGAGGACAAGCACCGGGACGGCAAGCCGTTCCAAGACTTTTCTCGGTTCGTCGCGACGCCAGCGCATCAGGGGCCCTGCTGCCATAAGGCAAACAAGGATAATCGCGACGGGCCCCGCCGTCCCGTTGAAGTAGGGCGCGCCCACCGACAATTTTGTGCCAGCGAACGCTTCCAGGCCGAGCGGGTAGAGTGTTCCGACAAGGACGATAACGAGAATAACCGACAGAAGCAGGTTATTCGCCACGAGCATGCCTTCACGGCTCAGCATGTCGAACCGGTTGCCTTCCTTGACGGCACCGATCCTTGTCGCGAACAGAACAAGCGCGCCGCCGATGTAAAGTGCCAGCAACGCCAGAATGAACCCTCCGCGCCGCGGATCGACAGCGAAGCTATGGACACTCGTCAAGATGCCCGAGCGCACCAGAAAAGTGCCGACCATGCTCATCGAGAACGCGACCACTGCAAGCATCACAGTCCAGGCGCGCAAGCCGTCGCGGGTTGCGAGAACCGTCACCGAATGCAGGAGCGCCGTCGTCGCCAACCACGGCATCAGCGAGGCGTTCTCGACGGGATCCCAGAACCACCAGCCCCCCCAACCAAGCTCATAGTAAGCCCAATAGCTACCTGCGGTGATGCCCAGCGTCAGGAATATCCATGCACCTAGAACCCAGGGCCGCATAGCGCGTGCAAACACCGGATCGACCTTGCGCGTAACAAGCGCGCCGACCGCACAGCTGAACGCGACCGACATGCCGACATAGCCCATGTACAAAGTCGGGGGATGGAACGCGAGGCCGGGATCCTGAAGCAGCGGATTGAGCCCTTGCCCGTCTGCCGGTGCGGGATTGATACGGGTGAAGGGATTCGAGGAGAAGAGCAGAAAGGCGTAGAACCCTAGCGCGATCGCTCCTTGAGCAGCGAGGGTCGCGATTTT
>JBBQHG010000145.1:0-6955 GCA_038323755.1 Sphingomonadales bacterium
AAGGCGCTCGGCGAAGAACTCAATGCCGCGCTGGCGATCATCCCCAACCTGCCCGCCGCCGATGTACCCGATGGCAAAGGCGAGGAAGAGAATGTCGAGGTCGCCCGCTGGGGCACGCCGCGCACGTTCGATTTCACGCCCCGGGAGCATGCCGATGTTGCCCCTGCGCTCGGCATGGATTTCGAAACCGGCACGCGGCTTTCGGGTTCTCGCTTCACCTTCCTGCGCGGCGACATGGCCCGCCTCCACCGCGCGCTCGGCCAGTTCATGCTGGATGTGCAGACGCGCGAGCACGGCTATGAGGAATGCAACCCGCCGGTGCTCGTCAAGGACGAGGCGATGTACGGCACCGATAAGCTGCCGAAGTTTGAGCGAGATTCTTTTTGGACAACAAAAACTATCGAGCGGTTCGAAGCGATTGAGCGTTTCATATCCTTCTTCCCCAAAGGATACGACGAAGAAAAGATGACGCAGTTTGCTGGCAGTGAATTTGACAAGCTACTTGAGGAATTTGCTAATCCCATTGAGCGTATGTGGCTCATCCCCACCAGCGAAGTCAGCCTCACCGCCAGCGTGATGGGCGAGCTGCTCCACGAAAGCGCCCTCCCGATGCGCCTCACCGCGCTCACGCTGTGCTTTCGCTCCGAGGCGGGCGCGGCGGGGCGGGATACGCGCGGCTTCATCCGCCAGCATCAGTTCGAGAAGTGCGAATTGGTCAGCATCGTCCGGCCCGAAGATAGCGAGGTCGAGCATCAGCGCATGATCCGCGCCGCCGAGACGATCCTCGAACGGCTGAGCCTCCCCTATCGCAAGCTGCTGCTGTGCACTGGCGATATGGGCTTCGGCGCGCGCAAGACCTATGATCTCGAAGTGTGGCTGCCTGGCCAGGGCGCCTATCGCGAGATATCCTCCTGCTCGAACACCGGTGATTTCCAGGCGCGGCGGATGAATACGCGGTACCGCGTCGCGGGCGAGCAAAAGAAGACCGAGTTCGTTCACACCCTCAACGGCTCGGGCCTCGCGGTCGGTCGCACCTTGGTGGCAGTGATCGAGAATTATCAGAATGCAGACGGCAGCGTCACGGTGCCTGAGGCGCTGCTACCCTATATGGGCGGCCTCACCCGGCTGGACCCGAGGGCCTGATGCGCATCCTGCTCACCAACGACGATGGTTATCACGCGCCCGGCCTCAAGGTGTTGGAAGCAATCGCTGCAACCCTGTCCGACGACATCTGGGTAGTGGCCCCCGCCGACGAACAATCGGGCGCCGGCCACTCGCTCACCCTCACCAGACCGTTACGGGTGCGTAAACATGCCGAGAAACGCTACGCTGTAGCCGGCACCCCCACCGATGCCGTGATGATGGCGCTGGCCAAGATCATGAAGGATACGCCCCCCGATCTCATCCTTTCGGGTGTAAACCGGGGTGCTAACCTGGCCGAGGATGTCACGTATTCCGGCACCGTTTCCGCCGCCATGGAAGGCGCCCTCGCCGGCGTCCGATCGATCGCCCTCAGCCAGGTCTATGCCCGCGAAGGCATGGGCGATGTCGTCCCCTTCGACGCCGCGCAACACTGGGGCGAACAAGTGCTCCGCCCCCTGCTCGATGCTCCCCTTGCCCCGCGCACGCTGGTGAACATCAACTTCCCTGCGCTTGCCGCCGACAAGGTCAAGGGCGTCCGCGTCGTCAGCCAGGGCCTGCGCGATTATGGCCGGCTCAGGATCATCAGCAACCGCGATCCGCGCGGGTATGAATATTTCTGGTTCGGCCTCGGCCCGTCGGTCGAGACGCCGGCGCATTCGACCGATGTCGAAGCGGTTGCCGATGGCTTCATAGCCGTCACCCCTCTGCATCTGGACCTGACACACCGTGAATCGCTCGATATGCTGGACACGGCATATCGCTGAGGGGGGCATCATGCGGACGACCGGGAAACTGATCACCCCGTTGTTGCTGGCGACATTGTTGCCGGCCTGTATTCCGGGCGGTGGCCGGTACGACGTTCAGGACGATCGCCTGCCGCCGCCACCGCTGAGCTATCCGGACCAGCCCGCACAGTTGCCGCCGCAGCCGTTGCGCCAGCAGGCCTGGGAGGCGCGACCCGTCACGCCCGATGCACAAGATGTCAGCGCCGGCGATTATGTCGTCGCGCCCGGCGATACGCTGCGCGGCATCGCCAACCGCACCGGCGCCGGATCAGAAGCGATTGCGCGCGCCAATGGTCTGCAGCCTCCCTTCACGATTTTTCCAGGCCAGCAACTGACTATTCCGGCAGGCCGTTACCATCTCGTCAAACCCGGCGAGACCGGCATCGCGATTGCCCGCGCTTACGGCGTGGATTGGTCGCGGGTGGTGAGCGAAAACGACCTGGTCGATCCCTATGTCCTGCGCGCCGGCCAGCGGATCATCATCCCGCATTCGGGGCCATTGACCCCGGCGGAGCGCGCCGCCGCCTTTCATCTTGATATAGAAGATATCGTCACCGGCAGCGAACCAGCGCTGGCAACCCACGAACGGCCCACGCGGCCGAGCACCTCGCCCGCCCGCGTGCTGCCGCCCACCGCCGCCGTCGCGACGCCTGAAGGGCGTGTCGGTGCCTTTGCGTGGCCGGTGAGTGGCAGTGTCGTCAGACGCTTTGGCCCCGGCGCTAGCGGCGTACGGAACGACGGCATCAAGATTGCCGTGCCGATCGACACGCCGATCCTGGCGACGGCCGACGGCGTCGTTGCCTATACCGGTGACGAAGTCGCCGGCCTTGGCGGTCTGGTCATGCTCAAGCACGGCGATGCCTGGACGAGCGTTTATGGCCATACGCGCCAGATTCTGGTGCAGCGCGGCCAATCAGTAAAGCGCGGCCAGACGATCGCCTTATCGGGCGATTCCGGCTTTGCGGACCGGCCCGAATTGCATTTCGAACTCCGTAAAGGGCGAACACCCGTCGACCCGCTGAGCCAGCTCCCCAAGCGCTGAGATTGCGCTGGCGGGGGCATTTCCTCTAAGCGCTGCCGCTATGACCGAATACACATCCGATTTGCTTCGCCTCCTGTCCTCGCGTGGGTATATCCATCAGGTCACTGATGCCGCCGCGCTCGATGCGCTCGCCTCGAGGCAGATCGTGCCGGTCTATGTTGGCTTCGACGCGACCGCGTCGTCGCTTCATGTGGGCAATCTAGTCTCGATCATGCTGCTCCGCCGCGTCCAGCAAGCGGGGCACAAGCCGATCGTCATAATGGGCGGTGGCACCACCAAGATTGGCGACCCTTCGGGCAAGGACGAAGTCCGCAAGCTACTCGACGATGACGGCATTGCTGCCAACATCGCCTCGATCCGCCGCGCGTTCGAAAAGCTGCTGGTATTTGGCGACGGGCCGACCGACGCTGTGATGGTCAATAACGACGAATGGCTTAGCAAGCTCGGCTATATCGAGCTGCTACGCGACGTCGGCCGCCACTTCACAATCAACCGGATGCTGACGTTCGATTCGGTCAAGCTCCGTCTTGAGCGCGAACAGCCGCTGACCTTCCTCGAATTCAACTACATGATCCTTCAGGCTTATGATTTTCTCGAGCTCTCGCGCCGTTATGGCTGCCGCGCACAAATGGGCGGATCGGATCAGTGGGGCAATATCGTCAATGGCGTCGAGCTAACCCGGCGGATCGACGGGACCGAGGTGTTTGGGCTCACGACGCCGCTAATCACCAAGGCGGATGGGTCAAAGATGGGCAAATCGGTGTCCGGCGCGGTCTGGCTCAATGAAGAGCAACTGTCGCACTATGATTATTGGCAATTCTGGCGGAATACGGATGATCGCGACGTCGGCAGGTTCCTGCGGCTGTTCACCGATGTCCCGCTCGACGAGATCGAACATCTTGAAGCGCTTGAGGGCGCCGCAATCAACGAAGCGAAGATCACGCTGGCGAATGCGGCAACCGCCATGTGCCGGGGCGAAGCCGCCGCCGCCGATGCGGCCGAAACCGCCCGTCGCACCTTCGAGGACGGCGAATCGGGCAACGCCCTGCCGAGCCATAGCGTGCCGCGCGGGGAGATTGCGCTAGTCGATGCCCTGATTGCGCTCGGATTTGCCTCTTCCAAGGGTGATGCGCGGCGGCTGATCAAGGGCGGCGGTGCGCGGGTCGATGGCGAAAAGATCGGCGACGAAAATTTCATGGTGACAGTCGGCACCGAAACGATCCGCATCTCAGCGGGTAAAAAGAATCACGGCCTGCTGAACACAATTGAATAGGTTACGGAAAAATTTCCGTTAACCACATCCATACCGATCCCCTTCATTCGCGGCCCATAGTTTCCGTAAGGGCAACTATGGGGTCAGCCGGATGGCGAGCAAGGCATCCTTTGTGTCGAACGACGACCGGGCAACCGGTCGCGACGAAGTACATTTCCGCGCCAAGGCCTTTGGCCCGGACGCACAGCCGGTGCCGATCATCATTGTCAACATGTCTGCGATGGGCCTGATGGCGCGTTGCGAAGCAGATTTGCAGCCCGGCGACAGCTTCACGATCCAGTTGCCGATCATTGGCACGATCGGCGCCCAAATCCGATGGTCGCTTGGTGGGCGGATCGGCTGCGAACTCGATCAGACCATCAACCTTGCCGATTATTATGAATTGCTCGCGGTAATGCTAAAAGCCCGGTGATCAGCCAGAGCGGAGCAGTGCAACCCCGGCATCACGCTCGAACAGATAGAGCGCTACCCGCGCCGCCTGCCCGCGCGGGCCGCTGAGTCCACCGTCTCTATCAATCAACAGTCGCGTATCATCATGCGCAATCGGCAGCAGGTCGTTGAGCATCTCGGGCGACGCGAGCCGGAACTGCGCCTCTCCCGATTGCCTCGTCCCGAGTAATTCACCCGCACCGCGCAGCCGCAGATCCTCCTCGGCGATACGGAAGCCGTCATTGGTTTCTCGCATGAGGGCGAGGCGGGCGCGGGACGTTTCGCTGAGAGCGCTGCCCCGAATCAGCAGGCAGTTCGAGGCCCCGCTCCCCCGCCCCACCCGACCGCGCAACTGGTGGAGCTGTGCGAGGCCAAAGCGATCCGCCGCCTCGATCACGATCAACGTGGCATTGGGCACATCAACGCCGACCTCTATGACCGTGGTCGCGACGAGCACGCCGGTACGACCCTCGGAAAACGCAGCCATCACCGCGTCCTTGTCCGGCCCCTTCATCCGGCCATGGACGAGTCCGACCTTGTCACCGAACCGCGCCCGCAGCGTTTCCGCCCGCGCTTCTGCGGCGGCGAGATCGGTCTTCTCGCTCTCCTCGACAAGCGGGCAAACCCAATAAGCCTGGCCACCCGCCGACAGATGGCGGCCGAGCGCATTGACGACATCGTCGAGCCGGTCCTCTGAGAGCACCCGCGTTTCGATCGGCTGGCGACCAGGCGGCATCTCGTCAAGGCGGCTGACGTCCATCTCGCCGTAGAGCGCGAGCGTCAGCGAGCGGGGGATGGGCGTCGCGGTCATCGCCAGCAGATGTGGCGGATGCTGGCCCTTGCCGGTCAGCAGCATGCGCTGCGCGACACCAAAACGATGTTGTTCGTCGACCACGACGAGGCCGAGGTCTTTGTAACCGACCGCCTCCTGAAAGATCGCATGGGTGCCGATCAGGATATCGATCGAACCATCGGCAAGGCCCATCAGCGTTGCCTCGCGCACGCGACCCTTGTCGCGCCCGGTGAGGACGGCGATGTTGACCGGCAACCCGGCGAGCAGGCCGCGCAGGCTCTCAAAATGCTGTCGCGCGAGGATTTCGGTTGGGGCAAGAAAAGCGCCTTGCGCCCCCGCCTCCACAGCGATCAACAAAGCCATTGCCGCGACCAATGTCTTGCCCGAGCCGACATCGCCCTGCAGCAACCGCAGCATTGGTTGCGATTGACGCAGATCGCCCTCTATTTCAGCGATCGAGCGCGATTGCGCGCCGGTCGGCGCATAGGGCAGTTGCAACATTTCCCGCAGCCGCCCGTCGCCGATCAGTGCTCTGCCCTTGCGCGCCCGCGAAGAGGCACGAACCAGCGTCAGCGCGAGCTGGTTCGCAAACAGTTCGTCATAGGCCAGCCGCTCGCGCGCCTTGGCGTCCGACGGGTCGGTATGGATGCGCGCGAGTGCCTCGCGCCACGCCGGCCATTGGTGTTTGGCGAGAAGGCCCGGCTCGATCCATTCGGCAAGCTCGGGCGCACGCTCGACGGCTTGCGCTGCCATCTGCCCCATACGGCGCGATGTCAGCCCCTCGGACAACGGATAAATCGCCTCGCGTTCGGGCTGATCCGCCGCCTCTTCGAGCGGCAAGACGTAATCGGGGTGGACGATCTGCAATTCCTGCCCGTACATCTCCAGGCGCCCGGAGACCCGGCGCGGCTCGCCGATCGGCGCGAGCTTTTTCACCCAGCCCGAATTGCCGCCGAAATAGACGAGCGAAACATAATTCCCCTTGGCGTCGGTCGCCTGTGCGCGCGTTGGGCCTCTCCCGGCGCTGGATCGGTACGACACCGCCGTCAATGTGATCGCAATCGTCCGCCCGGCATCGGCCATGTCGAGTTCGTCGCGCGCGATCCGATCGATCCAGCCGGTGGGCAGATGGAAGGCAACATCAACGACCCGGCTCAGCCCCAGCCGGTCGAGCGGCTTGGCGAGCGCCGGCCCCACGCCTTTCAGCGCGGTGACTTCGGCAAAGAGTGGATTGAGGATTTCTGGCCGCATGACTATCTGGGCTGTCTTACCCCCAGCCGACGGCCCACGCAAAGTGCCGCCGGCCAATCGTCGTTGGAAGCTCCATGGACCGCGCCACTCGCCTGAAACGCCTGCACTTCCGCGCGCACCACCGCGGCACGAAGGAGGCCGACCTGCTGATCGGCGGGTTCTTCGACGCGCATGGCGCCGGCTGGGACGAGGTGGAGATGCAGCTGTTCGAAGATCTGATGGAGGAACAGGATGTCGAT
>JBBQHG010000146.1:0-6933 GCA_038323755.1 Sphingomonadales bacterium
AAGAGATAAACCTCACCATCGCCGAACGGCACGGCGTAGCGGCCCGTCCAGTTCGCCACGAAACGGGGTGCCTGAGGCAGATCATTGCCATTGATCCGCGCGAGCCCCGCAACAATAGGGTCGGTCGGCGTGCAGACGCCAGAGCCGCATGGCGCGACGCCAATCGTGGGATCGCGCAATTCGGTGAAGTTGTAGCTGGCGCTTCCAGTCAATGTCAGCGCTGGCACCGGGCGGGCTTCAAGCTCCGCCTCTACGCCATAGCCGACCGCATTGGCCGCAGAAAGCAAGCGCGTCGAGTTGGATGCGCCACCCACCGCGGTGATCTGCAAATCGTCGGTGCTGAAATAATAGCCATCGAGCGAGAAGCGGAGCGTTCTATCCGCTGTCGCGCCCTTGATGCCGGCTTCGCCCGAGATCGTGGTCTGCTTGGGTGCAGTCACCGGTACGCTGCCAAAGGTAACACGATCCTGGATTGCCGGCCCCTGATAACCCGTTGCGACGCGTGCATAGAAGCTCACATCGGGCGTGACGGCATAGGTGCCGCTGACATCCCAGGTGAAATTTCCATCGTTAGTGCGCGTGCGGATGGGTAGGCGGAGACCGAATACAATGCCTGACCCGCCCGGCGTCCGGTCGACAATTAGGTCATTGCGATCATCATGCGAATATCGGCCACCGGCGCGCAGCGTCAGCTTGTCGGTCGCCTTGTATTCCACCGACCCGAACACGCCATAGTTCACATTGCTGTTATCATGATGGATCGAAGAATTCAGATCCCGCGCCCGCGATCCGGTGGTTGGGAAATTATAGTTGAACTCGTCATAATCGAGCTGCTGGTTGAAATAATACAGGCCACCCTGCGCGCGGAAGGCACCGAATTCGTCGGAGGCGAAGCGCAGTTCCTGGCTGAATTCCTTCGGTCGGGTCAGGCCGCCGGTGTTTACCGGGAAAAGTGCCCGATTAAGACCAAGCGGCGGAAAGGCGTAGGTGTTGCCGCCGTCAATATCACCCGTGCTCTCGACGCGGGCCTTTTCATACGCTGTCACCGAATAAAAGGTGCCGACGCCATCGACATGATAGTCGAGCTTCAGGTTGATGCCCCACTGCGTCAGCGCCTGGCTGGTATAGCCGTCAAGCGCCACGCGATCAGGCCGGAAGCCGGCGCTAAAGTTATTGCTGCCCTGGCGGATCAAACCGGCACGGAAGACGCGCGGCGTACCGTCGAGGTCGCGACCATGGACATTGAGCAGCGCGTTGAAATCGCCGCTGGCATAAGCGATCTGGAAGCGACCGGCGAGGTCGGTATAGCCTTCCAGCTTGCGGTTGGCATTGCCGGTTGTCGATGTGTTGGTGACCCAGTTGTCGCGGCGCTGCAAAATGCCCGATGCGCGCACCGAGAAACCGCCGCCGAGCGGCCCGCCGATAGCGGCTTCTGCGTTGACGGTGTTATAGGTCGCCCAAGAGGCGCTGCCATAGCCCGACCAGACAGTGCCCGGCTTGGCCGAGGTCAACTTCACCACACCCGCCGGAGTGTTGCGGCCGAACAGAGTGCCCTGCGGCCCGCGCAGCACTTCGACATTGGCCAGATCGAACACGGGAAATGACTTCAGGAACGGGCTCTCGAGCGCGACATCGTCATAGACGACCGACACCGGCTGCGCCGCGTTGGGATCGAAGTCTGTATTGCCGAGTCCGCGAATATAGAAGCGCGGGAAAGTGCGGCCGAACGACGATTCGATATTCAGACTGGGCGTGCGCCCCGACAGGAAGCGAATGTCGAGACCGCTCGAGTTCAACTGGTCAAGCGTCGGGCCGCTGAGCGATGTTACCGCGATCGGGACATCCTTGCTCAGTTCCGACCGACGGGTGGCTGTGACCGTTATGGTCGGGAGGCCATCACCGGCTGGGTTGGTTTGTGGAGCTTCTTCAGCAGCGGCAGTCGCCACCGGTTCTGCGGCAAGCGCAGGCGAACTCGCCCAGCCGATCATGACGAAGGTGGCGCAGCCCAGGAGGGCGTGCTTGCGGCGCGTCGCAGAGACAAGACTAGAAACCATGATTCCCCCGGATGAAGTGTCGGCTATCCCTCCATGGCCCATAGTGTCTTGGACCTTAAACGGTCCGGTAACAGATTCGTCATTGGTCTCAAGGGTCGATGGGGGAATGGCATTATTTTGCTGTGGACAACCTGATTGACCGTTGCGCATCCGCAACAGGGCGTGCGGCCAACGCCGAAATCGGTGCGCTTGGTGCCCGTGATGCATAGAATGAGGCGACCGCATCGATCTCCCGGTCGCTCAGAGATTGGGCTTCGGCATACATGGCGTTTGTGGTCCCGGCACCGCCGCGTATGCCGGCGCGGAACAGCCGCAGTTGATCACGCAGATACATTGGAAACTGGCCGTCAATTGCCGGAAAGGCTTTCGCCGCCGCCTTGCTTTCGTCATGGCAGTTGGCACATGCACCGATTTTTTTCGCGGGTAGGCCGGCGGTTGCGATGCGCTGACCAAGGGCAAGCAGGGCCGGCGGGGCGTTGATTTCGGCAGACTGCTTCTTGGGTTGGCGCGAGAAGTAATCGGCGAGGCCATCAATCTGTTTTGGCGTCAACTGAACCGCCACATTTTGCATAAAGCCGCTGTGGCGCGCTCCACTCGCATAGTTATTCAACGCGTTGACGATGGCATCGCGTTTCAACAATGCGATGTTGGGAAAGCCGCCGCTTGTCCGACCGGCACCCTCGACGCCGTGGCAGTCAACGCATCTCTGCACCGACGCAGCTTCCGAATCGCTGCCATCGAAACCGATCGCCGGACTTGCGAGCTTATAGGTCGGATCCTGGGGTGAGGTTTGGCCAAGGACATAGCTCGTCTGAGGAAAATTACCGGGCTCGAATGAAGGTAGGGTGATGCCGCTGCCGGCTGCGCCGCCTTTGACAAGCAAGCGATACTGCGCGTGCGACATTGTCGGCAGTCGTTTGAGGAAGGCGACAACGGCCCAAACCTCGTCATCGCGGTCTGGCACCGGCCAGGAGGGCATTGCACTGTATTTTACGCCATGCTTGACGATCCAGAACAGCTCGGCCGGACTGAAATCGCCGACCTGACCGACGAGATATTGTGGTTGCGGTCGCATCGACAAGGCGACCGGGTTCTGCCCACGACCGGGGGCTGCGTGGCAATGCGCACAGGCCCGGTCGTAATAGGCCGCGCCCTTTTCGATCAGCGCCATGCTGTTCACATCTGCGGGAACGGTTAGCCCATCGGCATGATGGGCGGTCGATTGCTTGAAGGTATAGTGAAGAAATCTGGCCCAGCCTTCGGGATGGGGCTTGGAGGCCGATAGGTCGAGGATGCCCGACCACGATACGATCAGCACCAGCCCCAGCGCGCCGAATGCCGCTGCCAGCAACGGCCCCGACCACTGGATGATGCGCGCAGGGAAAATGGTGCGGGCGATGCTGAAGCGGCGCGGTGTCATTGCGGAAAGACCTACGAAATGAGGGAGACTTTCCGCTCCAACGAAAAACCGCCGCCCGGTATCCCGGACGGCGGCATTTTCGTTTCGATGTTGATCCGGTGGATCAGCTGTCGGTGTTCAAGTAATCCCCAGCATCGGCATCGGTGCCATGGCCGCTCTGGACGACGGCGCCAAGGGCGTCATCACCCGTTCCGCCGGCATCACGCGCCGAGCGGTGCAGCTCAGCCGCATGCTCCTCGGCTGCCGAGTTGGGCGCGGTGATTGCCACTTCGTCCATCCGGCGCTGTGCCACCCGCATCGCGGCGTCGCGCGAGTTGGCGGTCACACGCAGACGGTTCATGCCGGCACCCGTGCCTGCCGGGATAAGCCGACCGACGATGACGTTTTCCTTCAGACCGATCAGCGTGTCCTGCTTGCCCTGAACCGCTGCCTCGGTGAGGACGCGGGTGGTTTCCTGGAACGACGCCGCCGAGATGAAGCTGCGGGTCTGCAGCGACGCCTTGGTAATGCCGAGCAGGACAGGCTTGCCGACGGCGCGCGACTGCTTCTTGTCGAGCTTCGAGTTGATGTCATCCATCTCCTCGCGATCGACCTGCTCGCCCGCCAGCAGCGTCGTATCGCCGCCATCGGTGATCTCGACCTTTTGCAGCATCTGGCGAACGATCACCTCGATGTGCTTGTCGTTGATCTTCACGCCCTGGAGACGATAGACCTCCTGGATTTCCGACACGAGATATTCGGCCAAAGGCTCGATGCCCATTACTTCCAGAATATCGTGCGGATCAGGCGAGCCACCGATCAGATTGTCGCCGCGCTTGACGTAATCGCCTTCCTGCACGTCGATGACTTTCGATTTCGGCACCAGATATTCCACGACCTCGCCGCCATCCTCGGGCTGGATACCGATCTTGCGCTTGGCCTTGTAATCCTTGCCGAACACGACCCGGCCGGAAACCTTGGCGATGATCGCGTTTTCCTTGGGTTTGCGCGCTTCGAACAGCTCGGCAACGCGCGGCAGACCGCCGGTGATGTCGCGCGTCTTGGCGCTTTCGCGGGACACACGGGCAAGCACGTCGCCGCCCGAAACGGTGGCACCGTCCTCGACCGACAAAGTGGCACCCGCCACGAGCATGTAGCGGCCCGCTTCCTCGGCGCTGGCGCCGGTGAGGGTCAGGCGGGGACGAAGATCCTCCTTCGACTTGGTCGCTGCACGATATTCGGTGACGACGCGCTGGGTGATGCCCGTCGCTTCATCGGCCTGTTCGGTCAGCGTCTTGCCGTCGATCAGATCGACATACTTCACCACGCCCGGGTTTTCCGTGATCACCGGCATGGTGAACGGATCCCATTCGGCCATCCGGTCGCCCTTGGTCAGCTGGTGACCATCGGGGAACAGGACATAGGCACCGTAAGGAATGCGGTGAACCGCACGCTCGCGGCCCTCGGCATCGATGATCGCGAGTTCGCCCGAGCGGCTCAGCACGACGCGGCGGCCGCGCTGATCCTCAATGATGCGAAGGTCGCGATAGTCCATCCGGCCATCGGCAACGGCTTCGAGGTTCGACTGCTCGTTGAGCTGCGCCGCGCCGCCGATGTGGAAGGTCCGCATCGTCAGCTGGGTACCCGGCTCACCGATCGACTGGGCAGCAATAACACCGACCGCTTCACCGATGTTGACAGGCGTACCGCGCGCCAGATCGCGACCATAGCATTTGCCACAGACGCCGATCTTGGTTTCGCAGACCAGTGGGCTACGGATCTTGCACGACTGTGTACCGAGCGCCTCGATCTGCGCGATCATCGGCTCGTCAAGCAACGTGCCCGATGGGATGACGACCGCGTTGGTCTTCGGATCGATGATATCCTCTGCCGTGGTGCGGCCCAGGATACGCTCGCCGAGCGAGGCAATGGTCGAGCCGCCCTGCACGATCGCCCGCATTTCCAGCGCGCGTTCGGTGCCGCAATCGAGTTCGATGATCACGCAATCCTGGCTGACATCGACCAGACGACGGGTCAGGTAACCCGAGTTCGCCGTCTTCAACGCCGTATCCGCGAGACCCTTGCGAGCGCCGTGGGTGGAGTTGAAATATTCAAGGACGGTCAGGCCCTCCTTGAAGTTCGAGATGATCGGCGTTTCGATGATCTCACCCGATGGCTTGGCCATCAGCCCGCGCATGCCGGCCAACTGCTTGATCTGCGCCTGCGAACCGCGGGCACCCGAGTGGGCCATCATGTAGATCGAGTTGATCGGTGCTTCGCGGCCGTTTGGCAGCTTCTTCACAGCCTTGATCTCGTCCATCATGGCGTTGGCTACCTGGTCGCCGCAACGGCTCCAGGCGTCGATCACCTTGTTGTACTTTTCCTGCTGGGTGATCAGGCCGTCCTGATATTGCTGCTCATAATCCTTCACCTGCGCACGCGCGTCATCGACCAGGCCGATCTTCGCGTCCGGAATGATCATATCGTCCTTGCCGAACGAGATGCCGGCCTTGAAGGCGTGACGGAAACCAAGCGCCATGATCGCATCGGCGAACAGCACGGTCTCCTTCTGGCCGGTGTGACGATACACCTCATCGATCACGTCACCGACGTCCTTCTTGGTCAGCAGGCGGTTGACGATGTCGAAGGGCACCTTGTGGCTCTTCGGCAGCGTTTCACCCAGCAGCATGCGGCCCGGCGTGGTTTCAAAGCGCTTGAGGTAGGGCTTTCCTGCCTCATCGGTCTGCGGAACGCGGGCGATAACCTTCGTGTGGAGCGTGACCGCACCTGAATCGAGTGCGTGATGCACTTCGGCCATGTCGGTCAGCATCATGCCTTCGCCGGGTTCCCCCTCCTTGAGCATGGTGATGTAATAGAGCCCCAGCACCATGTCCTGCGACGGCACGATGATCGGCTTGCCGTTGGCAGGCGACAGAATGTTGTTGGTCGACATCATCAGCACGCGGGCTTCGAGCTGCGCCTCGAGCGAAAGCGGGACGTGGACGGCCATCTGATCGCCGTCGAAATCGGCGTTGAAAGCCGAGCAAACGAGCGGGTGCAGCTGGATCGCCTTGCCCTCACTGAGGACGGGCTCGAACGCCTGGATGCCGAGACGGTGCAGCGTCGGGGCCCGGTTGAGCATCACGGGATGCTCGCGGATCACCTCGTCGAGGATGTCCCAGACTTCCTTGCGCTCCTTCTCGACCCACTTCTTTGCCTGCTTGAGCGTCATCGACAGCCCCTTGGCGTCGAGGCGCGCGTAGATGAACGGCTTGAACAGCTCGAGCGCCATCTTCTTCGGCAGGCCGCACTGGTGCAGCTTCAGCTCAGGCCCGGTCACGATGACCGAACGACCCGAATAGTCGACGCGCTTGCCGAGCAGATTCTGGCGGAAGCGGCCCTGCTTGCCCTTCAGCATGTCGGACAGCGACTTGAGCGGACGCTTGTTGGCGCCGGTGATCGTGCGGCCGCGGCGGCCAT
>JBBQHG010000147.1:0-6840 GCA_038323755.1 Sphingomonadales bacterium
TCCGCCACCTGGGGCCTTGTCGTCGGTCGCGCGCTGGTGGGCGAGGGGGAGCAGCCAAGCGCGCTTCGCCGCCTGATCAGCCGTGCCGGCGAGCCATTCGTCCGGCAGGCGGTGGGCGCTGCGATGCGGATGATGGGCGAAATCTTCGTGATGGGCCGCACCATCGATGAAGCCGCGCGGCGCATGAAAAAGCCCGAGCACAAGGGTTTCACCGCGAGCTTCGACATGCTGGGGGAGGCCGCGCGGACACGCGCCGATGCCGATCGCTATTTCCGCGCTTATGTCGACGCGATCGATGCTGTCGGGGCTGATCCGGCAGCGGGTCATTCGATTTCGGTCAAGCTCTCCGCGCTCCATGCGCGCTATGAGGTGGCACAGTGGGATGATTGCGTCCCCGCGCTCACCGAAATGCTCGAGGCGCTCGCCGTTCAGGCGGCGTGCAAGGGCATTGCGCTGACGGTCGATGCGGAAGAATCCGAGCGGCTGGAGATGAGCCTCGACATCATCGGCACCGTCGCGGGGCTGCCGTCGCTGAAGGGTTGGGACGGCTTCGGCATGGCGGTGCAGGCTTATGGCAAGCGCGCGCGGCCGGTGATCGCCTGGGCTGGCGCACTCGGTCGCGAAATGAACGTCCGCCTCGTCAAGGGGGCCTATTGGGACAGCGAGATCAAGCGGACCCAGGTCGAGGGGCTGAGCGATTATCCGCTGTTTACCCGCAAGGCCGCGACCGATGTCTCCTACCTCGCCTGCGCGCGCGATATGCTCGACGCGCCCCATATCCGCCCTGCCTTTGCCAGCCACAATGCTCTGACGGTCGCGACAATCGTCGAATGGGCAGGCAATAGCCGCGACTTCGAGTTCCAGCGGCTGCACGGCATGGGCGACGGCCTGTACGAGCGGCTGGTGCGCGAGCATGGCTATCATTGCCGCATCTACGCGCCCGTCGGCGGGCACCGCGATCTGCTCGCGTACCTCGTTCGGCGATTGCTGGAAAATGGAGCGAATTCATCGTTCGTGCATCAGCTGGCGGATGAGCGGCTGAGCGAGGCAGAAATCCTCGCCGATCCGGTGGTGAAGATTGCCAGCGTCGGCGGCACGGGGCACCCGAATATTCCACGGCCGATCGATTTGTTCGGGGCGGGACGGCGGAATTCGACTGGGCTCGATCTGGCGGATCGGGAGATGCTGATGGAGACAGCCGCCAACATCGCCCAATCCAACCCGTTCGTGTCGAGCGAAGTCGAGACACGTGTTCCAAGCGCAGCACCCGTGGCACGCCCCTCGACGTTGCTCGGGGCGAACGGCGTTTCTGGTCAGGTGGTAGGGGACGTTGTCACGCGCGCCCACGCCGCTTTCCCCGGCTGGTCGGCCACTCCGGTCGCTGACCGCGCCGCGTGCCTCGATCGCCTCGCCGATTTGCTCGAAACGCACCGCGACGACCTGATGGCGATCTGCGTGCAGGAGGCCTTCAAGACCATCCCCGATGCGCTGGGTGAGGTGCGCGAGGCGGTCGATTTCTGTCGTTACTATGCCGCCGAAGCGCGCGCCAACCTCCACCCCATCGACCTCCCGGGACCAACCGGTGAGCGCAACACGCTCCACCTGGAGGGGCGCGGCGTATGGGCGACGATCGCGCCGTGGAATTTCCCGCTCGCGATCTTCCTGGGTCAGACGGTCGCGGCGCTCGTCACTGGCAACACCGTTGTGGCAAAACCGGCACCGCAGACGCCGCGCATCGCCGCGCTCGCAGTCGAGCTTGCGCATCGGGCCGGGGTGCCCAGGGATGCGCTGATCCTGCTGCCAGGCGGCCCGGAGGTCGGCGCCGCGCTCACCGCCGACGCCCGCGTGCAAGGCGTGGCCTTCACCGGCTCCACCGCCACCGCGCGCAAGATCGCGCGCTCGCTGCTCGAAGACGACAACCGCCCGATCGTCCCGCTCATCGCCGAAACTGGCGGCATCAACGCGATGATCGTCGATTCGACTGCACTCCCCGAACAGGTCGTGGCCGATGTCGTCACCAGTGCCTTCCGCTCGGCTGGACAGCGCTGTTCGGCGCTGCGGCTGTTGCTGCTGCAGGAAGAAATCGCCGACGGCGTGATCGAAATGCTCAAGGGTGCGATGGACCTGCTGGTCATCGGTGATCCCGGCGATCCGCGCACCGATGTCGGCCCGGTCATCGACCGCGCCGCCTATAACCGGCTGATGGCCTATCGCGCCGAGATGGCGGGGCAGGCGATCAAGACGCTCGATGTGCCTGATGATGGCCTGTTCGTGCCGCCGACGCTCATCCGGCTCACGTCACCCGATGACCTGACGCAGGAATGGTTCGGCCCCGTCCTCCACGTCGCCACGTGGCCCGCGGGCAAGCTCGCCGAAACGGTCGCGCGGGTGAATGCCAAGGGGTATGGCCTCACGATGGGCCTCCACAGCCGCATCGCGCGCGCCAGCGAACTGGTCGAGGCACGCGCGGCGGTCGGCAATTTCTACGTCAACCGGTCGATGATCGGCGCGGTGGTGGGTAGCCAGCCCTTTGGCGGCGAGGGCCTGTCCGGCACCGGCCCCAAGGCAGGCGGCCCGCATTATCTCTACCGCTTCTGCGCCGAACGCGCAGTGTCAGTAGATACAACCAGTTCGGGTGGAAATGCGACCTTGCTCAGCCTTGACGAGGGCGGGATTTGACGTTGGACTGAAGGTGTCCGAATCGTCGGGCGCTTCGGGGGAACGTAATGACATTCAAGGAGTTGGCAGGTGCCGCAGCGCTCGCGCTGGGGATGACGATCGCACATTCGGCTGCCGCCGATACGCCGCCGCCCAAGGTGCCGGCAGAACTTGTCGCGTTTGAAAAGTCGCTGCACAAACAGACTGGCGATGTGCCGATTCCGGCGGCGAAAGCGACGCTGCATCTGGGCGAGCGCTATTATTTTCTGGGCGGCACCGAAGCGCGCGATGTCATTACCAAGGTTTGGGGCAATCCACCGTCGGTTGCTGACGGGGTTGTGGGCATTGTGATTGAGACGGGGGCGACGACCTATGACAATCTCTGGGGCGCGATCGTCACCTACGATCCATCGGGTTATGTAACCGACACCGACGCCAAGACGGAGGATTATGCCGGCGTTTTGGAACAGATGCGAAGCGGGGAGGCGGATAGCAATGCCCAGCGGCAGAAGGGCGGCTATCCCACGATCAACCTGATCGGCTGGGCGCAGCCTCCCTCCTATGACGCGAACCGTCATTCGCTTGTCTGGGCGCGGAACCTTAAAGTGTCGGGCGCCAAGGTGAACACGCTGAATTACGATGTTCGTCTGCTGGGTCGTGAGGGAGTGCTCAGCCTCAACATGTTGTCCGACATGGATCATCTGCCTGAGATTCGACTGGCTGCCAGCGATTTTGGCAAGTCGGCGTCGTTTAATCCAGGCGCCACTTATGCCGATTATAATGCGGCTACCGATAAGTCGGCTGGCTACGGCCTGGCCGGATTGGTGGCAGCGGGCGCAGGTCTGGCGGTGGCCAAGAAATTCGGGTTGATTGCGCTCATCCTTGCGTTTGGCAAAAAATTCATCGTGCTGCTGGTGCTGGCAGGAGGCGCGATCATGGGCCTTTTCCGCCGGTTATTCGGTCGCAAAGAGGATGAGAGCGAAGCGCAGCTGCTCGACGAGGCCCCGCCGGAAAATACTCCCCCGCTTTCAACCGGTGAGGCCGGCTGAAAGGAACCGTCAAGCCTCCCTCTGCTTCAAGTCGATCCGCTTCACCGCCTGCCCTTGCGGGTAGGGCAATGTCATTGTGCCGTCGGGCGCGGCGGTGAAGCTGGTTTGGGTTGGATAGGCGAATTCGATGCCTTCGTCCTTGAAGCGGTTGAGGATGGCGAGGCCCACGGTATGGCGCATCAGATACGCCTCGTCGAAGACCGGGTTGCAATCGAATTCCAGCTCGAAGTTCAGGCTGCTGTCACCAAAGCCGACAAAGCCTGCTCGGACGAAAGTGGCACCCGCCTCCTTGACGATGTCTTCCAGTAATTTCGGCACCGCCAGCGCCACTGCCGGCTGCGTTTGATAGATGATGCCGATGGGAAATTTCATCCGCCGCACGCTGCGACGGCTGTTGTTCTGGATTTCCTTGTCGAGCAGCTGCTTGTTGGCGATCACGCGTTCCTCGCCGGTGATGCTGCGGATGCGCGTCGATTTGAGGCCGATTTCCTCGACCGTGCCCTGCGTGTCGTCATAGGCAATCGCATCGCCCTTGCTGAAGGGCCGGTCGAAGATGATCGCAAGCGCAGCGAACAGATCGGCGAAGATGCCCTGCGCCGCCAGACCAATCGCGATGCCGCCGACCCCAAGCCCTGCGACCAGCCCGGTCACATTGATCCCCAGATTGCCGAGGATGACGATAACCGCCATCCCGAACAACGCGATCGTCACCAGCAATCGGATGATGCCCATGGCATTGACGATGGTTTCGCCGCGATAATTTTCCCGGTTCGCGCGGTGCTCGATCACGCCGAGCACAATCTCCCGCACCCAGATCGCCACCTGGAATCCGGCGGCGATCGTGAACAGGAAGTTGATCGTCTGGGTCACTTCCACCGGCGCGTGGGCATAGCCATCGACGATCTTGGCGGCGGCAGCGATGATGAAGAAATTATTGGTGCGCGTCATCGCGTGGGCGAACACCGATGGCCAGGTGGCCGCCACGGCATCGGGCTTGACCCATCGGCTCGCATAGCCCCGCAAGGCAGAGAGCGCGATGACGATCACCGTGCCCACGGCAACCGAGATGGCGATTGCGAGCCAGTGGCTCTGGAACCAGGCGCTGCTCGCCTCGGTCAGTGAAACGAGGTTGGATCGCCACTCGAGCGGTGACAGCAAGGGGGAGGGGGTGGCGGTTGGCGTCGGCGCAGGCGTAGGCATTGTTGTCCTTGATAACAGCGGAGTCAGACCGAAGCGGAAGGGGGGCGACGCTCCCGGTCAAGCAGGTCGATCAGGGCGCGTTCCAATCGGCCCAGATGGCGGGTTCGGCGAGGGAGCACCAGCTTGCGGCGAAACACGCTTTGGCCCTTCTTCACCAGGTCGATCAGGTGCGGGTGAACATAGGAAGTGCGGGCGATCGTCGGTGTATTGCCCAGCGCCTCGGCCACGGGTTCTAGCATCGCCTTCATGCTGATGTCACCCTCGGCCCCGGACCCTGCAACGGCCCCCGTCAAGGTCAAGGCCTCCAGTGCGAACACGCTCGCCCACCAGGTGCGGAAATGTTTGGCGGTGAAATCGGCGCCCATCGCCTCGCGGATATAGCCGTTCACATCGGCTGAGGTCACCGCGCGCGGCACGCCCTCCGCATCGATCCATCCGAACAAAGTTTGCCCCGGCAGCGTCTGCGATTTGCGGACGAAGCGGTTGAGCGCGCGGTCGCTGATCGTCAGTTGGCGCTCCTTGCCGGATTTCGCCCGAAAGTTGAGCTCGAAGCGGGCGCCGCGCAGCCGCGCATGGCTTTTGCGCAGCGTCGTTGCCCCATAGCTGTTGTTGGCGCGGGCATAATCCGCATTCCCCACCCGCAGCTGCGCGCAATCGAGCAGCCGCACGACGGCCGCCACCGCGCGCTCGCGGCCCATGCCGCTCCGCGCCAGGTCCACCTCAACGCGCGCGCGCAGCTTTGGCAGCGCGCGTCCGAATTCGACGCAGCTGGCATATTTGCGCGCGTCGCGCCTGCTGCGGAATTGCGCGTGATAGCGATATTGCTTGCGCCCTTTTGCATCCCAGCCGACCGCCTGAATATGGCCATCCGGCGAGGGGCAGAACCACGCATCGCGATAGGCCGGCGGCAGGCCGACTGCGTCGAGCCGGGCGATCTCGTTGCGGCCGGTGATCCGCTCGCCGTCCGGCCCCCAATAGCTCCAGCCATATTTCAGTTTGCGCCGCGTGATGCCGGGGGCGGTGTCGTCGCAATGGAACAGGCGGCTGGAGGGGCGGGTCGCGGCCATGGTGCTTTTGCCTCGGCTGGGTTGGCGTGGAGCGGTTGAAATGCACGGCTGGTCGCATCGTTCCGGAACAGCGCCGCTACCTCACGGGTTGGGAGGCGTATTCGTTCGTCAATTCCATCATGAAAGGCATCCCCCCATGCACGACATCACCAACGCCACTATCCTCATCCTCGCGACTGATGGCTTTGAGCAGTCCGAGCTGTTCAGCCCGCGTGAAGCGCTGATGGACGCCGGCGCGACCGTCACGCTCGCCTCGATCAAGACTGATCCGATCCAGGGCATGAAGCATGACGAGAAGGGCGAGACGATCACGCCCACCTTGCTGCTCGATGATGTCGATGTCAGCGATTATGATGCGCTGGTCTTGCCGGGCGGCGTCGCCAATCCGGATGCCTTGCGGATGCAACCGCGGGCGATCGAGATTATCCAGGAGTTTTTCGAAGCCGACAAGATCGTCGCTGCGATCTGCCACGCGCCGTGGTTGCTGATCGAGGCCGATGTGGTCGATGGCCGCCGTGCCACCAGCTGGCCGTCGCTGCGCACCGATCTGGAAAATGCGGGGGCCGAGGTGGTCGATGAGGCGGTCGTCATCGACGGCAATCTCATCACCAGCCGCAAGCCAGATGATTTGCCCGCCTTCAATCAGGCGTTGATCGAGGCGATCAGCGCACAGGTCAGCGAGAACGCCTGAGCCTGCTGTTCAGGCCATGGACCGTCGTTGAAGCGGCGGATGCGCCGGTGTGGCGCCCTTCTTGAAGGGGCGCCACCCGGCCTCGCTGCGTCTGCGCGCCAGATAAGTGTCGAGGCCGATCTGCGCGCCGATCAGCATGTAGATGAAGGGCTGGAAAGCGATGCCGACAAAGGCC
>JBBQHG010000148.1:0-6813 GCA_038323755.1 Sphingomonadales bacterium
GGGCATCGCGCCGGCCGAAGCAAAGGCACTGCTGCTGCGCGGGTTCATCGCGGGTGTGTTCGATGATGTGGCGGATGAGGCTGCGCGGGAATCGCTCGAAGCGGCGGCGAGTGCGGCGCTGGAGCGGATGTTGTGAACGTGAACGACCAAATCCTCCCCGGCACGGAGTTTAGGGTTGGCCATGCCCCGCATGGCCAAGGAGTGTCCGGGGGACAATCCGACCCCAAACTGGGAACCAGCGAAGCTGGTGGAGGGGGCGTGCCAGTCAGCGCAGCGCGCGAGGTGGCCCCCCGCCACCATTCGCCGGAAGGGGCGAATGGTCCCCCTCCCCGTGCCGGGGAGGATTTTAGACGCGACTTCCCCGGCATCGGCGACTGGCACTATCTGGACACCGCCGCGACCGCGCAAAAGCCGCAAGTCGTGATCGATGCCATCGCGCGCGCTTACGGCCCCGATTACGCGACCGTCCACCGCGGCGTGTACAAGCGCTCCGCCGACATGACGCTTGCCTATGAAGCGGCGCGTCGGCGCGTGGCCGGGTTCATCGGTGCGGGGTCCGAAAACGAGATCGTCTTCGTGCGTGGCGCGACCGAGGGGATCAATCTGGTCGCAACGGCTTATGCGGGCGAGCAACTCAAGGCGGGTGACCGCATCCTGCTGAGCCAGCTCGAACATCACAGCAACATCGTGCCGTGGCAGATGATCGCCGAGAAGGTCGGAGCGCATATCGACGTCATCCCGCTGACCGAAGACCACCGCATCGATCTCGACGCAATGGCGGCGATGATCACCCCCGCGCACAAATTGGTCGCGCTGGCGCATGTGTCGAATGTGTTGGGCTCGGTACTCGATTGTCGCCGCGCCGCAGATATCGCGCATTCGGTTGGTGCGAAAATCCTGCTCGATGGGTGCCAGGCGGTGCCGCGCATGGCGGTCGATGTGCAGGCGCTCGACTGCGATTTCTACGTGTTCTCGGCGCACAAGCTTTATGGCCCGACGGGGTTCGGCGTGTTGTGGGCGCGACCCGAGTCGCTCGAGGCGATGCCCCCCTATCAGGGCGGCGGCGCGATGATTGACCGGGTGTCGTTTGAGCGCACCACCTACGCCCCGCCGCCGGGGCGGTTCGAGGCGGGGACGCCGCATATCGTCGGCGCGCTCGGGCTGCATGCCGCGATCGATTATGTCGAGGGCATCGGGCTGGAGCGCATCCACGCGATCGAAACCGATCTGGTCCGCCAGACCCGCGCGGCGCTGTCGCAGATCAATTCGGTTCGGCTGTTCGGGCCGGAGGACGCCGCCGGAATCGTCAGCTTCGCGATCGAGGGGGTGCATCCGCACGACATCGGCACCATCTTGGATGAGGAGGGCGTGGCGATCCGCGCGGGGCACCACTGCGCGCAGCCGCTGATGGCGATGCTCGGTGTCGACGCGACCGCGCGCGCGAGCTTCGGCGTGTATAGCGATGCCAGCGATGTCGAGGCGCTGGTCAAGGGTATCGAACGGGTTACGAGGATTTTCGGGTAGGAATTTGGCGGATGAACGAAGAGCGGAAAATCGAGGTCGAGGAAGTCAGCGCGGTGGAGACGCCGCCGCGTGCGCGGGTGGAGACGGTTGGCGAAACCTTCGAGCGCAAGCGCGACTATCTCGAGGGCTTTCTGGCGCAAAAGCCCGAAGGTACGTCGCCCGGTTCGCCCGGCGGTGAGACTTATGAAGCCGTGGTTGCGGCGCTCAAGGATATCTACGATCCCGAAATCCCGGTGAACATCTATGATCTGGGGCTGATCTACGGCGTCGATGTGACGGATGATGGCCATGCCGTCGTCACCATGACGCTGACGACGCCGCATTGCCCGGTGGCCGAGACGATGCCCGCCGAGGTCGAAATCCGCGTTGGCGCGGTGCCGGGGGTCGGCTCGGCCGAGGTCAACCTTGTCTGGGAACCCGCCTGGGACCCCGCCAAGATGAGCGATGAGGCACGGCTTGAAATGGGCATGCTGTAGGTTTCAAGCTCCTCCCTTTCAGGGGAGGGGCTTAAGGAGAAGACGATGACGACCACCACACGCCAGCGCCCCGCCGCGCTCAACCTGACGCCCGCCGCCGAAGCGCGGATCGCGGACCTGATGGCCCGCGCGCCTGAGGGTTCGGTGGGCGTGAAGCTCTCGACCCCGCGGCGCGGCTGTTCCGGGCTGGCTTACTCGGTGGACTATGTCAGCGAAGCCAAGCCCTTCGACGAGCGCATCGACACGCCCGGCGGCACCTTGTTCGTCGATGGCGGGTCGATCCTGTATCTGATCGGCAGCAAGATGGACTGGGTGGAGGATGATTTTGCTGCCGGCTTCACCTTCGATAACCCCAACGCCAAGGGCGCGTGCGGGTGCGGGGAAAGCTTTACGGTTTGATCTAGATCTGCCTGTTCTCCCGCGCAGGCGGGAGCCCAGGGCCTCAGGCGCTGGCGCTGCTTGGTTCTGGACCCCAGCGTTCGCAGGGGAACGACGTGTCGTCAGGCAACGCGCTTCTTCAGCAGCGCCGTCCGCAAACATTCGCATACCATTTCGCCGCGCTGGTTGATCATGCGGTGCTTCCACGTCACCAGCCCCGCCTCGGGGCGTGACTTGCTCTCGCGCAGGTCGGTGACTTCGCTGGTCGCGTGGAGCGTGTCGCCGATGAACACCGGCTTGGGCATGACCAACTTGTCATAGCCAAGGTTCGCGACCAGCGTGCCCATCGTCGTTTCCGCCACCGTGATGCCCACCATCAGGCTGAAGGTGAAGGTGCCGTTGACGAGGATCTGCCCGAATTCGCTGGCGCGTGCGGCCTCTGCATCGAGGTGGAGCGGCTGCGGGTTATGCGTCATCGTCGAGAACAGCAGATTGTCGGTCTCGGTCACCGTGCGGCGCAAGGGATGCTCGATCGTCTCGCCGATCTGCCATTCGTCATAGAATTTGCCGGGCATGATAGTGCCTCTCCTGTCGTGTTGGTCTGCTGATGGCCGCAACCCGGCAGCCGGGGCAAGTGTTTCCTGATCAATTGCACGCGGTGGCAGCTTGCGGCATGGTTTGCGGATGGATCAGCGCGCGATCGTTACCATTGTGATGGGGGTCAGCGGGTGCGGGAAATCCACTTATGGCGCGGCGCTCGGTGAGGCGCTTGGCGTGCCGTTGATCGAGGGCGACACGTTCCACAGCGCCGAGAACATCGCCCGAATGCGCGCGGGCGTGCCCTTGACCGATGAGGACCGCTGGCCCTGGCTGGACCGGATTGCCGATGCTGCCAATCTGGAAGCAGCCGCACGGCACCATGTCGTCATCGCCTGCTCCGCGCTGCGCCGTCGGTATCGTGATCGGCTGCGCGCGCGCATTGCCGCCCATGTGCGCTTCATCTTGCTCGACGTGCCGGTCGATGAACTGCGCCGTCGGGTGGCGGCGCGCACGGGGCATTTCATGCCGGCCGATCTGCTCGACAGCCAGCTGGCTACGCTTGAATGGCCAGCGGCGGACGAGGATGTGGCGGTGATTCAGCCGCCGAGCGCGCCAAACCCTCTGCCCGCCGTCCAGCCGCCATCGGCAGGCAGCACGACGCCGCTGACGTAACGCGCATAATCGCTGGCGAGGAACAGGCACACGTCCGCCACGTCATCGACCGTGCCGAGCCGCCCGAGTGGTACCGCACGCGCGCTCGCTGCCTTGGCTTCCGGCGTGGGGGCGAGGCGGTCCATGCCTTCGGTGCCGTCGATCGGCCCGGGCGAGACGCTGTTCACGCGCACGCCCTCACGCCCCCATTCGATCGCGAGCGTCTTGGTGATCATGTCGACGCCGGCCTTGGCGGCACAAACATGGATCTGGAATGCCATCGGGATCCAGGCCTGCGGGGCGGAGATGTTGATGACGCTCGCGCCCGGCTTGGTCAGGTGTTCGTACGCCGCGCGCATGACGTGGAAGGTGCCGAGCGTGTCGATCTCGAGCACCGATTTGAAGCCATTGGGAGAGAGCCCGGCGGCGGGGACCGGAAAATTGCCCGCCGCGCCCGATATGAGCACGTCGATCGTGCCGCGTTCGGCCCTGAAATGCTCGATCGCGGCTTTGACCGCATCGAAGTTCCGGACGTCGAGGCTGTAGCCGAGCGCCTGTTTCTCGCCGTGGAGTGCTGCGACAGCGGCATCGACCTTGTCCTGGCTGCGGCTGGCGACCGCGAGGTTGGCACCGGCGCGCGCAAAGGATTTGGCGATGCCCAGGTTGATGCCTGATGTGCCGCCAAAGACGATGACGTTCTTGTTGGTGAAATCGAATGGCATTTGGCACTCCTCCCCTGTTTTCTCCCTCTCCCCTTGTGGGAGAGGGTTGCGCAGACTTGGCAGCTTGCTGCCTAGTCGTAGCTGGGTGAGGGGTAGGCAACGCCAATGTTACGCCCAGTCCGTCACCCTCATCCAACCTCCGCTAGGCGGCAAGCCGCCAAGCTGCGGTATCCTTCTCCCATCAAGGGAGAAGGTTTATCCGTCCACCCGCACCACCTTCACCAGCACCGTCCCCTCGCTCACCTGCGCGCCGGGGATGGCGTTCAGTTCCTCCACCGTCCCGTCAAAGGGCGCGGTCAGGCTGTGCTCCATCTTCATCGCTTCGAGCGTCACGAGCCGCTGGCCCTTGGTGACGCTGTCACCCGCCGCGACGTCCACCGCTGTGACGCGGCCCGGCATGGGGGAAAGGATCGCGCCGTCGGCGACTGCGGTGCCAAATGTTCCCTCTCCGCGACGCAACGCCACACGGTGCGCCGCTCCGTCTTGGAAATAAATTCGCGTAGGACCGTCGATGACGCAAGCCCGCCTCGCATCGTAGCTCAGAGCGTGATCACCAACCGCAGTTTCCATCGGCTTGCCGTCTGCAATCAGACGTACGGTGCGGTTGGCTTCCGCATTGAGGCGAAAACCAAAACGCGATTGGTGGAATTGATACATCGGATTGTCTAAGCCGCCAGGCACCAACTCCGTGGCGAAATCGTCTGCCGCATATTGCAGCAGCGCATCGCTCGGCACTGGCGGCTCGATCAAGCGTTCCTGATTTTCGGCAATGAAGGAAGTAGTTAGCTGGCCTTCTCGAAAAGCGGGTTCATCAAGCAGCCGAGCAAGAAACCAAGCATTGGTCTTCACCGGCTCGCACTGAAATGATTTGCATGACTGGGAAAGGTCACGATTGGCTTCGACTCGCGTCGTGCCCCAACTGACGATTTTCGCGATCATCGGATCGTAGAATGGGGAAACTTCGTCCCGCTCTTGAACGCCAGTTTCTATGCGGTCATCCGGAAAGAGCAGATAATCCAATCGCCCCACGCTCGGCAAAAACCCCTTCGCCGGGTCCTCCGCATACAGTCGCGCCTCGATCGCCCAGCCGTTGATGCTCAGCTCGTCCTGCCGCTTCGGCAGCGCCTCGCCGCTGGCCACGCGCAGTTGCCATTCGACCAAGTCGACACCGGTGATTTCCTCGGTCACCGGGTGCTCGACCTGCAACCGCGTGTTCATTTCCATGAACCAGATGTGGTCGGCGCGGAGACCTTCGCTCGCATCGGCGATGAATTCGATCGTGCCGGCGCCGACATAATCGACTGCCTTCGCCGCGCGCACTGCCGCCGCGCAGATCGCCTCGCGGGTTTCCGCGGACATGCCCGGCGCGGGGGCTTCCTCGATGACTTTCTGGTGGCGGCGCTGGAGCGAGCAGTCGCGCTCGAACAGGTGAACGACATTGCCGTGGGTGTCGCCGAACACCTGCACTTCGATGTGGCGGGGGCTGAGGATATATTTCTCGATCAGCACCCGGTCGTCGCCGAAGCTGGAGGCGGCCTCGCGCTTGCAGCTCGACAGCGCGTCGGCGAAGTCGGCGGCGTCATCAACGCGCCGCATGCCCTTGCCGCCGCCGCCCGCGACCGCCTTGATCAGGACGGGATAGCCGATCTTGCCCGCTTCGCCGCTGAGCACATCGGGCGACTGGTCCGCGCCGAGATAGCCCGGCGTCACCGGCACGCCGGCGGCGATCATCCGCTCCTTGGCGGCGTCCTTCAGGCCCATCGCGCGGATCGAGTCCGGTCGCGGGCCGACCCAGATCAGCCCGGCGTCAATCACGCTTTGAGCGAAATCGGCATTCTCGCTCAGGAAGCCATAACCGGGGTGGATCGCCTCCGCGCCGGTCGCCTTGGCCGCCGCGATGATCTTCTCGCCGACCAGATAGCTCTCGCGCGCTGGCGACGCGCCGATATGCACCGCTTCATCCGCCTGGCGGACATGAAGCGCCTTGGCATCGGCATCCGAATAGACCGCGACCGTGCGCACGCCCATTGCGCGCGCGGTGCGGATGATGCGGCAGGCAATCTCGCCGCGATTGGCGATGAGGAGGGACTTGATCACCTCACCCCTCGCAGCCCGTGGTCCGGCTGGAATAGGTGATATTGGCGACCTTCCAGTTGCCGTTCTCGCGGACCAGATCGAAATGATCATAGCCGCAGTGGTGCAGCTTGCCGTCGATGTAGAAATTGAAGCGGCCCCACACGAACGCAATGTCGCCTTCGACCTCGATTGCGGGATCGTACAGCCGCTCTTCCAGCTTCGGCCCGCCGGGCTTCAGGCCGGTGATGAACTCGGTCATCGGGCGGTGGGTGATCTTGCGGGTGCCGTCAGCGGCCTCGGTCGCGACCGTCAGATTGCCGTCTTCGCGTACGACCGGGCGCAGCAATTCCCCGTCACTCGCTGCGATCGCGGCGAACACCGCGTTGACCGGCGTCATCACACCCGAAAATTCGGTGATCGCCACCGGTGGCGGGGTAGGATTGCCC
>JBBQHG010000149.1:0-6752 GCA_038323755.1 Sphingomonadales bacterium
GATGGCATGCCAGGGGAAATGCGCCAACGCGCCCACCGACCAGGGAATCGACAGGCCGACCGCTGCCTGCTTCTTGAAGGTCCAGCCCGCGGCCTGTGCGGCTGCCACCGGAATGCCCTCTGCAGCCAAAACGATGTAGAACAGGATCGCCGCCGCAATCAGCACCGCCGGCAGGGTGAACGCGCTTTTGACGCGGGACCGCGCGATGAAGATCGCAGCGGCGATGGCCGCACCGACCGCCAGCTTGGCCAGACTGTCCGGCGCCGTCAGCGCGGCGAGATTGACGGTTGCGAATTTATGGTCGGTCATCACCTGGACCGACCCGGTCACGATCAGCACGCCGGTGGCGCCCAGAAAGCCGCCAATCACCGGATAGGGCACGAAACGGATCGCCCGCCCGGCACGCGCCAGGCCCAGCAGGCACAGGAAGATTCCGGATAGGCCGCTGCCCATGGCGATGATCATCAACGCCGGGCCGATCATCGCCGAGCCGCTGGCGCCGCTCATCATCATATTGTGCGCAAGCGCTGCCGACAGCGCCGCGGTGACCGCCGAGGTCGATGAATCGGGACCGGCGATCATGAAGGGCAGCGAACTGCGCAGCGCGACAATGGTGGCAGCAACCGCCGTCGTCAGAAAGGTGGCGGCGATGCCATAGGACAGACCGGGCGCCAGCGGCCCGGCAAAGATGAGCGCGGCATAGGAGACGCCGAACAGCACCGACAGCAGACCGCAAATCGACCCGGCAAAGATATCATTGGCGGCCGTCGATAGCAGGCCTGCGATTTTGGGCATGGGCGCGCCAGGGCCGGGGGCATTGGCAATGTCCTGATCCCAAACCGCCTGTTCCACCCCAGCCACTGCCCCCACGCGATCGACCCTGCCGGACCGGACGCCCCCCGCCGGTCAGCGAGGAGTATAGTGACAGTTTTGTGAATCCCAACGGGCGAATTGCAACCCATCGTCCCAAATCTATGCCGGGCGCTTCATCCGGAACAATTGGGCCGCGTCGACGGCAAAATAATCCCCCCAGCCGCCGCCGCGCAGCACCGGCTGCGCGCGCGCCGTCTGGTAGACGCCGTCCTCGATCATCGCCGGATCGATATGGATGCCGACGACTTCGCCCAGGATCAGCCAGCTGTCGGTCTCCGCCCCCGCCGCGCTGGTCAGGCGGACCGTCTGGCTCGTGCGGCATTCGAAACTGACCGGGCTGGCGGCGACGCGCGGCGGCTTGACGATGGTCGAGGGCGCCGCGGCGAGGCCGGCGAGCGCGAACTCGTCGGTATCGGCATCGACCATGGCCGAGGTCGCGTTCATCGCTTCGGCAAGACCGTGCGAGACCAGATTCCAGACAAATTCGCCGGTCGTCGTCGCGTTTTCGGCGCTGTCCTTCCAGCCGACCGAGGCGAAGCCGATGATGGGCGGCGTGTAATTGAACAGATTGAAGAAGCTGTACGGTGCCAAATTCAATTTGTTATCAACGCTCAAGCTGCTAATCCAGCCGATCGGCCGGGGTGCGACAATCGAATTGAGCGGATCATGCCGCAACCGGTGACCGTGCCCGGGCTCGTAGAAATGGTGCTCTATCATCCAGCGCTCCGGAGAATCTGTCTCCAACGGTTCTATGGCACCGTATTGCTGGTTAGGGTAAGAGCGAAAGCACGACGCAATCGCCGCTTCGAAGGGGCAAGCATGGACGTAACGACTGACCCGAACGCGGCCGTACCGCCCGAAGCAGTGGCGACCCCGTCGCCTGCCGGGGGATCAGGCGCGATGCGGTGGATTTACAAACACAACCTGTCGACGCGGATCTGGCACTGGATCAATGTGATCACCGTGTTCATCATGATCGGCAGTGGGCTGGGCATTTTGAACGCGCATCCGCACCTTTATTGGGGGCAGTTCGGCGCGAACCCCGATCCGGCCTGGATCCATCTGCCGCATTGGCCGGGCTGGATGACGATTCCGGGCAACTACAATCTTGCGCTGTCGCGCCGCTGGCACCTCTTTTTCGCGCTGGTGCTGGGCTTTGCGCTGCTGGGCTTCATGATCTCAAGCCTGCTCAACCGGCATTTCCAGAAGCAGCTGGCGATCAAGCCGCATGAGATTACGCCGAGCCATCTTTGGTATGACATCAAGGAGCATCTGGCGCTGCGCTTCCATGATCCCAAGGATCCCGGCGCGTTCAACGTGCTGCAGAAGATCGCCTATGCCAGCGCGATTTTCATCATGATCCCCGCGATCATTTTTACCGGCCTTGCCATGTCGCCGGGCATGGATGCGGCCTGGCCGTGGCTGATCGAGATTTTCGGCGGGCGCTCATCGGCGCGCTCGATTCACTTCATCGCAATGGTCGCGCTCATCGGCTTCATCATCGTCCATCTGGCGCTGGTCATTTTGGCCGGGCCGATTGGCGAGGTCCGATCGATGATCACAGGTTACTGGCGCGTTCCCGAGGATAATCATTGATGTCTAACTTGATCACCCGCCGCGCCCTGGTTGGCGGCGCCACCGCCGGTGTCGGCCTGCTGCTGTCGGGCTGCGACAAGCTGGCGCAGAACGACAGCTTCCGCAAAATCCTCTATTCGGCCGACGACATCCATCGCGGGTTGCAGCGCGCTATTTCCAGCCGCCATTCGCTGGCGACCGAATTTCGCCCCGATCAGATGTCGCCGGTGTTCCGCGCCAATGGCACGCTCAACCCCGGCACGCCCGAATATAGCGCGATGGCGGCTGAGAAATTCGCCAACTGGAAGCTGCAGGTGACCGGCCTGGTCAATCGCCCGCTCGCTCTGTCGCTGGCGCAGCTGAAGACGATGCCATCGCGCACGCAGATCACCCGGCACGACTGTGTCGAGGGCTGGTCGGCGATCGGCAAATGGCACGGGCCGATGCTGGGCGATATCCTGAAGATCGCCGACGTGAAGCCGAGCGCGCGCTACATCGTGTTCCACTGCGCCGACCTGTATCACGGCAAGAATTATTATGAATCCATCGACATGTTCGATGCATTCCATCCGCAGACCATTCTTGCCTATCTGATGAACGACGCGCCCATCACCGTGCCGCATGGCGCACCAATCAGGCTGCGCGCCGAACGTCATCTCGGCTACAAACAGGCCAAATATGTTATGGGCGTGGAGGCGACGGCATCACTTGGTGCTTACGGACTTGGCCAGGGTGGCTATTGGGAAGACAATGTCGACTATGACACCTACGCCGGGATCTAAGTCGCTCAACAGGCGTTAGTACCGGCATATGGCCATTATTGATTTATTCCTGTCGCGCCGGGTTCGGCATGGTCGCCTGACAGTTGTCCATCATGATGGCCGAAGCCGCACCTTCGGCAATGCCGTCCCGTCGATGCCGGATGTGACCATCAGATTCACCGACAAGTGCGCTGCGAGCGCCATTATCCGTGATCCCGGCCTGGGCGCCGGGGAGGCCTATATGAACGGGCGAATGACGGTCGATAACGACGATGTCCTGGGCCTCGTCACGCTGATGACCGCGAATGATCTGTGGGAAAATGGCGCGCGTGCGCTGCAGGCGTCACCCGCCACCCGCGCGATCGAAGCAGTGACCCACCGGCTTGGCCGCATCAATCGCGCGCGCGCGTCCAAGCGGAACGTGGCGCATCATTATGATCTGTCGGACCGGCTCTACGACCTGTTTCTCGATGCCGACCGGCAATATAGCTGCGCCTATTTTACCGATCCCGACAACAGCCTGGAACAGGCGCAGGACGACAAGAAGGCGCACATCGCCGCCAAGCTGGCGCTGGAGCCCGGCATGACCGTGCTCGACATCGGCTGCGGCTGGGGTGGACTGGCGCTGTATCTCCATGAGAAGACCGGCGCCGATGTGCTGGGCGTGACGCTGTCAGAAGAGCAGCTGAAGGTGGCGCGCCGCCGGGCGTTGCAAGCCGGCGTGGCTGACAAGGTGCGCTTCGAGCTGATCGATTACCGGCATGTGACGGGCAGCTTCGACCGGATCGTCTCGGTCGGTATGTTCGAGCATGTCGGCACGCCCAATTACGCGACCTTCATGCGGCAGTGCCGTGACTTGCTGAACGATGACGGGGTGATGCTGCTCCACACCATCGGCCGCGCCGGCCCCCCGTCTGTCACCGATAAATGGACGGTGAAGTACATCTTCCCCGGCGGATATAATCCGGCGTTGTCGGAGATTGTGAAGGCCAATGAGGGCCTGCGTTTCTTCCTGACCGATGTGGAGGTGCTGCGGCTGCACTATGCCTATACGCTGCAGCATTGGTATGACCGGACGACGGCGGCGCGCGACGCGATCATCGCGCTGTATGACGAGCGTTTTTTCCGGATGTGGCAATTCTACCTCGCGGGCGCATTATGTGCGTTCAAATATGGCGGGCTGGTCAATTACCAGGTGCAGTTCGCCAAGAACCGCCACGCCCTGCCGCTGACGCGCGACTATATGTACGAGCGCGAACGCGAGTATCGCGCCGAGCAGGCACCAGCGCGGTTGCAGGCGGCGGAATAACTTTCAGCTGCGGCGATCCCAGGCGCGCTGGACGATCACCTCCAGCACGGCAAGATCGATATCGGCCAGTTTCTTGATATAAAGGCAGCCTTTGCCGGTGCTGTGCTTGCCCAGCCCGGGCAGCAGCGCGGCGGTTTCGGGCTGGCTGGCGCCGACATAGAGCACAAGCTGCGCCTTGCGCGGGGCGAAAGCGATGCGCGGTGTGTGACTCTCGCGACCGCTTTCATAGACATAATGGTGGCTGCCAAAGCCGATGATCGACGGGCCCCACAGCTGGGGCGCTTCGCCTGAAATTTTGCCGAACAGGTCGATCAAGGTCGCGGCATCTGCCCGGCGCTGCACCGGCTCGACCTTGGCGAGAAAGGCATCGAGTGGGAATTGCCCTGGCTGCGTCTGGTTGGTCTTGCCCATATTTCCCCCTTGCCCGGCAGCACGCTGTAGCCGCCCGCTGACTCAACAATGCCCGCCTGGTATTACCGACCAGCCGATACATGGTTGAAACTCATGATGCTCAAGGGGAGCGGCCCTGCCTCCCTGACCTTGAGCTCGGCAAAGATATAATCATATTCGTCGTAGAATCGACGGCTGGTGACGACCAGAAAGCTGTCCCATTTGGTCCGCTTATCGCCGCCGGTCGGCGAAGCTACCCAGTTTCGCGATCGGCGCGATGGCATCCCGGTCCATAGCCAACGCTTCCAGCCGGGCGCCCTCGCCACGCCTTCTGCAAGGCCGACATGACGGACCGTCGGCGACCCACGCAGCACCGCCGACATCTGCGCCAGATAGGCCTTTTGATCAATCGAGCCGAGCAGAATGAGGGCGCATTGTTCCTCATGCAGGCCATCATCGCGAACGGGCTGCTCGATCTTCAGAAACAGCGTTAACCCCAAGCGATCATCCCGCAGCCCATAAGCCGTGGCCCCCGGCGCCGCATGACCGAGCCGCTCAAGATCCTGCCCGATGATGGGCTGCCAGTCAGGATCGTCACGTGGGGCACGCCCATGGCCGGTCAAACGGATCGCTTCGACGCAATAATATCGATAATAATCAACGACATTGCGCAAGGGCGGGCGCGTCTGCGGCCGCGCCTGGACGACGATATCACGACTGGTATCATCGGGCGATGCAGCGCCGGTGGGCGGCGTGGGTGGGGTGGCCGCCTGCTGCGCGCCAACGCCGGTTGTCAGGCCGAAACAGAGCCCCAGCAGCGCCACCGATCGCTGCATCCACAAGCCAAGATCTTCACGGCGCACCGACTGCCCCCGCCGATCGAGCAGCAAGAAAATCGCCGAAACCGATCCGGCGTTCCCCTCTGGTCCACCGATAGCCGGGATCGCCCGATGCCAGCAGCCCGCACATCGCATCAAGCAGCGGCAGCCCGGGCAACTGTTCCTCGACCCACAAAAATTGGCCCATTTGATTGACTTCGAGGAAAATATACGTGCCCTGCCGATCGACCAGAAAATCGAAACAGGCAAAGACAAGTTCCGATGCCGCCATATAGCGCAGGCAATGGTCGGCGACGGGCGCCGGCAGCTCATGCACCGACAGATCGGGGGGCTGTGTCGGCCTTGAACGCCAATCAATCGACTCGGCGAGCGCGGGATGGGTATCCATTCGCGCCGCGAAGATACTGGCACCGATGATAGTGACCCGAACCTCGAACGCTTTTTCGATCTTCTGCTGAAAGATACCCGGCGTGAGTTCAAGAACGGCCCTGTCGCTCAGGTGATCCGGCACGATGGTCGTCGTATAATTGACGAAGACGCCGGACTGAGCGTTCCCTTCGCTCCAGACGCCGAGCTTGTAGGTCTTGTAGACAATATCGCCGTGGTGCTGGTCGTAAAATTGATGAATCCGATCGGCATCATTGGAGATCAAGGTTGCGGGAATGGCGAATCCCAGGGCCCGGGCCAGGAGAAGCTGCCGGCCCTTGTCGACTTCAAGCGATGCTGCGGTCGGGCTGTTTACCCAGAGCGCCTGCTGGCAGGCAGTTCCCAAAAAAGAGCTCAGATGCTGGCGACTCTGCTCTTCGGCAAAGTCGCGGTCGCGCGGATCGACCGACGCCGATAGCAGCGGCTTGCCCTGCCGCCGGTTCCATACCGTTCCAACATCACCGAGATCGACCGATCCGGCGCGCGTGCCGATGGCGTGGTCAGCCGCTCCGGCAGCAATATCGATCGTCAGCGATTGATTGGCCGGAAACTGGCCGGCGGGCCAAAAGAGGGCAGGAA
>JBBQHG010000150.1:0-6745 GCA_038323755.1 Sphingomonadales bacterium
CGTAATCGGGCCGGGTATCGCCGGGCAGCACCCGGTCAACCTCGGCATAGGCCTGCGCCAGCACATGGGGATTGCGCAGCAAATGATAGAGCGTGAAGGTCAGCATGCCCGACGTGGTCTCGTGCCCCGCGAACAGGAAGGTCAGCACCTGATAGCGGATATTGACGTCGTCCAGCATCTCGCCCGTTTCCGGGTCAGTCGCCGCGATCATCAGGTTGAGCAGGTCTTTCCCGTCATTCGGGTGCTTACGGCGCTCGGCGATGATGCCGTCGACCAGCGCATTCATCTGCGCGATGTCGGCCTCGAACTGGCGCTCGGCCTTTTTGGCGAAGCGTTGCTGCATCGGCAGCCGGGTGATCATGTTGAGCGATTCGCCGAGCGCGCGGCCAAGCGCCTCGAGGAACGGATCGAGCTCTTCCATCTCGAAGCTGTTGAAGCGGTGGCCGAAGCCCGCGACCGCGATCGAATCGAGCGTGAAGCGGGTCATGTCGTCCGCCACCAGCACGTCATTGCCCGACAAGCGCGACCATTTGGCGACGAGCTGATCCGCCACCTCCAGCATCATGTCGAAATAGCCCTTCATCGCGCGCTGGCTGAACGCGGGGAGCAGGATGCGGTGCGCCTTGCCCCAATTCTCCTCCTCGCTGAACGCAGTGAACAGCCCGTCACCGGCAAAGCGGCGGACGACGCGCAGGCCGGGGCCGGGCATCTTGCGGAAGCGGGTTTCGTCGCACAGCTCGGCGACAAGATCGGGGTTGGTAACAAACAGGCCGACACGGCTGCCGAACTTCAGCTTGAAGATACCCTCGGGGAAGTCACGGCCGGCGTGGAGGAGATAACCGATCAGGCCCTGGCGAATGATGTGGTGAAGGTGGCCGACAACGGGCAGCGCAGGGGGCGATGGAAAGGTCGACGGTTTGTCGAGGACGGTCGCCATATTTTTTCTCTCCCGCTTGGCAGCACATCACCACATGGGCGGCGGAAGTGCAATGCGTGGGGTGGTTAGGGGTGACGGGGATGGATGATGTGGGCTGGCCTTGGTGGATTTCGGGCGGGTTACTTTCGAGCGAGCGAACGCCTTAGCTAACGTTTGAATGACAGATAAATCTCAAACAGCCTTCCTCAGGCTGCCGCCGAGGCCGGTAACCCCAGCTGCGAGTAATTTGCGACCTGCGGTTTCAGATGCGTAAATACCGGTTGGCGAAAGTTTCCTATCTCGCCAAAAACCAGCTTGTCCTATCTGGTCGAGATTGAACACGAGCTTTGGATCTTCAATTTTTATTTCGCAGCCAGCTTCCTCATATTGCGTTCGCCACTTTACCCCTTTTACAAGCTTATAGCTCGTAAGGGCACGATCAACGGAATCTCGCTCGTTACAGATGTTCCAGAGATAGCATGTGCCGATGCTACGAGCGGCTCGGATCATATCCATCGGAAAGAATTGGTGAACCCCCGGCTCGAGGGTCTCCACCAAATACTTGAAACGCTCAGAAACGATCGACGCTCCGCGCGACATCTGATAGTCAAGCGGACGACTTTGACCAACCACGCGGACTGCCTTGGGCACGCGATCGGGATCGAGAAAGACGCCGTGCTCAAGTATGCGCAGGCCTGATGCCACGAGACCTGTTTGTGGGTTCGGCAGGGAGCGAAAATCCTGCAATTCGAAATTCACGAAGTTGTAGCTTGGGCAGTTTCGAACCGGTCCTGAGAAGCCAATAAAATATATCACGATGTCACCTATTCGAAATGGCAACGCATGAACTAGCATCTGAAAGCTAACGACCGCTTTCGTGAGCTAGCAAAAGCCGTTCGAGAGGCGTGATTTGGGGCGGAAGCTGTCATCCTCAATTTACGTCACCCCGGACTTGATCCGGGGTCCCGCTTTTTCTGACGCGGGCGAAGGCAGCGGGACCCCGGGTCGAGCCCGGGGTAACGGTTATGGTGTTTGACTGTCGATAGCGTCCGCCATCGCCAGCGCGCGTTCCGCCTCCACCAGATGCAGCCGCTCGACCATGCGCCCATCGAGGCGAATCGCGCCCTTGCCTGCGTGCTCTGGCATCGCAAATGCGGCACAAATGCTGCGGGCACGGGCGATCTCGTCTTCAGTTGGTGAGAACACTGCGTTGCAGGGGTCGATTTGTGCCGGGTGGATCAAGGTCTTGCCGTCGAAGCCGAGGGCGAGGCCTTGTTCGGCCTCAACGCGGAACCGTTCGAGATCTCTGAAATCATTGCACACCCCGTCAAGCGCGATGAGCCCGCGCGAGCGCGCCGCCACCAGCGCGAAGGTGAGGATCGGCAGCATAGTGGCGCGATCCGGCGTCAACCGGGCACGCATTTCCAGCGCGAGATCGTTGGTGCCCATCACGAACCCCGCCAGCCGCGTGGTGCGCGCGGCATCGGCGATCGCCTGTAACTGGCCGACCGCCAGGCAGGTCTCGATCATCACCCACAGCTTCAGCCCCGGCTGCGCGGCGGCGAGCGCGGCGTCATAACGGGCGACATCCTCCGGCCCATTCACCTTGGGCGCCAGCACCGCATCGATATCGAGCGTCGCCGCTGCCGCCAGGTCATCCGCACCCCATTCGGTATCGAGGGCGTTGACGCGCAGCACCTTCAGCCGATGGCCGAAACCGCCCTCGGCAAAGGCCGTAACCGCTGCCGTCCTTGCTTCGACCTTCATCTCCGGCGCGACGGCATCCTCCAGATCGAGGATCACCGCGTCGCACGGCAGCGTCCGCGCCTTTTCGATTGCGCGGGGGTTTGATGCGGGCAGGTAAAGCGCGCTGCGCATGGGTCGGTATTGTGATATCAGCGTCTCTCTCCCGTCCTCCATGTGCTCCCGCGAAGGCGGGAGCCCAGACTGGGTCCCCGCCTTCGCGGGGACACAAGGTTGCGCGAGGGGCTAGACAAATCGACTCCAAGATTAAAGAGCAGCCGAAAGATTGCAGGAGCCAAGACAATGAGCACCATGGGCCGGTTTGACTGGGCAGACCCCTTCAACCTCGACGATCAGCTCGACGAGGATGAACGGATGATCCGCGACACCGCGGCCGCTTATGCGCAGGACAAGCTCGCGCCGCGCATCATCGACGCCTTCCAGCACGAGACCACCGATCCGGAGATCTTCCGCGAGATGGGCGCGCTCGGGCTGCTTGGGCCGACCATCCCGGCCGAATATGGCGGCGTCGGCGCGTCCTATGTGTCCTACGGGCTGGTCGCGCGTGAGGTGGAGCGGATCGACTCGGGCTATCGCTCGATGATGTCGGTGCAGTCGAGCCTGGTGATGTACCCGATCCACGCGTTCGGCTCCGAGGAGCAGAAGCGCAAATATCTGCCCAAGCTGGCGACCGGCGAGTATATCGGCTGTTTCGGCCTGACCGAGCCCGATGCCGGCTCCGACCCCGGCGGCATGACGACCAAGGCGGTCAAGGTCGACGGCGGCTATCTGCTGTCTGGCGCCAAGACGTGGATTTCGAACGCGCCGATTGCCGATGTTTTCATCGTTTGGGCGAAGAGCGACGCACACGGCGGCGGGATTCGCGGCTTCATCCTTGAAAAGGGCATGAAGGGGCTGGTGACGCCCAAGATCGAGGGCAAGCTCTCGCTCCGCGCCTCGATCACCGGCATGATCCAGATGGATGAGGTCGAGGTAAGCGAGGATGCGCTGCTGCCTGAGGTGCAGGGGTTGAAGGGGCCGTTCGGCTGCCTCAACCGCGCGCGCTACGGGATCAGCTGGGGCGCGATGGGGGCGGCGGAATTCTGCTTCCATGCCGCGCGACAATATGGCCTCGACCGCAAGCAGTTCGGGCGACCGCTGGCGGCAACGCAGCTCTATCAGAAGAAACTCGCCGATATGCAGACCGATATCGCGATGGGCTTGCAGGCGAGCCTGCGCGTCGGGCGGCTGATGGACCAACACAAATTCGCGCCGGAAATGGTCTCGATCGTCAAGCGCAACAATGTCGGCAAGGCATTGGATATCGCCCGTGCCTCGCGCGACATGCACGGCGGCAACGGGATTTCAGGCGAATATCAGGTCATGCGGCATCTGATGAACCTGGAAACGGTCAACACCTATGAAGGCGCGCATGATGTGCATGCGCTGATCCTGGGCCGGGCGATCACGGGGATTTCGGCGTTCTGATGAAGGAGGCGCCGCCGTTCGATTCGCAACCGACTTTGGTCGGCGAGGCAGTGATGCTCTCGCCGCTGCGCGATGACGATTGGGATGCGCTGTTCGCGGTCGCCGCCGATCCACTGATCTGGGCAGTCCACCCCGCGCATGATCGCTGGCAGGAGCCGGTTTTCCGACAGTTCTTTGCCAATGCGCTGGAGTCCGGCGGCTGTCTTGTCATCCGCGACAACGCGACGGGCGCGGTGATCGGATCAAGCCGATATGACCCACGACGCGCCGAACCGGGTGAGGTTGAAATCGGCTGGACCTTTCTCGCGCGGCGCTATTGGGGCGGCGCGACCAATCGCGAGGTCAAGAGGCTAATGGTCGCGCATGCGCTGCGCTGGTTCGATGCAGCCGTGTTCATGGTGGGGGACACCAACATCCGGTCGCGGCGGGCGATGGAGAAAATCGGCGGCGAACTGCTCCCCGGCCGTACGCCTGTTTTTGACATGGCGGGCACACCCTCTCCCCATGTCATTTACGCCATCCGTCAGCCCCTCGCATGAAGCCTTTGTCCGGCATAAAGGTCGTCGAACTCGCGCGCATCCTGGCCGGGCCATGGTGCGGGCAATTGCTCGCCGATCTGGGCGCAGAGGTAGTGAAGGTCGAGCGACCGGGCGCAGGCGATGACACCCGTCATTGGGGGCCGCCCTTCATGACGGGGCCGGACGGCGCCAATCTGGATGCGGCCTATTACCATTCCACCAATCGCGGCAAATCATCGGTCGCGATCGACATCGCAACGCCCGAGGGACAGGCGGAGGTCCGCGCGATGATCGCTGACGCCGATGTCGTCATCGAAAATTACAAGGTGGGCGGGCTCGCCAAATATGGCCTTGACCACGCCAGCCTGGCGGCGATCAACCCGCGCCTCATCACCTGCTCGATCACTGGGTTTGGCCAGACCGGGCCTTATGCCCACCGCGCCGGATACGACTTCATTATCCAGGGCATGGGCGGGATCATGTCGATGACCGGCGAGCCCGATGGCGCGCCGCAAAAATCGGGAATCGCCTATGCCGATCTGTTCACTGGCGTCTATTCGGCGGTGGCCATCCTGGCCGCACTGCGTCAGCGCGACGCGACGGGAAAAGGCGCGCATATCGATATGGCGCTGCTCGATTCGCAGGTGGCGGTGCTGGCCAATCAGGCGCTCAACTGGATGGCGAGTGGTGTCGTGCCGCACCGGATGGGCAATGGACATGCCAACCTTGCTCCCTATCAATCCTTCGTCTGTGCCGATGGTGACCTGATCATCGCGGTTGGCAATGATGGGCAGTTTCGCAAATTATGCGACGTGCTCAAGCTGCCGCTTGCCGGTGACCCGCGCTTTGCCACCAACCCGGAACGTGTGCGCAACCGGGCCGCGCTGATCGCGGCGCTTACCGCCGTGATCGTCACCTGGCGCAAGGCCGATCTGTACGAAGCACTGGAACAGGCAGGCGTGCCCGCGGGCCCAATCAACCGCGTAGATGAAGTGTTCGCCGATCCGCAGGTGATTGCGCGCGGGATGCGGATCGAGCGCGCAGGGCTCCCCGGCGTCGCGAGCCCGATCGTCATCGATGGCGAGCGTATGGTATCAGACCGTCCCAGCCCGCCCCGCCCATCCACGGAGCCTGCATGACCAAATTCACCGTCAACAATCAGCCGGTCGAATATCGCATGGACCCGGACACGCCGCTGCTGTGGGCCTTACGCGATGCGTCCAACCTCACCGGCACCAAATATGGCTGCGGCACGGGCCAGTGCGGCGCGTGCACGGTCGATATCGATGGCGCGGCGGTTCGGTCATGCCAGACGACGATTGGCGCAATCGAGGGCACTTTCGTCACCACGATCGAGGGCCTCTCGCGCGAGCGGGCGCACCCGGTGCAGCAGGCCTGGATCGCCAAGAACGTGCCGCAATGCGGCTTTTGCATGCCCGGCATGATCATGGCCGCGGCGGTGCTGATCAAGCAGAATCGTGATCCGTCGGAAGACGATATCCGGGAGGCAATCACAAATCTGTGTCGCTGCGGGGTCTATCCCCGGATTGTCGAGGCGGTGCAGCTCGCCGCCCGCGTGCAGCGGGGGGATGAGACGATCAGCGGCAGCCCCCGTCCCGATATCAACCGGGCAGAGGCGGCACGGGAGATCCCCGCGCTCACGCCACCGGCGCGGCGATAGTTTCCTTTCATTAACCTGACACCTCAATTCAGAAACGGCTCATCGACAAAGGCGCAATTGGGCTCCATCGCAGCACCGGATCATCGGCCCGCGCGTTTAATTGGAGGTAGTTATGCGTAGATCGTTACTGGCGACCCTGCTGGCGGCGACCGCCATGCTGCCCAGCGCAGCAATGGCGCAGCAAGACGTTCGCGAACGCACATTTGAACGGGGCGAAGCAGGCGCCCCTCAACCGCAGCTTGCGCAGTCGGGCGATGCAGACCGCGGCGCCTTCCGGCAGCGCGGCGAAGGTAATGGCGGCGGGCGGTTTGCTGGTGGCCAGCGTTTTGAGCAACCACAGCAGGCCCCTCAGCAGCCGCCACAGCAGCAGCAGCAGTTCCAGCGGCAGCAGCCAGCCCC
>JBBQHG010000151.1:0-6670 GCA_038323755.1 Sphingomonadales bacterium
CCGGTCGCGGTATTTTATTGCATATTGCCGGTACAACCCATCGGAAACGCTGGCGAACCATGCCCCGCTGAGCGGCGCGGCGCTGGCGATCGAGCTGTCGGTATTCCACAAATCGGTGCCCAGCACCTGAGCGCTACCGCCGCCATTCTTGCGGATGATTGGCACCGCTACGGCCGCCGTGCCGGCGCTGTCGGCAATCAGCACAGCGTCATAGGGAGCGTTCTTGGCCATGCGCGTGATAGCGGCGGTGATCGCGCCGGAGGCACGGTCATAGGTCTGCAGCGTCACCACCTGCCCGCCAGCACTCTCCACCGCGCGGAGCAACGCCGTCGATGCCCGCTCGCCATACAGGCCATTGGGGACAAGGCCGGCAAAGCTGTTCAAGCCCCGCCCCCGCGCATATTCCACGACCCGCTCGATCGACTGCGCGGGCGCATAACCGAGCAAATAAGTGCCATCTCCCGCCACACCGGTATCGTTGGAAAAGGTGATGAGCGGCACGCCGGCCGCCCGCGCGATCGGCGCTGCGGCGCGGACATCGTCGGCCAGAAGCGGCCCGAGGATCAGCTTGTTGCCATCTGCAATCGCCTTGCGCGCTGCTGCCGCGGCGCCCAGGCTGGTGTCATAATTGGTAATCCGGATGCGATCATTCTTCGTGTCGAGCACCGCCAACAGCGTTGCATTGGCCAGGCTTTCGCCAACGCCCGCATTCGAGCCGCTCAGCGGCACCAGCAACGCCACGCGCTGACGGGCGATATCCTGGGGAATGCCCGCATCGACGCGCGGTTGCTGCGTCTGGATAGGGCGGGCTACCTGGGGGCGGTTGACGGGTTCCACCGGCCCGCGCGGCACGACCGTCTGGCAACCGGCGAGCGCCACGGCCCCCGTGACCGCCAAGGTCAATTTCTTCAACAACGAGACGAGCCGTTGCGGTTTGCCTGCACCCTCTGCCATGACGATCCCCAATGAACGCTGAACTCTTACCCGGCCTCTATATCGTTGCCACCCCGATCGGCAATCTCGGTGATTTGTCGCCGCGCGCAGCGCATGTCCTATCGCACGCGGCGGTAATCGCGGTTGAAGACAGTCGCGTGACAGGCAAGCTGCTCAACCACATCGGCGTCAAACGCCCGATGACGCCCTATCACGATCACAATGCCGAACAGGTGAGGCCGGGATTGGTTGCTCGGATGGCGACACAGGCGGTCGCGCTGGTGTCTGACGCCGGCACGCCGCTGATATCCGATCCGGGCTACAAGCTCGTCCGCGATGCGCGCGCGGCGGGGCATGCTGTCGTCACGATTCCCGGCCCGTGTGCAGCGGTTGCAGCGTTGACGCTGGCGGGGCTGCCGACCGACCGGTTCCTGTATGTCGGCTTCCTGCCGCCCAAGCAGCAGGCCCGGGCCGAGGCGATCACTGAGATTGCCGGGGTCCGCGCCACGCTGGTAATCTACGAATCCGGGCCCAGACTTGGCGCCTTGCTGGAAGCCCTTGCAAAAGGTCTGGGTGAGCGCGAGGCGGCGGTGACGCGCGAGATCACCAAGCATTTCGAGGAAGCCGTCACCGGCACATTGCCCCAGCTCGCCGCCCGCTATGCCGATGCCCCGCCCAAGGGAGAGATCGTCGTCGTCGTCACCCCGCCCCGCCCGCCCCAAGCAGCGACCGCAGCCGATGCAGACACGGCGCTGACCGAAGCCCTCACGCGGCTCTCGGTCTCGCAAGCGGCGGGGGAAGTCGCCAAGGCGCTCGGGCTTGATCGCAAGGCACTCTATGCCCGCGCGCTGGAGCTCAGGGGATGACGGCTGCCCGCAAGGCCGCCGAAGCGCGCGGCCGCCGTGGCGAACGGCTAGCGGCGTGGTATTTGCGGCTGAAGGGCTGGCGCATTCTCGACACGCGCGTGCGGACCCCGGCGGGTGAGGTCGACCTTGTCGCCAAGCGCGGCGCGCTGATCGCCTTTGTCGAGGTGAAGGTCCGCGCCACCGCCGCCGAGCTCGATTTCGCGATCGACGAGCGCCGCCTCGCCCGTGTCGCTGCCGCGGCCGAAATCCTGATGCCGCGCTACGCGACCCAGGGCGAGGATATCCGGATCGACGTGGTCCTCATCGCGCCCGGCACCCGTCCTCGCCACATTGAGCATGCATGGATGGGCTGACTTCCGGGTAGAGGCACCCTAGATACGCCATCACCTCGCGCAGGAACGCAATCGCATGACCCTTACCGTCGCCGTCCAGATGGACCCGCTCGATTCGATCAACATCGCCGGCGATTCGAGCTTTGCCCTGATGCTCGCAGGGCAGAAGCGTGGCCACCGGCTGTTTCACTATACTGCCGAGGACCTCAACTATTCGGACGGCCATGTCTGGACCCATGCCCATCCCGTCAGCGTCCAGCGCCAGGTCGGCAATCATTTCAGCTTTGGGGATCCGGTGCGGCTCGATCTCGGCGAGCAGGTCGATGTCGTGCTGATGCGACAGGATCCGCCCTTCGATCTCGGCTATATCACCGCCACCCATTTGCTCGAACGCATCGCGCACCGCACCCTGGTGGTCAACGATCCGGTGAGCGTCCGCAACGCGCCCGAAAAAATATTCGTGCTCGATTATGCGCAGTTCATGCCGCCGACGCTTGTCACCCGCTCGCTCGACGAGGCGCGGGCCTTCCTCGCCGAGCATGGCGAGATCGTGATCAAGCCGCTCCACGGCAATGGCGGCAAGGCAATCTTCAAGGTGGGCGCGGACGGTGCGAACCTTTCTGCGCTGATCGAGGTGTTCAATACAGCCTGGCGCGAACCTCATATGGTCCAGGCGTTCCTTCCCGAGGTGGCCAAGGGCGACAAGCGCATTGTGCTGGTCGACGGCGAGGTGGCCGGCGCGATAAACCGGTTGCCCGGTGAAGGCGAAATCCGCTCCAACCTCGCAGTGGGCGGGTCAGCTGTGAAGACCGAGTTGACGCCGGAGGAGCATCACATCTGCGCCGTGCTTGGCCCCGAGCTCAAGAAGCGCGGGCTGTTGTTCGTCGGTATTGACGTGATTGGCGGCAAATGGCTGACCGAGATCAACGTCACATCCCCAACCGGCATCGTCGCGATCGAGAATTTCGATGACACTGACGTCGCCGGGCTGATCTGGGACGCCATCGAGCGGAAGCTTCTGGCGGTCGGCTGACACCAGCGCTAGCGCCGCGGCGATGACCGAATTCTTCCTGCATCTGCTCGATTCGGCAGGCTATCTCGGGATTTTCCTGCTGATGGTGCTGGAGAACATCGTTCCCCCTGTCCCGTCCGAAGTCATCATGGGGCTCGGTGGCATCGCCGTAGCCCAGGGCCGGATGCACATCCTGCCGCTGATGATCGCGGGCACCGTTGGCAGCGTGCTTGGCAATGCCTTCTGGTACGAGATCGGCCACCGGCTCGGCCATCATCGCTTCCGCCCGCTTATCGATCGATGGGGGCGCTGGGTGACGATCGAATGGAGCGATGTCGAGTGGCTTCAGGGCTTCTTCACGCGGCACGGGCAGTGGGTGGTCTTCGTCTTCCGTTTCATGCCGGTGGGGCGCACGGTGGTGTCCATCCCCGCCGGTCTCTCCCGCATGCCGCGATGGCGCTTCCTGATCTGGACCCTGGCGGGCACGACGGTGTGGAATGCGGTGCTTGTCGGCGCGGGCTTTTGGTTCGGCGCACGCTATCAGGAGCTCGACCATTATGTCGGCCCGGCGGCGACGGCGATCATGGTGCTGGCGGCAGTTGCCTATGCCTGGCGCTTCTTCACCTGGCGGCCGAGCCGCTAGGCCCGGGGATGCGCGCTGCGATAAATGTCCATCAGATGAGCGGCATCAACCTGCGTGTAGATTTGCGTCGAGCTGAGCGACGCATGCCCCAATAACTCCTGCAGTGATCGCAAATCAGCCCCCCGCCCCAGCAGATGCGTTGCAAAGCTGTGGCGGAGCGCATGCGGCGTTGTGCGCTCGCCCAGGCCCAGCCGCACCCGCGCGCCGCGCACAGATCGGCGGATGATCGCGGGGCTCAGCGGCCCGCCCTTGGCCCCGCGAAACAATGGCGCATCGCGAGAGATCGGCCAGGGCGTGAGGCGCGCATAGTCCTCGATGGCGCTGCGAACCTGCGGCAAGAGCGGCACGATCCGCGTCTTGGCGCGCTTACCGGTGACGCTCATCGCCTCGCCCAAGGGCAGGATCGCGCCGGTCAATCCCACCGCCTCGCCCACGCGCAGACCTGCGCCATAGAGCAGCAGGAGCACTGCCCAGTCGCGCGCGGCGATCCATGGCTCGGCGGCGCTCTCTGCGACATCCTCGGCCAGCGCGACTGCCTCGTCGGGCGAAATCGGGCGCGGCACGCCCTTTTTGACGCGCGGTCCCTTCAATGTCGGCGGTGTCGCACCCTCGCTACCGGTAAATGCCAGAAAACCACGGATCGCCGACAATTCCCGCGCAGCAGATGCATTGCCCAGCCCTTCCCCGCGCCGGAGCGCCAGGAAGGCGCGCAGATCAGCCGCCGTCAGCCGAGCGAGATCGGACGCGGACACCGCCTGCCCCCAATGCCCGATCAGAAAATCATGCAGCCGGCGTGCGGTCGCGACATAGGCGCGCACGGTATGCGCAGACCGCCGCCGGTTCTGCGCAAGATGGACGCCCCAGGCCAAGATATCCGCTTGCATCCAGCGACATTAGCCCTTCATCGCCCCGACAGCGAGGCGGATCGTGCCTGCCTCAGCCGATCGTCTGGCCGCTCTTTGCCCAATCCGCCATGAACCCCTCGATACCCTTGTCGGTTAGCGGGTGCTTCACGAGCTGGCGAATCACGGCAGGCGGCGCGGTCATCACATCGGCACCGATCCGCGCGCTTTCGAGGATGTGGACGGGGTGGCGCACGCTGGCGACCAGAATTTCGGTGTCGAAGCCGTAATTGTCATAGATCAGCCGGATGTCGCGGATGAGGTCGAGCCCGTCGAGCCCGATATCGTCGAGGCGTCCCACGAACGGCGAAATGAAGGTCGCGCCGGCCTTGGCCGCGAGCAGCGCCTGGTTGGCGGAAAAGCACAAAGTCACGTTCACCATCGTGCCGTCATCGGTCAGCGCCTTGCAGGTCTTGAGCCCGTCGATCGTCAGCGGCACCTTTACCGCGACATTGTCGGCGATCTTGCGCAGAATATCGGCCTCACGCATCATGCCAGCATGGTCGAGCGCGACCACTTCGGCAGACACCGGCCCATCGACGATGCCGCAAATCTCCTCAACCACTTCAAGAAACTTGCGCCCCGATTTCGCGATCAGCGATGGATTGGTGGTTACGCCGTCGACCAGCCCCGAATCGGCAAGGTCACGGATTTCGGCGGTGTCTGCGGTGTCGACGAAAAATTTCATGAAATTGGTCCTGCCCCAGCGGTTCTAACCCGCCTCATGGCAAATTCGGGCGTGACTTAACAGACCCTAAGCCGGTCGGCGCGGTCGCTGCTTTGCAGAAATCGACTTTATCACAAGACCGCCCGGAGCGGTCGGATCAACCGGCCGGTCCGCCTTTGCCAATGCCTGAGTGAGAAATTCCTGAACCGCCGGTGCGTCCCAGGCCTGGGGCGTATGTAGGCGAATATGGCGCACTTGGCTGCCGCCACCACCCAGCAACTTTTCGGGATCATCGAGTCGCGTTCCCCAGGTGAAGCACAATGTCACCCAACGCGGCATAACGGCGAGTGAGAAGATGATGTCCTTGACCTTGTCGCTCGCGCCAAAGCCAATCGCGAGCGCGTTGTAATTATCATAGACGGGGATGGTAGCGCCGGGCACGCGTGCAATCGCCTTCGCCATCAGCGCCCGTGTCAAGGCGGCGACCTCGGGCGTGAACTTGTCGATAAACGAATCGAGCTCGGCTTGCGGGTCCATGGTCCCTCCCGTTGTGCAATTCAGCACCCGCGCGTCGATCTTTGCAACACGCCTTTCCGCTGGCGCTCGAATCCCCATAAAGGAAGCTATGTCCGCCCGCGCCCGAGTGCTCATCCTCAATGCCGCCCTCGGCCCGCTCGATTACCGGGTGCCGCACGGCATGGACGTTGCGCCTGGGTCGATCGTCGTCGCGCCGCTCGGGCCGCGCCAGCTGCTCGGCGTGGTCTGGGAGGCGGAGCGGATGCCGTCGGATGCAGAGGTCGGCGACAATCGGCTGCGCAACCTGGTGTCGGTCATCGACGCGCTACCGATCCCCGCGCCCTTGCGTCGGTTGGTCGAATGGACCGCCAATTATTATCTCGCGCCCCCTGCCGCCGTGCTGCGGATGGCGCTCGCCTCAACATCGGCATTGGAAGGCGCCCGCACCGCGACCGAATATCGCGCGACCGGCGAGCTGCCCGTTCGGATGACGCCGCAACGCGCACAAGCAATCGAGCGGCTGGCTGGCCGACAGGGACTGATCCGCGAACTCGCAATGGCAGCGGGGGTAACGGATGCCGTGATCCGCGGCTTGGTGAAGGTCGGCGCAATTGAAGCGGTCGAGGTCGCGCTCGACAGCCCCTTTCCCCTTCCCGACCCCGGTTTCGCGCAGCCAGTCCTGTCGGCTGACCAGCAAGCCGCCGCCTCCGCGCTGTCGTCGGGCGTCAGCGCCCACAGCTTTGCCCCCACCGTGCTCGACGGTGTTACCGGATCAGGCAAGACCGAGGTGTATTTCGAG
>JBBQHG010000152.1:0-6608 GCA_038323755.1 Sphingomonadales bacterium
AATTCCGGCGATGTAATGATTAACGTGCCGCCAACTGTTGGCGTCTTGTCTTTATTGACGCTGCTATCGTCACGCGAGCATGAGATTGTCGTGCTGGTCGCGCGGGGCCTTTCAAATAAAGAGGTCGCGCTTGAACTTGCGATCAGCCCCTGGACCGTTTCGGCGCATTTGCGGCGGATATTCACCAAGCTGGACGTCAAGCGGCGAATCGAATTGTGCCTTCTCGTCACGCAGTGCTGACCTGGCGGTGCGGCGCCTGTCTTGGCGGTCGGCGCTTCGACCGCTGGCGTGGTTAAGCCAGGCTTGCTTTGCCTGCAGCACGATTCCTCGCCGTACCCCCGTAACCAATGCTCGTGCCAAATGCCCGTCGATAGTTTGTGACCTATCGCCGCGGTGGCCAGAGGAATTGGTCGGCGTTGATCGAGCAGGCGTTACCAATATTTGCCCGTCGCAATGCGCGCACCTTCGGCAAGGACCGCCATTTTCGCCCAGACGATCTCGCGATCGACCCCGCCCGAACCGACATGGACCGAAAAGCCACAATCGACGCCAGCCATCACGTTGTCGCGACCGACCAGATCTGCATAGCGGCCGATCCGCTGCGCGATCAGTTCGGGATGTTCGATATAGTTGGACTGGCATTCGACGACACCGGGTATCAGCAGTTTGCCGTCGGGCAGGCCGACTTCCTTGAACATCTCATATTCATGCGCGTGGCGCGGATTGGCGGCTTCGAACTGAATGGCGTGCGGGCGCGCGCGCCAGACGAGATCGATGATGTCCTTGAAAGGCACGTCACAGTGGTGCGGCCCCGGATAATTGCCCCAGCACATGTGCATACGAAGCTGGCTCTCCGGGATATTGGCGGTCGCGCGGTTGAGCGCTTCGATATTGAGCATCATCCGGTCGCGGAATTGCGAGAGCGTCAGGTCACGAAACTGGGTGTGGCGCCCCATCGCCAGATCGGGTCAATCGATTTGCAGCGTAATGCCGGCCGCGGCGATCGCCTCATATTCGTGGCGTAACCCTTCGGCGAGAGCGAACAGATAGGCTTCGTCGCTGTCATAATAATCGTTGGCGAAGAACAGCGCCGTCACGCCCGGCGAGGCGGCGCTCATGAACGCCTGTCGACCGTCATGCTTGGAGAGGGCGGCGTTGAGCGTCTTTGTGTCCTGCTCGACCGCGGTCATGTCCTTCACCGTGATGGGGGCGTTGCAGGCAGGCGCCTTGCGGTGCTTGCGCCCGGCATCGCCCGAGATGCGCTCCTTAACGCCGGGAAAGTCTTCGACATCGGCAAAGACATAGCTGTTGCCGCTGCCGCCAAACCCGTTGAGCCGATCCTTGATATAGGTCGCATAGCTGGGCTTTGACTGTTCGCCGTCGTTGATGATGTCGATGCCGGCCTTGGCCTGCCTGGTGACAACATAGTCGACCGCTGCTGCGATCCGCGCCTCAACGGCGGCGGGCTCAAGGGGCAACCCTTCCTCGCGCGCGAACATCAGCGCGATCAGGTCGTCCTCGCGTGGCAGGCTGCCGACATGGGTGGTGAGGAAACGCCCGGCGCTCATGCCAGTTCTGCCCGGACGATCGCGGCGCCCTGCGCCATTGCCTGCATTTTGCCGAAGGCGACATCGCGTGGCAGGTATTTGAGACCGCAATCGGGGGCGATCACCAGTTTTTCGGCAGCCACATGCGGCAAGGCTCGACGGATGCGCGCAGCAACCATTTCGGGTGTCTCGACGTCGTGCGTCGACAGGTCGAGCACGCCGAGGATGATCGTCTTGCCGGTCAGTTTTTCGAGGATGCTGCAATCGAGGTTGGACTGGGCGGTTTCTATCGAGATGTCGCACAGATCGGTGTCGGCGAGTTCGGGCAGGAAATTATAGCCCTCGGGCCGTTCGTGGATGAGGGCTGCATAGCCGAAACAGATGTGCAGCGCGGTACGACCGGTCACACCGTCAAGCGCTGTGCGCAGCGCATCGAGCCCGAAGTCCCGCGCCTTGGCCGGGCGCGCCTGCATATAGGGCTCGTCGATCTGGACGATATCAGCCCCCGCCGCGAACAGGTCCTTGATCTCGGCGTTGACGGCCACGGCATAATCATGCGCCATTTCGGCTTCGTCGGCATAGAAGTCGTTCTGCGCTTGCTGCGCCATGGTGAACGGGCCAGGCACGGTGATCTTGATCATCCGGTCGGTATTGGCGCGCAGGAAAGCGACGTCGCGCGTTTCGACCGCGTGCCTGCGGCGGATCTTGCCGGTGACGCGCGGCACCGGATTGGGCTCGCCGCTTCGATCGAGCGCGACGCCGGGATTGTCGAGATCGACGCCTTCCAGCGCGGTCGCAAAGCGGTTGGAATAGCTTTCACGGCGCATCTCGCCATCGGTGATGATGTCGAGCCCCGCGCGCTCCTGGTCGCGGATCGCCAATATGGTCGCATCGTCAAAGGCCTGTTCGCGCCATTCGGGCGCGACCCGCCAAAGCTCGGTTGCGCGCACACGCGGCGGAAAGCGACCCGCCAGCTTGACCTTGTCGATCAGCCAATCGGGCTGCGTATAGGAACCGACGAGCGAGGTAGGGAGCAACATCAACAGGGACCTTTTCAGTGGAGTATGACGGCGAGGAAATCGCTCAGAAAAGCGTTGAAGGCGGCAGGATTGTCGAGATTGCACAGATGGCCGGCACCGTCGATGACGACGAGATTACCCATCGGCGCGGTGGCAGCGATGAACTGAGCGACACGCCGCCGCCAGCCAGTGTCCTTCGCCCCGGCGATCGCCAGGACGGGCATGGCGAGCGCAGCGATGTCGGCGCGGGAGAGGGTGATCGTGCTTGGCTCGACGATCAGATCGCGGCCGTCATAGCAATCGAGCATCGCCCGAAGCAGCGTTGAGGCCGCCGGTTCGACCGCGACGAGCGGATGCGCCGCCCATTCGGCCTTCATCGTCGCCAATTGGTCCGCAGCGACGAGCCTGGCATAGCGACCGCGCGGGATGACGTCGTCGGCGTCGTCATGCGGCACCAGACCGTGCAGCGGTGCGCCGACCAGCACGAGGGCGGCCAATCGATCGGGCCGACGGCGGGCAAAATCCAGCGCGACGCTCGCGCCCTGGGATAGCCCTACCAGCACGAACGGATCATCACCGGCCAGCCGGTCGATGTCCTGCCACTCGCGCGCGAGATCGGGCGGCGCAGTCGAGCTGCCAAAGCCGCGTCGGTCGGGCATGATCAACCTCAGGTGATCGGCCATCGGCAATTGTGTCTGCCAGTTGCGGTGGTCGAGCGTCCAGCCGTGCAGCATCACCACGTCACGGCCAGTACCGGCACCGGCGATCAGCGTCGCCAGCATGCCATCCCCGACATCGACCATCATGGTCTGCAGTGCCACGGCTGTGGGCAGCATGATTCAGTGCGTCGCCGCACACGTGCCGCCCGGCATCGCCACTATTGCGCCGGTTCGAGCAGATGCCGGACGTCGTTGTTGGGGCGATGGTCCCCGGCCAGCCAGCGCTTGAGCTCCGAATGAGCGTCTTTCAGCCGAGCCACGTTGATCTGGTCCGATCCGGGCGCATCGCACGTAAATTCGACGATCATGCCATCGGGATCGACGACATAGACCGAGCGGCAATAGCCATGTTCGAGAATATAGGTGCCGGGCGGTTCGATTCCGGCTTCGGCGATGCGGCGTTCGAGATCGGCCTGCGCCGCTGCATCGACGTTGAGCGCAATGTGACGGAACGGGCTGGGGGCCAGATCGGGGCCAAATTCGGCCTGATCATCGGCATGCGCGAATGAGAAGAAGGCCAGCGCGCTGCCATCGCTCATGCCGAAGAAGCAGTGGCAATAGGTGCGTTCCTTGCCGAATAATTCCTCTTGCTCGCACCATGTGGCGACGAGGGGGAAGCCGAGAATATCCTCGTAGAAATGGCGCGTTGCCTCGAGGTCCTTCGAAACATAGGCGGTGTGGTGGAGGCGGGTCGGAAGGGATGCGGTCATCGGTGCTGCTCCTATCGGATCGAATCGGATATTGGCTGGTCAGGCGGCGAGTTTTAACGCGATCCTGGCAACATGTTCGCCCTGGAAGCGTGCGCCCGCAAGCTCGTTATCGCTTGGGGAGCGGCTGCCATCGCCGCCGGCAATCGTCGTTGCGCCATAGGGTGTGCCACCGCTGATCTCGGTCATGATCGTGTTGCCGGCAAAGCTGTAGGGCAGGCCGACCACGACCATCCCGTGGTGGAGCAGCGTGGTGTGAAATGAGGTGATAGTCGTTTCCTGCCCGCCATGCTGACTGGCGGTGCTGGCGAAGACGCTGCCGACCTTGCCTATCAGCGCGCCGCGCGCCCATAGCCCCCCGGTCTGATCGAGGAAATTGCGCATCTGCGCTGCCATATTGCCGAAGCGCGTCGACGTGCCGAAGATGATGGCATCATAGTCGGCCAGCTCGTCTGGCGTCGCGATGGGCGCGGCCTGATCAAGCTTCATGCCCGCGGCTTTCGCGGCGTCTTCAGCCATAATCTCCGGCACGCGCCTGAGCACGGCCTCGCAGCCCGGAACGGCGCGGACGCCCTCTGCCACCGCGCGCGCCATTGTTTCGACATGGCCGTATGAGGAGTAATAGAGGATCAGGACGCGGCTCACATATTTCTCCTCAACACGGCACTTCACTGCGACCTGCCGTTTAGAATTTGACGGTGCCTTCAATCCCGAAAATCCGTGGCCGGGCCTTGAACACGAAGCCGCCGGGCGAAAATTCGGCATTATACTTCTTGTCGAACACATTGCTGGCGAAGGCGGTGATCGACCATTTGCCGCCATCAAGCGACAGGCGCGTATCGACCAGATCGACCGGGTTACGCGACGTCGAATTCGTCACGTCGAACCAGGTGCGGCCGGTGCGGCGATAATCGACGCGCAGCCGCGCCTTGAGGTCGCCGCCGTTGATCCGGGTTTCATATTGCCCACCGACATTGAGCGTGTAGCGCGAGATAAAGGGCGCTTCATTGCCGATCACGGTTGGGTCGGGGAAGCTCTTGATCTTCGAATAGGTAAAGCCAAGCCCGACATTGAAATCGAGCCCGCGTGCTGGGTGGATGGCACTTTCAAGCTCGAACCCGCGCAACCGCGTCTCGGGCACATTGCCCAGATTCTGTGTCGAGTTGGCGGCGAGGAAGACGAAGAAATAACCGTTCTTCGACTGGGTTGTATAGGCGCTTCCATTGAAGGTCAGCAGATTGTCGAACAGGGTGCTCTTGAAGCCGACCTCGAAGGTGTTCGCCGTTTCGGCCTGATAGATATCACTGACACCGACGACGCCAGTGCCCGCCGCGACGGCGCCCACGCCGGTCTGGTTGAAGCCGCCGGAGCGGAAGCCACGGCTGAAACCGCCATAGAGCGTCAAATTCTTGACTGGCTTCCAGGTCACCGTAACTTTGGGTTGCCACGCCGAAAATGACCGGTCACGGACCTGGCCGGTCGTTCCCGCCGGGAAGCCGGTCACGACCGGGATGAAGGCGGTGGGCGTAAGCGTCGTATTGCTGCGATTGTCGCGGTCGTAACGAAGCGATCCGTCGATCCGCAACTGCTTCGAGAATTCATACCCAAGCGAACCATAGACGGCCCAGGCGAAATTGTCCTGGCTGTCGGCCAGGAAAGTCGCCTGCGGGTTGCGCGGGTTGGTGCTCGGCGTGCGATAGACCGCAGTGACGCCGTTCCCGGTGTCGACCAGGTTGCCGGTCGAAATATATCGATCGGTGTGGATGAGATATGTCCCCAGCGACCATTCAAACGGCTGGTCGTCGGGAGAAGAGACGCGCAAATCTTCGCTGATCGCCTTCACCTCCAGAAACTGGCTCTGGTTGAGATCGAAGCCGAAAAAGCGAAACAGCAGGGATTCCGGAATCGGCAGGAAATCGAACGCGTCGCCGGTCAGGATTTCGCTGACCTTGTCATAGGAGGTGACTGACCGGATCGATCCCCAATCCGCTTTATAGTCGAGCTTGAGCGAGACATTGTAGATATCGCGATTGTCGATACCGGCATTGTTGACGCGCACCGGCAGGCTGACATCGTTCACATCGGTGACGATGTTATAGTAAAATGCCTGGGTCTTGAGCAGCGAGACAAAGCCGCGCAGATCGGCGCTGAAATTGTCGGTCGGCTGCCACAACAGCTTGCCGCGGATCGAGAAATCCTTGACCGGATCGGCATCCTTGCCAAGGAAGGTGTTGGGAATATAGCCGTTTGTATCCCGCCACGAGCCCGACACGCGGAATTTGAGCGTGTCGGCAACCGGCCCGCTCAGGCCGGCGCGGATCGTGTAACCGAAGCCATTGTCGATCCCGGCCATCACGCGCCCCTCGAACTTGTCGGTCGGGTCCTTGGTGGTGATGACAATGGCGCCGCCAATGGCATTGCGGCCATAAAGGCCGCCCTGGGGCCCTTTCAGGATTTCGATCTGGTCGATATCGAACAGTTCCTGGTTGAATTCAGCAGCGTTCACCTGCTGAACGCCGTCAACGACAACGGCGACCGATGGCTCGGAATTGCGATTCTGGGTGATGCCGCGAATGATGACAAAGGCGTTGCCGACATTCTGCGTCTCGATCAGTT
>JBBQHG010000153.1:0-6600 GCA_038323755.1 Sphingomonadales bacterium
CGTCGCACCAGGCGCCGCTTTAGCTCAGCTGGTAGAGCATCGCATTCGTAATGCGGGGGTCACAGGTTCGAGTCCTGTAAGCGGCACCAGATCATAACAAGAACAACCCTAGAAAACCGCAGAAATCTGGGTTATATTGCCTCTTGTCGATCCCGCAAAATCTCATTTTGTTCCGCTAAGGATCACTCAAAGTGGACCACGAAACGGTGGACCACGATGTTTTGAGGAGGCGTGGTCCACCGTGCTGACAACCCTTCAAATCCGCGCGCTCAAACCCGCAGTGCGTCCTTTCAAGGTGCCCGACTCCGATGGGCTGTTTCTATTGGTCCAGCCGACCGGTGCCCTCCTCTGGCGGTTTCGCTACAAGGTGCTCGGCGTTGAGCGTAAAATGTCGCTCGGCAAGTTCCCCGACGTTTCGCTAAAGGAGCCTGCAAGAAGCGAGACGAACTGCGTGGCGAGATTGTCGACGGAATCGATCCGGTCGAGGAGAAGCGGCAGCGCCGGCTTAAGGACGAGCTCGCCGCCGCAACGACGTTCAAACTCGTTGCCGAAGAATTCATTCAGAAGATGGAGCGCGAGGGGAAATCGCCCGCGACGGTGAAGAAAGCTCGATGGTTCCTGGAATTGCTCGAAGGGATTGCCAAGCGGCCCATCGCCGCGATCACGCCCCACGAGCTGTTAGACGTATTCAAGCGCGTTGAGCGCCGGGGTCATCACGAAACGGCGCTGCGCTTGCGTTCATTTGCCAGTCGAGTGTTTCGATACGGCTTTGCAACGCTGCGCGTCGATCGCAATCCTGCTCACATTTTGCGAGGTGCCCTGACCGTGCCGCGCGTCAAACATCATGCGGCGATCGTTGAGCCGACGAAGGTCGGCGAGCTTCTGCGCGCAATCGAAGATTACAGCGGTCGGGCCGAGACGAGGTTCGCTTTGCGCCTCGCGCCGCACGTCTTCCTGCGACCCGGAGAATTGCGTCAGGGAAAATGGAGCGAGATCGACTTCGCCGACAAAGCTTGGCGCATTCCCCCCGAACGCATGAAAATGAAGCAAGCCCGTGTGGTGCCGCTCTCGCGCCAATCGCTTTATCTCTTGCAAGAACTCCGCTCGCTAGGTCGAACCAGCGAATTCCTGTTCCCAGCATTGCACACGACGAAGCGTTCCATCTGCGACAATATGCTCAACATCGCGCTCCGGCGACTGGGCTACCCTCGACGGATCCTTACGCTATGTTGGCCGCTCACAATTAGGGGGCGGCCCGCCGCTCGATGTGACGCAAGGCGGCTATAGCGAGGCAGCACTTGGCGGTCGGATCGAGCGCGACCGTTTAGCCTTCTCGTTCGATATTAGTAACCTGGCCGACACGCGCGCTAATCGATTTGCCTTTGGGAATCCCTTCGGCATCGTCAATCGCGATCAGCGGACGCCCCTTCGGCCACGCACTGTGCGGCTTGGCATCAACGCACGATTTTGAACTGCCACTGTCGTAAAGATAAATTCCACGCCTCCCATGCCCTACTGCTGATGATGCAGGAAAGCGACATTCCCATGCTGGTCAATTTCGGCGGTGATTTGCGCGTTTCCTTCCTGCGCGCCAATGGCGCTGGATGGCGAGTCGCCTTGGACACGCCCGATGGCCGTGAGGGGAACGAGGGCGTGTTCGAACTTTGCCACGGTGCGCTGACCACGAGCGGCGATGCGCGGCGGTTTCTGCTCAAAGGGCGTAAGCGCTACAGCCACATCCTTGATCCGAGATCCGGATATCCGGTCGACAGTCCGCCGCGTTCGGTCACGGTAGCGGCGGCCACCTGCATGGAGGCCGGGATCCTGTCGACATTGGCAATGCTGCGAGGGCGCGACGCCGAGGAAATGCTTCGCCAGGAGGGCGTGCAGAGTTGGTGCATTCGTTGAATCGCTGGATCGCTCAGTGGATTGGGCCAGGGATCGGTTCCAATGGGTAGAGGCCGGAATGGCAGCTTTTGAGCGACGGATTGAAGTAAGCGGACATTTATTGTCGCGCCTTTTGGCATCGGCTACTCGCCCTAAGTTCGGTCGTTCGGCTTGAGTGGCGCAGGCCACTGAAAGCCGCAATCCACCGATATGGCGGGATCCTACAATCTTAGCGGCTTGATCTATGGCATTGCTTGCAGCCAGTTGGATGCAGGCGCTGCGGATACGCCACCGGCCGCGTCCGCCGGACCACTGTATTATGCGGCACAGTGGTCAAGAAGCTGAGTCATCCTGAACGGCATGGTCATGGAATCGGCAGACTGGGCGCAATGCGACGCGCCTCATCGCTGAAGATTTCCCACATCGCCATGAACAGCGCGGCGATGACGGGTCCGACCACGAAGCCATTGAACCCCATCAGCTCGAACCCGCCTAGCGTCGTGATCAACACGACATAATCGGGCATCCGCGCATCGTGCCCGACGAGGATCGGACGGACGATATTGTCGACACTGCTGATGATGAAGAAGCCGCACAGAAACAGCCCGACTCCGCGCCATACATCACCGGTCGCCAACAGATAGACGGTGACGGGCACCCAAACAAACCCGGTGCCGATTGCCGGGAACAGCGAAAAGATCGCCATCGCCACGCCCCACAGCAAGGCACCGCCGATGCCCAGGCTCCAGAATGTGATACCACCGACTAGTCCCTGCAAGATGGCGACGATCAGGCTGCCCTTGATTGTCGCATGGACCACGGCGACAAATCGACTGACGAGCAACCCGCGTTGATCGACCGGTAGCGGCAGGCATCGCTCGACGGTTGCGATCAAGCCTTGCCCGTCGCGGAGCAGGAAGAAGGTTAAATACAGCATCACACCAAGCGACAGGAAAAACGCAAATGCGCTTTGCCCGACATTCAGCACCTGTCCTGCAAGCGCTTGTACACTGTTCGCGACGCTACGACTGATCCGGTCGCGCACCGCAGCGAAATCGCTGAGGCCGAGCTCCGCTAGCCAAGCACGCACCACCTGCGGCAAGTGGCGTTCGGCTTCGACGAAGCCGCGACCGATGTCGATCTGCCCCGACTGAAGTTGGCCGTAGGTCGCGGTTGCCTGGCTGAGCAGCGCCGCGCCCAGCAGTATCGCCGGGATGACCGCGACCGCGATGATGATGAGCAGGGTGGCAGCCGCTGACAGGTTTGGGCGGGTCGGCATTGCTGCCATCAGTCGGTCGTTGACGGGCTTGAAAAGGATCGCGGCGATCAATCCCCACAATATCGCGCCGATAAAGGGCCCGATGAGCCATGCAAAGGCGATCGAAGCGGCGGTAAGGAGCAGTAACAGAAAGGTGCGCTCGGTCGCGGCGCGCGGTGCTACCGGTTCGGTCATGCCATTGCCGGCGTACGCGCGGGTAAGCCCTTCACAGGGCGCGGAATGAAGCGTGTGACGACGGATTTGCTCACCTCAAGCACGACGAGCAACACGAGGCCCAATCCGCCGGCGAACGCCATGTCGCCCCAGGCGATCGACCCGAACTTCAGCAAGGTCTGCGCGGACGGCAGAAATAAGATCAGACTGGTGATCACAACCACCGCAACGACCACATAGCGGAGCGCGGCATTATGGCGCGTCAGCGCCTTGCCAAGAGAGGCGCTAAAGGACCGATTGATGAGGATTAGGGCAAGGATCTCGGCGATCAGCGCGAAGAAGATGAGTGCACGCAGCTCGATCTCCGGCATCGCTTCCCACGTCTCGACAAGGAACACTGTCGCCAGCATTGCAAACGCCGCCCCGCCCTGAAACACGCTCCACGCGATCATGCCGATCGAGAAAAGCGGCTCGGCCGGATCGCGTGGTCGGCGCGCCATGATGTCGTCCTCGTCGCGCTCAGCCTCGAACACCAAGGCGCAGACCGGATCGATCACCATCTCAAGCAGCGCGATATGGATTGGTCCGAACAGCAGCGGGAGACCGAAAAACAGGGGCAGCAGCGCCAGCCCGGCGATCGGCACATGCACCGCGAAGATGAATGCCATCGCCTTGCGGATATTGTCGTAGATGCGCCGCCCGAGCCGCACCGACTGAACGATCGATCCGAAATCGTCCTCTAGCAGCACGATCGCAGCTGCTTCGCGCGCGACATCAGTGCCGCGCTTTCCCATCGCCACGCCGATATGCGCCGCCTTGAGCGAAGGCGCATCGTTCACCCCATCCCCGGTCATCGCGACGATTTCTCCGTCGGCCTTGAACGCCTGGACGATGCGGAGCTTCTGCTCGGGCATGATGCGGGCGAAGACCGTGACGGTCTTCAATCGCTCCGCCAGTTGCATGTCGTCGAGGGATGCCAGATCGGCACCGGTCAGGACGTCGCCCGCGGCAATCCCGGCTTGCGTTGCGATCGATCGCGCTGTGGCGGCATAATCGCCGGTGATCATGACCACCCGGATGCCCGCGCTGCGGCATTCCGCGACCGCGCCTACCACGCTCGCGCGGATCGGATCGGCGAGGCCCACCAAGCCTGCAAGTGTATAGTCATAGCCGTTCTGGGTTTCGGCCCAGTTGCGATTGGCGGGGGTGGCTGTCGCGACGGCGAGCACGCGGATGCCGCGTAAGGCCATCGCCTCGACGGCGGCGGTCATGGCTGCCAGCGCTTCGCCAGTCAGGTGGCACAGGCCGGCGATTGCTTCGGGCGCACCCTTGGCGGTTATGGTCAGCGAACCGCCGTCGTCCCAGATGTTGGACATCGCCAGCAGTTCCGGGCGCAATGCATAGGCATGTACCGGCCCACCCTTGGGGAGGGCGATCGCTTGGACAGCGGCGCGCGCACCATGCAGCGCGATGTCCATTGGATCGGTCGGCTCGGTCGCACTCGCCAGCGCTGCCGTCTCGATTAGGACGTGATAGGCGTCCGGGACCGCGACTTCTGGTGCGATCGTGAGGGTCTCGCCCGTCGGCACCCAAAGCTCAGCGAGCGACATCCGGTTTTCGGTCAGCGTGCCGGTCTTGTCGGTGCAAAGCACGGTCGCTGACCCGAGCGTTTCGATCGCCGCCGCGCGGCGCGTGAGCACCCCGACCTTGCCGATCCGCCAGGCACCCATCGCGAGGAACACCGTCAGGACGACGGGAAACTCTTCGGGAAGCATCGACATGCCGATCGCGATGCCGGCGAGCGCGGCTTCGATCCAACCGCCGCGCAGCAGCCCGTAAAGCACCACCACCAGCAAGGCGACGGCGCCGCCGCCGATGGCGCACCACGTCACGATCCTTGTCGTTTCGCGCCGGAGGCGGGGGGCTTCGGAATCCAGCGTTGCCAGCGACTGACCGATCCTGCCGATCTCGCTGCGCGACCCAGTCGCCAGCACGCGCGCGATGCCGCTGCCACGCGCGACCAGCGAACCGGAATAGATATAGGGCTGGCCGTCGCCGCCGGGGCGGTGGGCTTCAGGTTCGGCCCCCGCGGCCGCAATCACCTTGCCGACCGGCAGGGACTCGCCGGTCAGCAGCGACTCGTCGGCCTGGAGATCGCTCGCCTCGATGAGAACCGCATCGGCAGCGATGCGGTCACCCTGTTCCAGCACGATCAGGTCATCGCAAACCACCTCGCGCCCGGCGATGTGCAAACGAACGCCATCGCGGATAACCAGCGCGCGGGGGGCGGAGAGATCGCGCAGTGCCTCCAGCACATGTTCGGTGCGGGCTTCCTGCACGACGGTCACGACGACCGAAAAGGTCGCGAAAGCGAGCAGAATCAGCGCTTCTGTGAGGTCGCCAAGCAGCAGATAGGCGAGGCCTCCCGCAAGCAACAGCGCGAGCATCGGTTCGCGCAGAACTTCGAAGGCGATCCGCAGGATCGAGCGCTGCCCGGTGCGGGGAAGTTCGTTCGGGCCATCCGCCGCAAGCCGCTGGGTTGCCTCGGCCGAGGACAGCCCGATGTAGCGGCCATGGTCAGTCATCGCCCCCGCCATCGCGACCTTCGCCGCCTTCGCCCGAGCCGCTGCGATGGCAGCGCGCGCAATTTTCGATGTTCTGAATGCCTTCCTCGGCATGCTTGGCGCGGATCTGGTCGGGCTGGTGCTCGTGGCAGCTGAAACAGGTGTAGCGGCTGGTGTCGCCACCGGTGTGGCAGGCCGCGCAAGATGCATTGTGCGGCCCTGTCAGCGCGAAGAAGCGCGCATGGTCGAAGGTCGCGGGTTTCCAGCCAGCCTGGGTGTGACACGCGGCGCAGTTGCTGCCGGCCTGTGCATGCAGCGGCGTTTGCGGCGCACGGTGGCAGGTCGCACATTGGCCCCGCACGTCGGGCCGCAGTAGCGCGTGCGCGAAGCTTTGCCGCGATGCTTTCACCAATTGCGGGCTGCTATGGTCGCTGTGGCAAGCCATGCAGTTGGCCGTGGTTAGCGATTGGTGGAAGGCGATCGCATCGCCATCTCGTTTTACCAGCGCGCCTTTCGTGGTGCGGATGCCGATGTCGGCAACCTTGTGGCAAGCGGTGCAGCGATCGGCTGCCACCCCTTTGAACGGCGCATGGCAGGCGAAGCAGTTCGTCGTGATGCTCGCATGCGCCGGGATCAACGGTCCCGGCGCGACCATGAGGTGCGGGTAGGCGAAGGCGAGTGCAATCAGCCCGCACAGGTTGACGACGATCAGCCACA
>JBBQHG010000154.1:0-6594 GCA_038323755.1 Sphingomonadales bacterium
GGTTCGAAGATCTTCGCCAGGATATCGGGCGGGATGCCGGTGCCGGTGTCAGATATTTTGAGCGCGGTGTAATCAGCGACGGGCAGGATATCCGATTCCATCTTGCGCACATCCGACGCCGCAACCGCCAGCGTCTCTATCGTCAGCGTGCCGCCCCTGTGCGGATCCTTGGCGAGCATCGCATCACGCGCGTTGACCGCCAGGTTCATCACCACCTGCTCAAGCTGCCCGGGATCGGCGCGGATGGGGCCAAGATTGCGGCCGTGCTTGACGGTGAGCGTCACGGTCTCGCCGATCAGCCGCTTCAACAGGTTTGACACTTCGGAGATGACATCGGGCAGCTGCAGCACCTGCGGGCGCAGCGTCTGCTGGCGCGAAAAGGCGAGCAACTGGCGGGTGAGCGAGGCGGCGCGGTTGGAGTTGGCGCGGATCTGCTGGATGTCGTCATAATCGCTGTCGCCGGGCGAATGGCGCATCAGCATCAGATCACAGTGGCCGATGATGGCAGTGAGGATATTGTTGAAATCATGCGCGACGCCGCCAGCGAGCTGGCCGACCGCCTGCATCTTGGTCGCCTGCGCCACTTCGCGCTTGAGGCGGGTTTCCTCGCCATTATCCTTCAGGCTGAGCAGCACCGCCGCATCGCCCAGCCCGCGCGCACCGGCGATGGAGAGCGCAACCGGCTCATCCGGGCGATCCTTCAGGCGCACCGCCATATCGGCGCTATGGGTTGCGCCACCGGCAAAACGGCGAACCGCGTCAGCCACTGCGGCCTTGTCTTCGCGGACGACAAGATCGCCGGGGTAGAGCGGCGGCGCCGATACATCGACGTCGGCGGCGCGAACGAAGGCGTCGTTCATCTGCAGGAAACGACCATCGCGATCGATGAGCGCAATGCCGAAGGGCATCAGCGAGACGAGGCTGGCGACATGCGCGGCGGCACTCGCGCCGATACCGGGCCCGGCATTTTCCTCTTCATCGAGCAAAACCACGAGCAGCGGCGCATCGGCCCCGTCGATAAAGGGGATTTGCAGCACCCGCAGCGGCCCGCCGCGCGGCCCCTCGCGTTCAAAGCGCACCATCCCCTGCCCGTCGGTAATCAGGAAGCGGGCGAAATCATGCCCCGCGATCATGCTTTCTTCATGCCCCATCGCCCGTACCCGGAACACACGATTGGCGGTGCGGATGCGCCCTTCGGCAGTGATCAGCGCGACCATGACCCCCGCGGCGGCGAGCCGGTTGCCGATCGCCCCGCCGATCATCGTCTCAACAGTCGTGGCGAGATCAGCCCCCTGTGCCCCTGAAAAGCGCCAGACCAGCATGTCATCCCCGGCACCGGCGCGCTCGATCATGCCGGAGACGGGGCCGCCCGCGACCATGAGGCGGTCAATCGCAGCGGTGCCATCGCGCCAGGCGGCGCGACCGGCGGCGCCGAGCGCCGCAACGCTCCCATCGCCGATCGGCAGATTGGGCGGGGTCGGATAACCGCCGAACACCGCCTGATAGCGATCATTGGCGCAGATCAGCCGCCCGGCGCGATCAGTGACGGCGATGGCATCGGCGCTCGCCCCGGCCAGCGCGCGGGCGACGGACCAGTCAATGTCGGGCTCCGCCTGGGCGGTCGAACGGAACAGCACGCGGATGCCCATCGCAGCGCCAGACAGGCCGAGCACGGCGCCAAAAAAGCCTGCCGAAATACCAGGATTGCCGATTAGCAGCATAATCGCCGTCGCCGCCGCTGCCGCCGCTGCGACAGCGACGAGCAGCGCCGGCCGCCAGCGCATGGCGGCAGATTGTGGTGCATTGCGGGACGGGGTGGGGAGCGATGCCATGCCCCCTCTTTGGCCCCGTCCGCGCGAGCGTCAAGCGACTACCAGATGCGAACGCGATCTGCCGGTGCCAGGACGAGTTTTTCGCCCGGCTTGGGATCAAAGGCGGCATACCAGGCATCGATGTTTCGGACGATCCAGGCACGCTGTTCGCCCGGGGCATGCGGGTCCGTCAGCAGCCGGTTGCGCAGATCCGCCTCGCGGTGCTTGCGGCGCCAGACCTGTGCGAAGCCCAGGTAGAAGCGCTGGTCGCCGGTAAAGCCGCCGATGACGGGCGCCGGCTTGCCGCCAAGCGATTTGTGATAGGCATCGAGCGCAGCCGCAAGGCCTGCCAGATCGGCGGTGTTCTCGCCCAGCGTCAGCCCCCCCTTCACATGCATGCCGGGCAGCGGCTCATAGGCATCATATTCCGCCACGAGCTTGTCCGTGCGCGCCTTGAAGGCAGCGATATCGGCATCGGTCCACCACTGGGTGAGCTTGCCCTTGGCATCGAATTTCGATCCCTGATCGTCGAAATGGTGGCTCATCTCATGGCCAATGACCGCACCGATTGCGCCATAGTTCACTGCCGGATCGGCATTGGGATCGAAGAAGGGCGGTTGCAGGATCGCCGCCGGGAAGGTGATGGCGACCAGCGTCGGGTTGGCCTGCGCATTTACCGTCATCGGCGCCAGGCCCCATTCCCAGCGATAAATGGGCTTGCCGAGCTTGTTCTTGTTGTAATCATTCGCCCATTGGTTGGCGCGCAGCTTGTTGCCAAAGGCATCGCCGGGCACGATCTTCAGCGCGGTATAATCGCGCCACTTGCTGGGGTAACCGATGCGCGGCACGAAGGCGGCGAGCTTGGCATGCGCCTTCACCTTGGTTTCCGCCGACATCCATTCGAGCTTGTCGAGCCGGACGTTCATCGCCGCGATGATGTTGGCCACCAGCTTGTCCATCGCGGCCTTGGTCGCGGGCGGAAAATAGCGGGCGACATAGACTTTGGAGACATCATCGGTCAGCGCCGTCGACGTCCAGTTGACCGCACGCTTCCAGCGCGCCTGCTGCTCGGGCGTGCCGCCAAGCACGGTGCCGTACATGGCAAAGCGGGCATCATCGAACTTCTTGGGCAGCACATCGGCAAAGCTGTCGAACGAGCGGATTTCCAGCTGGTCCTTGAGCACGTCGAGCGGTGTCGCGTCGATCAGCGCGGCCATCTTGGCGATCGCGCTCGGCTGGCCAACGATGACGGTATCGACCGGCGTGCCGACCTCCTTGAAATAGGTCACGAAATCAAAGCCGGGCGCCATTTTGACGAGATCGGCCACCGCCATCTTGTTATAGGTCTTGTCGGCATCGCGGCTTTCGATCCGCGTCCAGTGCGCCTTGGCGATCTGCGTTTCGAAATCGACGACGGCCTTGGCGCGCGCTTCCGCATTGGCCTCGCCCGCCAGCGTGAACATCTGTGCGATATAGGCCTGATAGGCGGTGCGCGCGGCGACCAGCTTGGGATCGTCGCTCAGGTAATAATCGCGGTCGGGCAGGCCGAGCCCGGACTGACGCAGCCCGACGGTATAGGCCTCCGGATCCTTGGCATCCTGGCTGACGCCGCTGCCGAAGGGAACGCCGACGCCGTTGCGGTCTGCTGCGGCCACCAGCGCGGCATAGCCCTGCTTGGAGCCCAGCGACTTGATCTGCTGCAGCCATGGCGCAATCGGCGCCAGCCCCTTGGCCTCGATCGCCGCGCTATCAAGATAGCCGGCATAGGCCTGCCCGATCCTGGAGCCCGGCTGCTTCATTGCCGCTTCGAGCAGCCCCCGGCTGCGCTTCTGCGACAGGTCTTGGAGAATGTCGAACGAGCTGTAGCTTGCCTTGTCGGCGGGGATGTCGGTGTTCTTCAGCCAGGTGCCATTGGCATATTCAAAGAAATTGTCGCCCGGGTTGACGGTGGTGTCCATGCCTGCCGTGTCGAAGCCGAACTGGCCGATGTCGGGCTTCGCCTTGGCGGTCGCCGCATGCCGGCCTTTGGCGTGGGTGGTCTTGGCCGGGTGGCCCATAGCCACCGAAGCGATACCGCTCGCCAGCGCCAGCGTGGACGCAATCGCCAGAATTTTCGCACTACGCATGAATGTCTCTCCGAATAGGGGGAAGCTGGCGGCAGCGCCGGCCAGAAAAGAAATGGGCGGCCCCCAAGGGAGGCCGCCCGAATGATTTACCAGATACGGATGCGATCGGCTGGTGCCAGATAGGTCTTGTCCCCAGGCTTGGCACCGAAGGCCGCGTACCAGGCATCGAGGTTCCTGACCGTCAACGTCCGCTGCGGACCCGGCGAGTGCGGATCGGACAGCAATTGCGAGCGCAGCGCCGGCTCACGATATTTGGTCCGCCACACCTGCGCCCAGCCGAGATAGAAGCGCTGGTCACCCGTCAACCCGCCAATCACCGGCGCCGGCTTGCCGCCGAGCGAGCGATGATAGGCATCAAGCGAGATGGTGAGGCCGGCAAGATCGGCGATATTCTCGCCCAGCGTCAGCCCGCCCTGCACATGCTGGCCCGGGACCGGCTCATAAGCGTCATATTGCTTGACGAGCTTGTCGGTGAAGACGGTGAAGCGCTTCACATCCTCATCGGTCCACCAGTCGGCGAGCTTGCCGGTCGGATCATATTTGCGGCCCTGATCATCGAAATGATGGCTGATTTCATGCCCGATGACCGCACCGATGCCGCCATAGTTGATCGCAGGATCCGCCTTTGCATCAAAAAAAGGCGGCTGCAGGATCGCCGCCGGAAACACGATCTCGTTCATCGGCGGATTGGCATAGGCGTTGATCGTCATCGGCGTCATGAACCACTCGCTCCGGTCGAGCGGCTGGCCGAGCTTGGCCAGATCGCGATTGAACTCGAAGCTGTTGGCGGCAACCACATTGCCGACGAGATTGTCGCGCGTGACCTGCACTGCCGAATAATCGCGCCACCGTGTCGGGTAGCCGATCTTGGGCGTGAACGCGGCGAGCTTGGCATGCGCCTTCACCTTGGTTTCGGGCGCCATCCATTCGAGCTTGTCGATCCGTGCGCCCATCGCGGCGATGATGTTCTTCACCAGCGCGTCGGCTGCTGCCTTTGACGCCGGCGGGAAGTAGCGCGCGACATATTCCTTGCCGATTTCCTCGCCCAGCCCGCCGCTGACCAGCGCCACGCCGCGCTTCCAGCGATCCCGCTGCTGCGGCTGGCCCGACAAGACCGTGCCATAAAAGTCAAAGACGGTGTCATCATACGCCTTGGACAGATAAGGTGCCATCGATCGTGCGAGCCGCAGCATCGCATAATCCTTGAGCACCGGCAGCGGTGTCTCGGCATAGGCCTTGGCCTCACCGGCAATCGCGCTTGGCTGGCTGACGAGGAAGGTCTGCTGGCTGCCCACGCCCAGGGCATCGCGCATCTCTGCCCAGGGATAGCCCGGCGCCTTCGTCGCGAAATCGGCGGCTGACCATTTGTTATAGGTCTTGTCGGCATCGCGCGATTCGATCGAGGTCCAGTGCGCCGTCGCAATCGTCTTTTCGAAAGCGAAGACAGCAGCGGCCCGGGCATCAGCATCGGGCTCGCCCAACAGCGTCAGCATTTTGCCGAGATAGGCCTGGTACGCGGTGCGCGTGGCCGCCAGCTTGGGATCGTCCTTCAGGTAGAAATCACGGTTCGGCAGGCCAATGCCTGATTGGCGCACGCTGACGATGTAGTTCTCGGGCGCCTTCTCGTCCTGGCCGACACCCACGCCGAACAGGCCGCCTGCCCCTTGCCGCTGCAGCCCTGCCATCGCCACGGCCAGCGCGGTCTTGTCGGTCGCTCCCTTGATCGAGGCGATCATCGGCTGGATCGGCGTGGCCCCTTTTGCCTCGATCGCTGCACTGTCCATGAAGCTGGCGTAAAAATCGCCGATCTTGCTACCCGGCACCTTGACCGCATCGTCAAGGATCGCGCGGGTCTGCTCCAGCGAGCGGTCCTGCAGCTTGTTGAACATGCCATAAGCGGAGCGGTCAGCCGGGATTTCGGTCTGCTTGTACCAGGTGCCACCGGCATAGGAGAAGAAATCATCCCCCGGCGCCACGGTGCGGTCCATGCCAGCCAGGTCGAAGCCGAAGGTGCCGATTTCCGGTTGAGCCGACTTGGTGGTGGCGACCGGCGCTGCGGCATGTTTGGCGTGGCGGGCAATAGCGGTACCCGCAAGAAGCGCGGTCGTGGCGAGGAGAGAGGTAACGAAAAGCGACTGACGCATGGAACATCCTTGGTTTGCAGAGGATGCCCCCGTTCTATCCAAAAGGCCCGCACAGTCAAATTGGTAACCAGCGCAACTAAATGGCTTTTTCAGCCCCGATCGCGCATGATTCTACCCTGTTCGCGCTTCCAATCGCGTTCTTTGATCGTTTCGCGCTTGTCATGCGCCTTTTTGCCCTTGGCGAGCGCGAGTTCGACCTTCGCGCGGCCCTTGGAGTTGAAATAGATCATCAGCGGGACGAGCGTCATCCCGTCGCGCGCGACCGCGCCGTGCATCTTGTTGATCTCGCGCTCGTGCAGCAACAGCTTGCGCGGGCGCTTGGGCTCATGGTTGAAGCGATTGCCGTGGCTGAATTCGGGCACGTTGGAATTGACGAGCCAGACCTGGCCCTCTTTCACTTCGGCATAGCTTTCGGCAATCGATCCCGTGCCCGCACGCAATGCCTTCACTTCGGTGCCGGTCAGCGCGATTCCGGCCTCGTACACGGTGTCGATCGCATAATCATACCGCGCG
>JBBQHG010000155.1:0-6519 GCA_038323755.1 Sphingomonadales bacterium
GCCCCGAACCCGAATAACGCTCCTCATGCCGCCCGGTCGCCAGGTCGATCGCGACCATATCGGGCACCAGCGTGATGTTGGGATGGATTTCGGCGGCGTGCTGCAACGCCTCCTGCACGGCCCAGCCGGTCGCGTCGTCGACATGCACGATGCGGCGGTGGCTATGCCCGCCCTCGCGCGTCAGATGCGGCAGATTGCCCTCCATATTGAACGGCACACCGAGCTCGGCCAGCCGCGCGATTGCGGCGGGCGCGCTTTCCACCACGAACTCCACCGTCGCCCGGTCGTTCAGTCCCGCGCCGGCCACCATCGTGTCCTCGATATGGCTGTCAAAGGTATCGCCCGGCTCAAGCACAGCCGCGATCCCCCCCTGCGCCCAGGCGGTCGAGCCCTCGTTGAGCCCACCCTTGGCGAGCACGGTGACCTTGAAGCTGTCGGCGAGGTTGAGCGCGGCGGTGAGGCCCGCAGCACCCGAGCCGATAATGAGGACGTCGGTTTCAGAAGGACTATTGCTCATGGTTAGACCCGTCCTCAGCCATTGCCGATGGACGGTTCGATCACGGTCGGCAGTGGGTCTGACCGCTTCCCGCGATGGTCGCGGAGTCTATACTTGCTCTGATATTCGCGGCGCTGACGTGTAACCTCGTATAGAACGATGCCGGAACTCGTGCCGAGGTTGAGGCTTTCGATCATTCCGAACATCGGGATGCTGATGCACATTTCGCTTCGTTCCACAGCCATGTCGCTAATCCCAAGCGTTTCGCTGCCAAACCAAACCGCGAGCTTCGTGAAAACGGTAAAATCAGCTTCGTGTAGATAACGGTTCGTCCTTCCCTTCACGTGGGGCGACGTTACGATCGACCGGAAGCCGTTTTGTTCAAGATGGGCAAAACATTCTTCGGTGCTGTCAAAACGCTTTACGAAAGTCCATTTGACGGCTGAAACCGATGTTTTCGAAAGCGCCTTCGCTTGGCGCAAATCTTCCCAATCATCTGACAACGAGCGACGTGGGTCGACGACGTAAACCTTCTCAACGCCAAGCGCATTCACATTTCTAATGACGGTCCCGATATTTCTGATTTCGCTGGGGTTCTCGATTACGGCGATGAGGTTTTTGCAGCGAAAGTCCTTGATCGTATCGGCCCGGCGCCGCGCCGAGCTCTTAACTGTTTCCGCCCGGGCGGTTTCGGGCACGTCAACCGGTTCATCGGCAACAGTCATTGGTTCGACGCCCGCGTTAGATTGAGGAACACATCCTCCAGATCGGCTTCCTTGGTCGAAACATCCACGATGCCAAAGCCATCGGCCTGGATCGCGGCGAGCACTTGCCCCGCATTCACCTCATCCTTTCGGTATGTGATGTCGAGCACACGGTCAGCACGCACTTCGATCTTCTCGAAGCTGCCATGATCGGGTGGCGCGGTCACGTCGCGGTCGACCGTCACCGACACCACCTTCTCCTGCGCCATGCCGACCAGCGTGCGGGTCGGTTCATTGGCGATCAGCTTGCCATGGTTGATGATCGCGATCCGGTCGCAGAGCTGCTCGGCTTCTTCCAGATAATGCGTCGTCAGCACCACCGTCACGCCGCCCTGGTTGAGCTCGCGGACATAAGCCCAGAGCTGCTGGCGCAGCTCGATATCGACGCCCGCGGTCGGCTCGTCGAGCACCAGCACCGGGGGTGTGTGCACCATCGCCTTGGCGACCATCAGCCGCCGCTTCATGCCGCCCGACAAGGTGCGCGCATAGGCATTGGCCTTGTCTTCCAGGTGGACCGCGCGCAGCAGCTCCATCGATCGCCGCTTCGCCTTGGGCACACCGTAGAGCCCGGCCTGGATCTCCAGCGTCTCGACAGGCGTAAAGAACGGATCGAACAGGATTTCCTGGTTGACGATGCCGATCGACACCTTGGCATTGCGCGGGTGCTTGTCGATGTCGAAGCCCCAGATCGAGGCACTGCCGCTGGTCTTGTTGACTAGCCCGGCCAGGATATTGATCAGCGTCGATTTGCCCGCGCCATTGGGGCCGAGCAGCCCGAAAATCTGGCCCCTCGGCACATCGAAGCTGACCTCGTCAAGCGCGCGCTTGCCGCCCTTATAGGTTTTGGACAGGCGATCGATCGAGATAGCGGCTTCGGTCATGCAGTGTCGCTTAAGCTGCCGCGACGGTTGCGCCAAGTATTTCCGTCTAAAGGGGCGGCTATTCGCGGATCAGCGTGGTGCGGTTGCGGGTCAACCAGGTCTCGGTCGCATCATCGAGAAAATCGACTTCCTTCAGCGTGACCATCGTCGCGCCATCGCGCGTGGTTGTCGCGCGGATGCGCGCGGGGCGATCATCATCCTTCCCCTCACTAATTTCCTCAAGCGTCCAATGGTCGGGCGCCGCCGCGCGCGTCAGATGCAGCGTGACGGTCTCGACCTCGGTCTCGCGGCCTTTCCGGAAACTGGCGCTCTGCTCGCGGTTGGTCGCAGGGTCGAGCAAGGCGATCGAGGTAATCGTGACGATCCCCGTCTTCGGCCCGTCGTCGAAATCGGCGTGACGAATGAGGGTCAGCCCGTCGCGCATCATTTCGATCGATACCTGCACCGGCAGGCCGAACCAGCGATCCGCCTGATAATCGCGATATTCGAGCTTGCCTGCCCACTTTCCGACCATGCCTGCACGAACGGACGTGATGGTTGGGGCCGGCGCTTTATCCTCCGCCACTGCGGGGCTCAGTGCCAGTATGCCCACGACGATCGCCCACGCTGCCTTCATCATCTGTTCGATCCCTGAATGTGCACAAACGGCCACTGCTTGCTGTCCACCGTCGCCATTGCTATCGGCTATGTCATGAACCCGCCACCCGAAATCACCCGCGTCACCATGTCTCGAGTCGTCTGCGACGGTGCGCAGGCCGGGATTGCGGCGTCGCTCGGACACCCGCGCGTGTTCCTTGAAATCGACGAGCATGGCTATGTCGATTGCGGCTATTGCGATCGGCGCTTCGTGCTGGCGGGCGGCCCGGCGGACGGGGTTGATCAATCGACCCTCCCCGATATCGCGTCTGGCGCCAGCCTTTAACGCCCCTATATTGCCGGGCATGACCAGCCTTTCAGACCCCCGCGCCTTTCTTTACACCCCCGGCCAACTCGATCCCGCCGAAGCACAGCGCCTCACCGCGACCGCGCTCGCGCAGGCCGATGATGGCGAGCTCTATCTGCAATATCGCAAATCCGAAGCGTTCGGTTTTGATGATGGCCGGTTGAAGACCGCCAGTTACGACACGCAATCGGGCTTCGGCCTGCGCGCCGTGTCGGGCGAAACCACCGCCTTTGCCCATGCCAATGAGGTGAGCGCTGCCGCCATCGGCCGCGCGACCGCGACGATGGCGCTGATCGATCCATCCACCGGGCCCAAAGCCGCGCCGCCGCGCGCGACCAACCGGCATCTCTACACCGATGCCGATCCGCTCGATCTTGTCCCCTTCGCTGACAAGGTGAACCTCTGCCAGACGATCGACGCCGCCGCCCGCGCGCGAGACCCGCGCGTCGCGCAGGTGTCGGTATCGCTGTCGGGCAGCTGGAGCGTCGTCGAGATTGTCCGGCCCGATGGCTTTATCGCGACCGATATTCGTCCGCTGGTCCGCTTGAACGTCTCGATCGTCGTCGAGCAGAATGGCAGGCGCGAAACCGGCAGCTTCGGCATGGGCGGGCGCTATCTCTATGATCAGCTGATGGGGCCGGACACCTGGAACCGCGCAATCGATGAGGCGCTGGCCCAGGCGTTGGTCAATCTCGAGTCGGTCGATGCACCGGCGGGCGAAATGACCGTGCTGCTCGGCCCCGGCTGGCCCGGCATTCTGCTGCACGAGGCGATCGGCCACGGGCTGGAGGGTGATTTCAACCGCAAGGGCACGAGTGCCTTTTCGGGCCGCGTCGGCGAACGAGTCGCTGCGCCCGGCGTGACCGTTGTCGATGATGGCTCGCTCCATGACCGCCGCGGCTCGCTGTCGATCGATGACGAGGGTACCCCTACCCAGGAAAATATCCTGATCGAGGACGGCATATTGAAGGGTTATATCCAGGACCGGCTCAATGCGCGGCTGATGGGCGTCGCCCCCACCGGCAATGGCAGGCGCGAAAGCTTTCAGCACGCGCCGATGCCGCGGATGACCAACACCTTCATGCGCGGCGGGCGCGACAATCCGGCAGAACTGCTCAGCCGCGTCAAGAAGGGCATCTTCGCCAAAAGCTTTGGCGGCGGGCAGGTTGATATCGTCTCGGGCAAGTTCGTCTTTACCTGTACCGAGGCCTATCTGGTCGAAAACGGCAAGATCGGCAGCCCGATCAAGGGCGCGACGCTGATCGGTGATGGTCCCAGCGTCCTCACCCGTGTGATCGGCATCGGCGATGACATGGCGCTCGACGAAGGCGTCGGCATGTGCGGCAAGGGCGGGCAAAGCGTGCCGGCAGGCGTGGGGCAACCAACGTTGCTGGTCGATGGGCTGACGGTAGGCGGTACCGCCCTGTAAGCGGGGCTTGGATTCTCGGCATAGGGGCAGGGCGATGGAGTTTTTCAGCCAAATTGACGACAGGCACCGCGATTTCATCGCGAAACAGCCGGTATTCTTTGTCGCAACGGCCGCCGAAGGCGCGCGCATCAACCTCAGTCCCAAGGGGATGGACGTGTTCCGGGTGCTGGGCCCCAATCGCGTCGCCTATCTCGATCTGGGCGGATCGGGCAATGAAACACAGGCGCATCTATCGGTGGATGGCCGCATCACCATCATGTTCTGCGCGTTCGACAATCCCGCGTTGATCCTGCGGCTTTATGGTACGGGCAGCTATCATGTGCTCGGCGATCCGGGCTTTGATGCGCTGGCGAGCCATTTCCCCAAACTGCCCGGCACCCGCCAGATTTTCGATATCACCGTCGATAGCCTGCAGACGAGCTGTGGCTGGGCGGTCCCGCGCATGACGATGGAAAAGGAACGCGATACGCTGGTCCGCTTTCATGCCCAGCAGGACCCGGCGGAACGTCTCGCCAAGATTGCCGATCGTAACAAGAGCATCGATGGGTTGCCGGTGCGTGTGCAAACGGTAATGCTCGACGTGACGGGCTGACGCGTGGCGCTTGTCGAACTCGGCCGCTTCGACCGCAACGAAGCCCATATCCTGATCGGCCGGCTCGAATCCGAGGATATTCGCGCCATCGCCTTTGATGGCAACGCCAGCATTGCCGACGGTTCCTCCTTCTTCATCCCCGTCCGCGTGATGGTCGACGAAGATGATTTCATCAGCGCCCGCGCGATTGTCGATCAAGCGGCACGCTAGCTGCCTAATTTTCAGGCATCTGTTCGCAGCTGCACAAAAATTTGACTCAATAAAGTAATCTGGCGGTGCCCTGAGCCTCCGGATTGGCGCGATTCCGCGTCTGGCACGCGCTTTGCTTCGTTCTCCTTCGCACATGCACAAAAATAGCTGGGGGGCACGCGATTGAAACTCGTCATCGCCATTATCAAACCGTTCAAGCTCGATGAGGTCCGCGAAGCGCTGACCGAAATCGGCGTCGCCGGCATGACCGTGTCGGAGGTCAAGGGCTTTGGTCGCCAGAAGGGGCAGACCGAAATCTATCGCGGTGCTGAATACACCACCAACATGGTCCCCAAAATCAAGATCGAAGTCGTCTGCGGTGGCGATCTCGCGCCGCGCGTCGTCGAAACCATCCAGTCGGCGGCCAACACCGGCGCGATCGGCGACGGCAAGATTTTCGTGCTCGATGTGGGCCAGGCCGTGCGGATCCGCACCGGCGAAACCGACATGACCGCGCTTTGAAGGGGGCAATGATGAAGCTTTCGATGAAAACGGCCGGGAAACTGGCAGGACTGGGCATGGCCAGCGCCACGCTGTTTGCTGTGCTGCCGGCCTGGGCGCAGGATGCAGCGGCAGCAGCTCCCGCGACGCCGTTCGTGCCGACCGCTGCGATGGTCAACAAGGGCGACACGACCTGGATGCTGATCTCCTCGGTGCTGGTGTTGATGATGTCGGTACCGGGTCTCGCGCTGTTCTACGGCGGGTTGGTGCGCACCAAGAATATGCTGAGCATCCTCATGCAGGTGCTGATGATCGTGTCGGTTGCCAGCCTGGTCTGGGTCTGCTGGGGCTATTCAATGGCATTCACCGCAGGCACCGGCGTTACGGCGCCGTTTGTCGGTGGCTTCTCCAAGGTCATGCTGATGGGAGTCGATGCGTCGACGTTTGCCGCGACCTTCTCCAACGGCGTCTATTTGCCCGAATACGCTTTTGTCATCTTCCAGATGACCTTTGCCTGCATCACGCCGGCGCTGATCGTGGGCGCCTTTGCGGAACGCGTGAAATTCACCCCGCTGATGATCTTCGTTGTCGCCTGGTTGACGATTGTCTATTTCCCCATCGCGCACATGGTCTGGTACTGGGCGGGCCCGGACTTCCTGCCGGATACGCCGGGTGACCATGGCCTGTTGTGGGGCTGGGGTGCGCTCGACTTTGCCGGTGGCAC
>JBBQHG010000156.1:0-6396 GCA_038323755.1 Sphingomonadales bacterium
GGTACTGCCGGTCGATGTAATGCCAGATATGCTGCGCAGATTAGATCTGCATGCCAGGCAGTTGCAGCTATCGGAATTGCTCGATCCAGCCTCGCGTGCGTTTGCTGCGACATTTCAGCTTGCCCAAATTGAGGCGCGCGCTGAAATTGATGCCCTGGTGGCCGGCGCCAGCTTTATGGATCGTGCGGCCGAGAGACTCCACCGCCGGCACCTCAACAGCTATTTCGCGGCGGCTGTTATGATGCCCTACGCACGGTTCCTGCGAGCATGTGAGGCGACAGGCTATGATATCGAGTTGCTGCAGCGCCGTTTTGGAGCGGGGTTTGAGCAAGTTGCCCACCGGCTGACCACGCTGCAACGCGTTGGCGCACGCGGGCTGCCGTTCTTCATGATAAGGATTGATCGAGCGGGGCAAGCGTCCAAGCGCTTGGCAGGTGCCAGCAACGCTGCTTTGGTGGAAGCCGATGGGCGCTGCCCGCTTTGGCGGCTGCACCATGCGTTTGAGAAGCCGGGATCGCTGACCGTGCAGCTTGTTGAGCTCCAGGAAGGCGGACGCTGGCTGACGATGGCTCGTACGGTAACACCGCAAGGTCGCCGCTACGGGGCGGTCGGGGCGGAATTTGCCGTGGGTTTGGGGGTCGATGCCTCACTTTCCGCCTCGCTCGCCGTGGCGCGCGGTGTTGATCTGGCAGGAGAGGCTGCAGCCATCGGCCTTGGGTGTCGGGCCTGCTTACGGCCGGATTGCCCGCAGCGGTCGGAGCCGCCTACGGGACGGGCGTTGATCGTTAATGAGGGCGAGCGGCGGCTGTCCCCAATTACTTTTGCAGAGGACTAAACAACACGTTCGTTGAAATTGGCGTGATAATCCTGCAATTGCGCTTGTGGAGCTAGCTGGTTTGGTCACGGTGGCCGGGTCGGTTGCGCTATCAAAAATACAGGTTTTGTGTCCTTTTCCGCGGGTTTGCGCGGTGACGCCAACCGAATTTCATGAAGGTTTGCATGCAGAATACCGTTGAAAAAGTGCTGCGCGTTAGGCGCTGGAATGAATCGCTTTTTTCTTTTGCGATCACACGGCCGGCCAGTTTCCGCTTCCGCAGCGGGCAATTCGTGATGCTGGGGCTGATGGTTGAGGGCAAGCCGCTGATGCGCGCCTATTCGATGGCATCGCAGCATTATTCCGAAGAGCTCGAATTCTTGAGCATCATCGTCCAAGATGGTCCCCTGACGTCGCGACTACAGCATATCAAGGAAGGTGATGAGGTGCTGCTGGCTGCCAAGCCTGTCGGTAGCCTCGTGCTCGACGCAGTTCTGCCGGGCAAGAATTTGCATATGCTGGGCACGGGGACAGGCCTGGCGCCGTGGCTGAGCCTGATCCACGACCCGGAAGTTTATGAGCGATTTGATCAGGTTACCGTCCAGCATACCGTCCGTAATCGCGAAGATCTGGCCTATTTCGATTTGTTATCGAGCCGACTGGTTGACGATCCGCTGGTTGGGGAAGAGGCAGCTACCAAGCTTCATTATGATTGGGCTGCAACGCGCGAGTCGGCTGAGGTGCAGCGCGATAATCGCCGCATTACCGATCGCATCCGCGACGGGAGCTACAAGCTTGATCCCGAGTACGACCGGGTGATGCTGTGCGGGTCAATGGCGATGATCAAGGAAACCGCTGCGCTGCTCGATCAGATGGGTTTCGTTGAGGGCGCACTATCCCATCCCGGCTCCTATGTGCTGGAGCGCGCATTCGTCGGGTGACATCGGCTTAGGCACCAGCTGCTGTGAGCTGGTCGAGCTGGGCGCGGGTCAGCGACAGGTGTAATGCGCCCAATAGCTCCTCGACCTGCACAACGCTGGTCGCGCTGGCGATGGGCGCCGTGACGCCGGGCTGCGCCGTCAGCCAGGCAAGCGCGATTTGCGCGAGCGTGGCACCGGTCTCCTCGGCGATGGCATCCATCGCCTGAAGCACCGGCATTTTTTCAGCGAGCATTGTGGGCATGCGGCCGCCGCGAACACTTTTGCCAAGATCGGCCTCGCTGCGATATTTGCCGGTGAGGAAGCCCGAAGCGAGACCGTAATATGGTACAACGCCGATGTTGTGGGTAATGCAGAAATCCTGCAACTCACCCTCAAACTTGTGGCGGCTCACCAGATTATACTCGGGCTGCAGTGCACGATAATGTGGCAGGCCATGCGCCGTGGCGAGGTCGATCGCCGATTTCAGCCGCCCGGCATGAAAATTCGATGCACCCAGGGCGCGGACCTTTCCGGCGTCGATTAACTTGGCGAACGCTTCAAGCGCCACTTCCTGTGGCACGTCTTCATCGTCCTGATGCGCGAAATAGAGATCGATTGTCTCGATCCCCAACCGCTTAAGCGATGCATCGCAGGCCGCTGCGATGCGCTTTGGCGCCAGTTTTGCGCCACCGTCGCCGGGTAGCATGCCGACTTTGGTTGCGATCTGGACAAGGTTACGCTTCCCGCTTGCCTTTAACCATTCGCCGATCACCGTCTCGGATTCGCCGCCTTTGTGCCCGGGCACCCAAGCCGAATATACGTCGGCGGTATCGATCAATGTCCCGCCGGCGGCGGCAAAAGCGTCCAGGATGGCAAAGCTCTTTGCTCGGTCTGCGGTCCAGCCGAACACGTTACCACCGAGTACGAGCGGGGCTATGTCCAGATCGGTGCTGCCAAGTCGGCGCCGTGGCGCAGGACGCTGGTTCATTCTACATTCCCGTTCTCGAGATTGCCTTGCTCGGCACTTATTGCGTTGGTCGACACGCTGTCGTCTTTTAGCATCGCCGCGGCTTCGTTCAGTTGCCGCGCCTCGCTTTCCGTAGCGCCGCTGGGATCTGTATCTGATCCACCGCAAGCTGTAAGCAGCAGCGATAAAGCAAGCATCGGTAACAGGCGCATGGGCGATTATCCTCTCGCAGATCGGTCAGCTTCTCGCGCGATGCGCCTGCAGATCGCTATTCTTCGTCGATTTCGTTCCCCACTGCGTCGGCCACATTGCCGATCTTGTCGCTAGCCGAATCCATCGCGTTTTCTGTGGCGCCGAAAGCCTTGTCGCTTGCCGCTTCGGTATCGTTGACGGCTTCGGTCATGGTTGCGTTAGCATCGGCGCTGATCGCGTCGGCGGCCTCGGCCGTTTCATTCTGCGCTTTCGGGCTGCAAGCGGCCAGGCCGATGACGGCCATTGCCATCAGGGCGATTGTCGTAGTGCGCTTCATCGCGATATCCTTTTTATGTTGGTGAAGGGGATGGAGGGCGAACGCACAAAGGCTAACGGAGGGTCCATCGCGACGCAATGCGGGGTATGTTGCATGTCTTAGGCGGCGACCGTTGACGACATATAAAGATATCTTTATATGACATGATATGACGCTCGCTCTCGATATTTTTCGTGCCTTGGCCGACGCGACCCGGCTGCGCATAATGGCGTTGTTGCAGTCGATGGAGCTGTCGGTTGGCGAACTGGCGCAGGTGTTGGGGCAAAGCCAGCCGCGCGTGTCGCGTCATGTAAAGATCCTTTGCGATGCAGGACTGGCTGAGCGCCGCAAGGAAGGGAGCTGGGTATTCCTGGCGCTGGGCGATCGGGCGCTGGTCGATCCCGTGCTCCAAGCGTTTGATGCCTGGGCTGGTCGCGACACAGATCATTGGGCGGTTGCGGATGCCGCACGGTTGGCTGCCGTGCGGGCGGACAGGGCCGCTGCGGCCAACGCCTGGTTCGAGTCCAATGCCGGGCAGTGGGACGCTATTCGGTCGCTGCACATTGCCGAAAGCGAGGTTGAGTTGGCGATGCGCCGGGTGCTTGGCGAAGGCGCGATTCGGCAACTGATAGATATCGGAACAGGCACGGGGCGGATGCTGGAGCTGTTCGGTCCGCAAGCTGAGCAGGTGCTGGGGATCGACCGTAGTTCAGAGATGCTGCGGCTGGCACGCGCCAAGCTTGCCGAGCGGGGTCTGGACCGGGCCGAATTACGCCAGGCCGATCTTTATGCGCTGCCGATGGAGGATGGCCAGGCTGACGCTGCGATTCTCCACCACGTACTCCACTTCGCCCAGCAACCCGGCGCGGCGATAGTCGAGGCCGCGCGCGTGCTCGCGCCTGGGGGCCGGTTGTTGATTGCCGATTTTGCACCACATGACCGCGAGGAACTGCGCGCGCGCGATGCCCATACCCGGCTCGGCTTTTCGGATGAACAAGTAACCAGCTGGTTCGATGCTGCCGGCCTGGCGCCGGTCCAGATTGAGACGCTTGAGGGCGGCGAGCTGACGGTGAAATTATGGCTCGGTCGCAAAACCGGCAATTCGTTTAAACAGGTGAAAGCCGCATGACGATCTCAATTCCCCAATTGGAAGAGGCGCGCCGCGCGCTTGAGGCACCTTTGTTCGCTGATCTGGCGGGCGATGCAGTTGTCAGTTTCGAATTCTTCCCGCCGAAGACCGAAAAGATGGACGTCGCGCTGTGGGAAGCGGTAACGACCCTTGAGCCGCTCGGCCCACGCTTCGTTTCGGTCACCTATGGCGCCGGCGGATCGACGCGGGAGCGTACGCACGCCACCGTCGCCCGCATCCAGCGAGAGACCAGCATGCCGGCGGCGGCGCACCTGACCTGTGTCGATGCGACGCGTGAAGAGATCGACGCGGTTGCCGATGCTTATTGGCAGGCGGGGGTGCGGCACATCGTCGCGCTTCGTGGTGATCCGCCGGTGGCGGGTGCGAAGTTCCAGTCGCCGGTTGGTGGCTATGCCAACGCCGCTGATCTGGTAGCTGGGCTAAGGCGGTTGCACCCGTTCGAGATCTCGGTTGCGGCTTACCCTGAGCGGCACCCGGATTCGCCCGATCTGGCGGCCGATCTCGACAATTTGAAGCGCAAGATCGATGCAGGCGCCACGCGCGCGATTTCGCAATTCTTCTTTTCGCCCGAATGCTTCTTCCGCTTTCGCGATGCGGCGGCGGCGGCGGGCATTGATGCGGAGATCGTGCCGGGCATCTTGCCAGTGTCGAACGTTGCACAGACCCGCAAATTCGCCGCGATGTGTGGTGCGGAGATTCCGGCATGGATGGACCGCTTGTTCGAAGGGCTCGACGATCATCCCGCCGCGCGGCAGCTGGTCGCGGCAACACTGGCGGCCGAGATGAGCCGCAAGCTTTATGCCGGCGGCGTGCGGCATTTCCACTTCTACACGCTCAACCGCGCCGAGCTGAGCTTTGCGATCTGCCACTTGCTGGGCCTTCGCGCTACAGCTGTCGCGGCACCCGAAGTGGTGGCTGCGTGAACAAGGACCAAGTGATGACCGCACGCGACCGACTTCTCGCCGAGGCTGCGCAACGCGTGCTGCTGACCGATGGCGCTTTCGGTACAGAGATCCAGAACTGGAAGCTCGTCGAGGCCGATTATGCTGGGGACCTGAAGCTGGCCAAGGACCAGAAGGGCAACAACGACATCCTGGCGCTGACCAAGCCCGAGGTGCCGGAGACGATTACGCGCGAATATCTGGATGCCGGCTCTGACATTGTCTCTACCAATACGTTCAGCGCAAATTCGATCAGCCAGGCCGATTACGCGGCGGAACATCTGGTGCGCGACATCAACATTGCCTCCGGGCGAATCGCGCGGCGGCTGGCGGACGAATACGCCGCGCGCGACGGTCGCCCCCGCTTCGTGGCCGGCGCGATCGGGCCGACCAACAAGACGCTGTCGCTTAGCCCCGACGTCAACGATCCGGGCTTTCGCGAGATCGATTTCGATTATCTGAAGGACGTTTATCTCGAACAAACCCTGGCGCTGCTTGAGGGTGGCGTTGACTTCATCCTGATCGAGACAGTGTTCGACACGCTGAACGCGAAAGCGGGGATTATGGCAGTGATCGAGGCTGGCGAGGTGCTGGGCCGTGACGTCCCGATGATGCTGTCAATGACGCTGACCGATCTGTCGGGACGCAATCTGTCTGGCCATACGGTCGAGGCATTCTGGCACGCGGTGCGGCATGCCAAGCCGCTGACGATCGGGCTCAACTGCTCGTTCGGCGCCGAGCAGCTGCGCCCGCATGTGAAGACGCTGAGCGCGATCGCCGATACGCTGATCATGATTTATCCGAATGCCGGGTTGCCCAACGAGCTGGGCGCCTATGATGAGGAACCACCGACGACGGCGGGGCTGGTCAAGGAATGGGCGGAGGCGGGCCAGGTCAATATCCTGGGCGGTTGCTGCGGATCGACGCCGGCGCATATCAAGGCGATGGCGGATGCCGTTGCCGGATTGCCCGGGCGCGCGGTGCCGGTGCCGCCTGTTGTCACGCGGCTGGCCGGGCTGGAGCCGATGACGATGGCGGCATAACTCCCCTCCCGCTTGCGGGTGGGGCTGGGGGTGGGGTTTTCCTCCCGCGCCCG
>JBBQHG010000157.1:0-6393 GCA_038323755.1 Sphingomonadales bacterium
TGCTTGAGCGTGGGTTTGCTGGCGGTGTTGGTGGCAGCGTGGGCCGCGCGCGACCTTATCAGCCCGGCCACCCGGGGCGCGGGCCGCGACGCGGTCGATGCCGCGCTGGCGCTGCTCGATGCTGGCACCGCCCGCGTCGCCGAGCCTGACCCGAGCGACACCAGCGGCGGCTGGCGCGTTAACCAGTGGCTGAAAAAAGCTGTGCTGCTGTCCTTCCGGTTGAACGATAATGCGCTCGTCCAGAGCGATTCGAGCTTCACGGGCAACGGCCCGAGTCTCGGCACCTGGTGGGACAAGGTGCCGTTGAAATTCGATCGCTGGACCGCTGACGATTTCCGCAAGGGCGGCTTTCGCGCCGTTCCCGGCAGTGTCGTCCGTCGCGGTGCCTTTATCGGCAAGGGCGCCGTGCTGATGCCCAGCTTCGTCAATATCGGCGCGCATGTCGGTGAAGGCACGATGGTCGATACCTGGGCGACCGTCGGCAGCTGTGCGCAGATCGGCAAGAACGTCCATCTGTCCGGCGGTGCCGGCATCGGCGGGGTGCTTGAACCGCTTCAGGCCGGCCCCGTCGTCATCGGTGACGGTGCCTTTATCGGTGCCCGCGCCGAAGTGGCGGAAGGTGTGCGCGTTGGCGAAGGTGCGGTACTCTCGATGGGCGTCTATCTCGGCGCCTCGACCAAGATTATCGATCGGGCGACCGGCGAAGTGCATCGCGGCGTCGTGCCGCCCTATGCAGTGGTGGTGCCCGGCAGCATCGGCGGCGGAGACGGCAAGCCTGCGCTGTATTGCGCGGTCATCGTCAAGCAGGTCGACGCGCGCACACGCTCCAAGACGAGCATCAACGAGCTGCTGCGCGACTGATGCGGCTTATCGCCTGCCTGTTGCCGTTGCTATTGCTCGGCGCAACCGAAGCGCCGGTGGCGCTCCCGGTGCAGGTGGCGACGGTCATCAAGCGGCTGCCGCACGACAGGCATGCGTTCACCGAAGGGCTCTTCATCCGCGATGGCTTTCTATACGAAAGCACGGGGCAGGTGGGGCAATCGTCGATCAGCAAGATCGTGCTCGAAACTGGCAAGGTCCGCCGCCGCGTGACGGTGCCCGCCCCCTATTTCGGGGAAGGGATCATCGCCTGGGGCAAGCAGATCATCAGCCTCACCTGGCAGCACCACAAGGGCTTCCGCTGGACGCTCGACGGCTTCAAGAAAGTCGGCAGCTTTGAATATCCGGGCGAGGGCTGGGCGCTCACCAGCGATGGCCGGTCGATCATCATGTCGGATGGCACCGATCAGCTGCGCTTTCTCGATCCCGCCAGCCTCACCGAAACTCGGCGGATCAGCGTGACGATCGATGGCAAGCCGCTGCCGCAGATCAACGAGCTGGAATATGTCGATGGCGAGATTCTGGCCAATGTCTGGCAGACCGATTTCATCGTTCGGATCGATCCGGCAACGGGCAAGGTCATCGGTATCATCGATCTGCGGGCGCTGACCCGCTCGGTCAATCCGACCGATCCCAATGCCGTGCCGAACGGTATCGCCTGGGATGCGCCGCACCGCCGCCTGTTCGTCACGGGCAAGCTGTGGCCGGTGCTGTTCGAGATTGCACCGCCCAAGCCCGCCCATCCATAACGGGTCGACAATCGGCCACCCCGCGCCTATCGGCTCGGCCATAACAAATTGAGGGATGTCTGATGCCAAAGGCCAGCAAGGTGCTTGACCGCGTACTCGTGCTCGAAATGGTGCGCGTGACCGAAGCTGCCGCCGTCGCGGCATCGCTGCTGGTCGGGCGCGGTGATGAAAAGGCCGCCGATGCCGCCGCTGTCGAGGCGATGCGCGCGGCCCTCAACGAGCTCTATATGGACGGCACCGTCGTGATCGGCGAGGGCGAGCGCGACAAGGCGCCCATGCTCTATATCGGCGAAAAGGTCGGCTCGGCGATCGGCAAGGGCCCCAAGATCGACATCGCGCTCGATCCGCTCGAAGGCACCACGATCACCGCCAAGGCCGGCCCCAATTCGCTCGCCGTGCTGGCAATTGCCGAGGAGGGCTGCCTGCTCAACGCACCCGATGTCTATATGGACAAGATCGCGATCGGCCCCGGCTATCCCAAGGACCTGATCGATCTCGACAAATCGCCGACTGAAAATGTGAAGGCGCTGGCCAAGGCCAAGGGCGTCAAGCCGCGCGATATCGTTGCCTGCGTGCTCGATCGCCCCCGCCACGAAAAGCTGATCGCCGAGCTGCGCAAGATCGGTTGCGGCATCATGCTGATCGGTGACGGCGATGTGGCCGGCGTGATCGCGACGACCAACCCCAACACCACGATCGACATCTATATGGGCCAGGGCGGCGCGCCGGAGGGCGTGCTGGCGGCTGCCGCGCTGCGCTGCATCGGCGGCCAGTTCAAGGGCCGGCTGGTGTTCCGCAACGATGACGAGCGCGCGCGTGCCGCGAAATGGGGCATCAAGGATCTCGACAAGCAGTATGATCTCAAGGAACTGGCCAAGGGCGACTGCATCTTTGCAGCAACGGGCGTCACGGACGGGTCCCTGCTGGCAGGCGTCAAGCGCACCAAGGGCAAGATGACCACCGACAGCGTCGTCATGCGCTCCAGCTCGGGCACCGTCCGCTGGGTCAAGGGCGAACACCGGATCGATTGACGCGGGATCGGCTGGTCAGCCGCGTCTTGCCTCGCTATCTGGCATCATGATCCAGCCCCCCGACTCCATCCTCATTATCGATTTCGGCAGCCAGGTGACGCAGCTCATCGCCCGGCGCGTGCGCGAGGCGGGGGTCTATAGCGAGATCGCCCCCTTCAACACCGCTGCCGAGGCCTTTGCCCGCATGCAGCCAAGGGGCGTCATCCTCTCGGGCAGCCCGGCTTCGGTGCTCGATGAAGACAGCCCACGCGCACCCCAGGCCATCTTTGACAGCGGCTTGCCGATCCTCGGCATCTGCTACGGCCAGCAAGTCATGATGGAACAGCTCGGCGGCAGCGTGTCGCTGGGAGACAGCGGCGAATTCGGCCACGCCTTCATCGCGGTCGAAGATGGCTGCACCCTGTTTGACGGGCTGTGGACCGAGGGTGACACGCACCAGGTGTGGATGAGCCACGGCGACAAGGTCACGAGTCTCGCCCCCGGTTTCCGCACCGTCGCGACCAGCCCCGGCGCGCCTTTCGCCGTCATCGCCGACGATGCCCGCCAATATTACGCCATGCAGTTCCATCCGGAGGTCGTCCACACCCCCGATGGCGGCAAGCTCATCGCCAATTTCGCGCGCCATGTCTGCGGGCTGACGGGCGACTGGACGATGGCTGAATTCCGCCAGACCAAGATCGACGAAATCCGCGCCCAGGTGGGGAAGGGCAAGGTCATTTGCGGCCTCTCGGGCGGCGTCGATTCAGCCGTCGCCGCCGTGCTCATCCACGAGGCAATCGGCGAGCAGCTCACCTGCGTTTTCGTCGATCACGGCCTGATGCGCAGTGGGGAGGCCGATCAGGTCGTCGGCCTGTTCCGCAACCATTACAACATCCCGCTCGTCCATGTGAATGTCGAGACGCTGTTCATGAACGGCCTTGCCGGGGTCACTGATCCCGAGGCCAAGCGCAAGTTCATCGGCGCGACCTTTATCGAGGTGTTCGAGGCGGAAGCCAAGAAGATCGGCGGCGCTGAATTCCTGGCCCAGGGCACACTCTATCCAGACGTCATCGAAAGCGTCAGCTTCACCGGCGGGCCGTCAGTGACGATCAAAAGCCACCATAATGTCGGCGGCTTGCCCGAACGTATGAACATGAAGCTGGTCGAGCCCTTGCGCGAGCTGTTCAAGGACGAGGTCCGCGCGCTCGGCCGCGAGCTTGGCCTGCCTGACATTTTCGTCGGCCGCCACCCCTTCCCCGGCCCCGGCCTCGCCATCCGGATCCCGGGCGAGGTCACCAAGGAGCGCTGCGACATCCTGCGCAAGGCCGACGCGGTCTATCTCGAGGAAATCCGCAATGCTGGCTTGTACGACGCGATCTGGCAGGCCTTTGCGGTGCTGCTGCCGGTACGCAGCGTCGGGGTAATGGGCGATGGCCGCACCTACGATAATGTGCTCGCCCTGCGCGCCGTTACTTCTACCGATGGCATGACCGCTCAGGCGTTCGAGTTCCCCGGCGGCTTCCTCGCCCGCGTCGCCACGCGCATCGTCAACGAAGTGCGCGGCATCAACCGCGTGACCTATGATTATACCAGCAAGCCACCCGGCACGATCGAGTGGGAATAGTGCCCGCCCGGGCCCGCTAATCCGCCAATTCCGGAAGCTTCAAAGCGGCTTTTCTCCTCATCAACCCGCCATCCTGGCGATCGCCAATAATTGTTCGGTATCGACATGCGCCTCAAGCGCTGCCGCCAGTGCATCGAGCGCGCTGTCGACCCGCACCGCCTGCGCCACCCCGTTGGATTTCGCCCCCAACCGCGCCAGCCATGCGCCGCGTTGCGCGGGATCGTCGAACAGGCCGTGGATATAACAGCCTGCAATCAGGCCATCGGCGCTAATGGCACCATCGCTGCTGCCATCGGCAAGGCGGAGCATCGGCGCCGCGTCGCCCATCCGCTCGGTTCGGCCCATATGAATTTCATAGCCGCTGAACGCAGCGCCATCGGCAAGGCTGGTGCCCCTTGTTTCGGTCAGCCGCTTGTCATCGGTCAGGCGCGTCGTCACCGGCAGATAGCCAAGCCCAGCTACGCGCTGCGCCGGCCCTTCGACGCCATCGGGATCGTCGATCACGGTGCCCAACATCTGATAGCCGCCGCATATCCCCAGCACGCGCCCGCCGCGCCGCACATGTCCGGCCAGGTCGATGTCCCATCCCTGCGCGCGCAGGAAGGCCAGATCGGCAATCGTCGCCTTGGTGCCGGGGATAATGATGATCGCGGCATCACCGGGCAGGGGGGTGCCCGGCGGCACGAACACCAGCCGAATGTCCGGTTCATGACGCAGCGGATCGAAATCGTCGAAATTGGCAATCCGCGACAGCATCGGCACCGCGATGATGATCGCACCGCCCACCGATCGATCGGTATCGAGCACCACCGCATCCTCCGCCGGCAGTTGGCGTGCCGCGGCGATCCACGGCACCACGCCCAGCCCCGGCCAGCCCGTCCGCCGCGCAATCTCGGCATAGCCATCGTCGAACAGCCGCACATCGCCGCGAAATTTGTTGATCAAAAAGCCCTTGATCATCGCCGCGTCGGCCGGGTCGATCACCGCCTTGGTGCCGACGATCGAAGCGATGACGCCGCCGCGATCGATATCGCCGATCAGGATCACGGGCATGTCGGCCGCGCGGGCAAAACCCATATTGGCAATGTCCCCCGCCCGCAGGTTGATCTCGGCAGGGCTGCCCGCGCCTTCGACCACCACCAGATCAGCGCGCGCCCGCAGCCGTTGATAGCTTTGCATCACCGCGCCCAGCAGCGCACCTTTACGCCGCTGATAATCGCCCGCACCCAATTGGCCGACAACGCGCCCCTGCACGATCACCTGTGCGCCCGTGTCGGAATGCGGCTTGATAAGTACCGGGTTCATGTCGGTGCTCGGCGGCACACGACAGGCCCGCGCCTGCAGCGCCTGTGCCCGGCCGATTTCGCCGCCCTCTTCGGTCACCGCGGCATTGTTCGACATGTTTTGCGGCTTGAACGGTACCACGCGCAACCCGCGATTGGCGAACAGCCGGCACAGCCCCGCCACCAGCACCGACTTGCCGACGTCGGATCCAGTGCCTTGCAGCATGATTCCCGGCATCAGCCCCGCCCGGTAGTGATGATGTATCGCTGCCCATCGGGCAAATGCCCGACATGCGCCGTCACGCCATAGGTCTCGGCCAGCCGTGCGGGGGTCAGCACATCGTCCGGCGTGCCCTGCGCCACGATCCGCCCGCCGCGCATCAGCAGCACATCATCGGCGACCCGCGCCGCCTGGTTCAGATCGTGCAGCACCACGATCACGCCCGCGCCCGCGCGGGCAATGCCGCGCAGGCAATCGAGCACGTCCATCTGGTGCGCGGGGTCAAGGCTCGCCAGCGGTTCGTCTGCAAGCAGCCAGTCAGGCGTCCCCGCCAGCACCCGCGCGAGCAACGCCCGACCGCGCTCCCCACCCGACAAGGTGTTGACGATCCGGGCGGCCAGCCCCGTTACATCGGTGGCGACCATCGCTGCGTTGATCGCCGCACGATCAGCGTCATTCTCGCCCCAGCGCCCGCGATGCGGGAAGCGCCCGAGCGCCACCAATGTCGCGACATCGACGTCCCAATGGACATCGGCGGTTTGCGGCAAAAAGCCGATGCGGCGCGCCAGATCACGCCGGCCGATTTGGCCGCGCGGCGTGCCATCCAGCATCACCACACCGCTATCGG
>JBBQHG010000158.1:0-6385 GCA_038323755.1 Sphingomonadales bacterium
AGCGATCGCCAAAATGGCGGCTGCCTCGGTCGACGATGTCGCGGCCGCCACGGCGCAGGCAAGCGCCAAGGCGGCAGGCGTGGTCATCGACGATGCGGCCGTTACCCCGAGCTATGTCGTCGGTCTGACGCCGGACCGCGAACTGCCGATCATCGCCAAGATCGCGATTGGCTCACTGCGCAACAAGCTTGTCTTCCTACTTCCCGCCGCGCTGCTGCTGAGCGCCTTTGCCCCTTGGGCGATCACGCCAATTCTGATGCTGGGCGGCAGCTACCTTTGCTTTGAAGGTGCCGAAAAGATCCTGGCGGCGTTGAGCGGCACCGACCACGGCACCGAAGCGTGCGAGATCGCTGACCCCAAGGAACTGGAAAAGCGTCAGGTCTCTGGCGCGATCCGCACCGACCTGATCCTGTCGGCCGAAATCATGGCGATCGCGCTGGCCGGGCTGCCGCCGATGGCGATATTCATGCAGGCGATGGTGCTTGCCCTGGTCGGCATTGCCATCACGATTGGTGTGTACGGCGTCGTCGCGATTATCGTGAAGATGGACGATATCGGCCTGAACCTGGCGCAGCGCCGGACAGCCACAGTGCGTGCGATCGGTCGCGGGCTCGTCAAGGCGATGCCGCTGCTGCTCGAAGCGCTGGCGACGATCGGCACGGCCGCCATGCTGTGGGTAGGCGGCGGGATCATCGTCCACGGACTTGAGGTCTTCCATCTCGAAACCATCCCGCATTGGGTCCACGGCGCGGCGACCATGGTCGCAGGCGCGATACCGGTGATGGGCGGGCTGGCCGAATGGGTCGTCGGCGCGGTCGGCTCGGCGCTTGTCGGCTTGATCGTGGGCGGGGTGATCGTAGGCGTGATGCATGTCATCCCGCACAAGAAGGCTGCCGGTCACTAACAACCTTTGTCCGCGATGACGGCGTCGCCTGGCAATGCCGGGGGCAGCCCGCGGCGTGCTCGCTGTCACCGGACCGTCATTGCTGCGACTGCGAAACGACGCCCGGACGTCGCGCGTTTGTTGCTACGCCGATGCTAGGCGCCGCCCGACCGGATGCCCGGATCGATAGCGAAGCGGGCAAGCAGATACCGGTCGTCTAACCAAAGGGCGACACGTTATGACACGCAATTTATTGGCCTTGATCGGGCTGTTGACGATCATCTTCGGCGCGGGCTTTGCGGCCTACGCCAATGGCGACATGTTTCCTGATGATAAACCCAAGACGATGGCAGTCAGCTATGACGGGCTGGACCTTTCCTCCAGCGAGGGACGAAAGATGCTTGAAGTGCGGATCAAGCGCAGCATCAACATGGTCTGCGGTCGGGTGGTCGACAGCAACCTGCTGCGTGAACAGGCACGAATCCGCCAATGCCGCCGTGATGCCTGGGCCGGCACCCAGCCGCAGATGGTGCGGGCGGTGGAGGTGGCGATGCGCCGGCGCCATGCCGCCGACCTCGCCGACACGGGGTCGCAAGGCCAGCCGCTCGCGACGAATTGAGCGTTATGCTCCGCTCGTGACGGCGCCCTGCGAAGCAGACCCGACAAGGGCGGCATATTTGGCATAGGCGCCCGTCACCTTGCGGGATGGGGGGGGCGCGGGGGGCCGCGCGTCGAGATCGGCGTTGGTCGAAATCGTGCGGCCCTCCACGTCGATGACGATGCGGTCACCGGTCTGCAGCCGACCGATCGGCCCGCCGCGCGCCATTTCCGGCGCGATATGGCCTACCATGAATCCATAGGTGGCGCCGGAAAACCGGCCATCAGTGACAAGCGCCACAGTATCGCCGAGCCCACGCCCCTGAATCGCCGCTGTGACGCCCAGCATCTCGCGCATGCCGGGGCCACCCACCGGCCCTTCGCCGCGAATGACGACAACATCGCCGGGTTCGATTTCTCCGGCGGCGACGGCAGCGAAGGTCGCTTCCTCGCCATCAAAAACCTTGGCCGGCCCCTCGTGACGCATGCGATCATGCCCGGCGAGCTTCACCACGCAGCCCTCGGGCGCGATATTGCCGTAGAGAATGCCATAGCCGCCGCGCGGCTTCAGCGGATGATCGGCCGAGAGGATGACCTGCTGCCCCGGCGTTTCGGCGGCGTCCTTGAAATAATGGAACAGGGTTTGCCCGGTTACGGTCGGCGCGTCGGTGATGAGGCCCGCTTCCATCAGCCGCCGCCCGAGCAGCGCGGTGCCGCCGGCCGCGCTCATATCGGGCGCCATGAAGCGGCCGCCGGGCTTGAGATCAGCGATGACGGGCGTGGCACGTGAAATCGCGTCGAACAGGTCGATATCGAACTGGTCTTCGCCAATGCCGGCCTCGCGCGCGATGGCAAGGAGGTGGAGCACGAGATTGGTCGATCCGGCGGTCGCCGTCCCCGCGACGATCGCGTTCTTCAGGCTGGCGGGGGTGATGAACTGGCGTGCGTTGCGGCCGGCGCGGACGGCATCCATCAGCACGCGGCCTGCTTCACGCGCGGTCCCGCCCTTGTCAGGGTGGACGGCGGGCACATCGTTCAGGCCCATTGGCGAAAAGCCCAGAAAGCTCATCGCGAGCGCCATGGTGTTGGCGGTGAACTGCCCGCCACAGGCGCCGGCTCCGGGACAGGCCGCCTTTTCGACCGCCAGCAAGCCGGCATCGTCGACGGTCCCTGCACCGTGGCCGCCGACCGCCTCGAACACGTCCTGGATGGTGAGTGCCTTGTCGCCCAGTTTGCCGGGCATGATCGAGCCGCCATAGAGAATGACCGAGGGCAGATCGAGCCGCGCTGCAGCCATTGCCGCCGCAGGAATCGTCTTGTCGCAGCCGACGAGGAACAGCACCGCGTCCAGCATATGCCCACGCACCGCAAGTTCCGCGGAATCGGCGATGCATTCGCGGCTCATGAGCGATGCCTTCATGCCTGGCGTGCCCATGGAGATGCCGTCCGTCACGACGATGGTGTTGAAATCCACTGGCGTGCCGCCCGCCTCGATGATCCCAGCGCGCGCATGCTCTGCGAGCGCGCGCAAATGGATGTTGCACGGGGTTACCGTCGACCAACTGTTGACGATCGCCACCATCGGCTTGGCCATGGCTTCGTCATCCATCCCCGCGGCGCGCAGCATGGCGCGCGCGGGTGCGCGAGCGGCACCGTCAAGCAGTTCACGGGAGGGCAAGTCACGCGGGGGCATCGCGGGATCGGTCATGATGGCGCCTTTTGGGGGGTGAGTTGATAATTGCTGTAACTTTCCATCGCATCAACTCCCCAGTTGCGCAATATTAGTTTGCTGTTAGGGACCCGGCGACAGGGGCTTGGGGCCCTTCGCCCGACGCGACGCGGCCGTCCTGATGCGCTAAACGAGATGTGATGGAAACGAACGATACCAGCAACACGGCAACGCCAGTGAACATGCCAGAGAACGTGCCAGTGAATATGCAAGCCGCGCCGTCCATTGCCGTTCTGCCCGGTGATGGCATCGGCCCGGAAGTGACGCGCGAGGCAATATCGTGCCTGACGATGGTATCGGACCATTTCGATATCGGGCTTCTATTTGCCAGTCATGATTTTGGCGGTGTTGCGATCGACAATCATGGCGATCCGCTGCCCGACGCAACGCTAAGCGCTGCGCGCGCGGCCGATGCGATCCTGATGGGCGCGATCGGCGGGCCGAAATGGGCCGGGCTTGCGGTAACGCCGGAAACGGGGCTGCTGCGGCTGCGCAAGGAGCTTGGGCTGTTCGCCAATCTGCGCCCTGCACGGATGATTGCGGGAATGGAGGATCTGTCACCGCTCAAGACCGAGCTGGTCGCCGGGATCGATATTCTGGTGGTGCGCGAGCTGACCGGTGGCCTGTATTTCGGCGCGCATGTGCTGGAGGAGGATCACGCCAGCGATGTTTGCGAATATAGCCGCGACGAGATTGAACGGATCGCGCATGTCGCCTTCCGCGCGGCGCAAGGACGCAAGGGCAGGGTCACCTCGGTCGACAAGGCCAATGTCCTGGCCTCGTCCAAGCTGTGGCGCCGGGTCGTCACTGAAGTGGCCAAAGGCTATGCCGATGTCGCGCTTGACCATCTTTATGTCGATGCAGCCGCGATGGAGCTGATCAAAAATCCCAAACGGTTCGATGTGATCCTGACTGAAAACCTGTTTGGTGATATATTGTCCGATGAATTATCGGTAATTCCGGGTTCTATCGGGCTGCTTGGCTCTGCGAGCACTGGCATGGGGCGTGGCGGGTTGTTCGAGCCGATCCATGGTTCGGCCCCTGACATAGCCGGGCAGAACCGCGCGAACCCCGCGGGCATGATGGAAAGCGCAGCGATGATGCTCGACATGCTCGGGCAGGGCGCAGCGGCGGCGATGCTCCGCGATGCGATCCAGCAGACGCTCCTCGCCGGCCTGCGCACCGCCGACCTTGGCGGCACGGCGACGTGCAGCGACTTTGGTGATGCGGTGCGTGCACGGCTGCGGGTGCAGATGGAGATACAGGCATGACTGATCGTCCGCGCACGCTGTACGAAAAAATCTGGGACGCGCATGTTGTCGAACAGCGCAGCGATGGCACCTGCCTGATCTATATCGATCGGCATCTGGTGCATGAAGTCACGTCGCCCCAGGCATTTGAAGGCCTGCGGATGGCGGGCAGGCGCGTGCGCAGGCCCGATCTGACGCTGGCAGTGCCCGACCATAACCTGCCTACCACGCCACGCGTCGATGCCGCGGGCAAGCGCATCCCGATTGCCGACCCGGCAAGCGCCGGGCAGTTAGCCGCGCTGGAGGCCAATGTCGCCGAATTCGGTGTGCCCTATATCAATGATCGCGCAGCGCAGCAGGGCATCGTCCATGTCGTGGGGCCGGAGCAGGGCTTCACGCTGCCGGGTACCACGCTGGTCTGCGGCGACAGCCACACCGCCGCGCACGGTGCGCTTGGGGCGCTCGCTTTTGGCATCGGGACGAGCGAGGTCGAGCATGTCCTTGCGACGCAGACGCTGCAGCTATCGGCTTCGAAGACGATGGACATTCGGGTCGATGGCACGCTTGGCTTTGGCGTGACGCCGAAGGATCTGGTACTGGCGATCATCGGCAGGCTGGGCGCTGCCGGCGGCACCGGCCATGTCATCGAATATCGTGGTTCCACCTTCGAGGCGATGAGCATCGAGGGACGGCTGACGGTGTGCAATATGTCGATCGAGGCTGGCGCGCGATCAGGATTGGTCGCGCCTGACGAGTTGACCTTTGCCTATCTACGGGATCGACCCATGGCGCCCAAGGGCGAGGCCTGGGACCGGATGGTCGCGCACTGGCGCACGCTGGCAACCGATGCCGGGGCGCGCTTCGACAAGAGCCTGTACTTTAACGCAGCAGACATTGGCCCGACCGTCACCTGGGGCACCAGCCTTGACGATGTGATCGACATTGCCGGGCGCGTGCCCGATCCGGAGAGCTTTGCCGATCCCGCGCGGCGGAGCGCCGCGATCCGCGCGCTCGACTATATGGGGCTGACGCCTGGCACGGCGATCAGCGACATTACCGTCGACAACATCTTCATCGGTAGCTGCACCAACAGCCGGATCGAGGATTTGCGCGCGGCGGCCTCGGTACTAAAAGGGCGGCGGATCGATGCCCGCATCCGGCAGGCGCTGGTCGTGCCGGGATCGGGCCTGGTCAAGCGGCAGGCGGAGGCGGAAGGGCTCGACCGCATCTTTATAGAGGCCGGCTTCGAATGGCGTGAACCGGGGTGTTCGATGTGCCTGGGCATGAACCCGGACAAAGTGCCGCCGGGTGAGCGCTGCGCCTCTACCTCCAACCGCAATTTCGTTGGCCGACAGGGGCCGGGCGCACGCACGCACTTATTGTCTCCGGCCATGGCAGCCGCTGCTGCGGTGAACGGCCGGTTGAGCGATGTGCGGGAGATGATGGCATGACACCGATCGATCGGGTGGACGGCAAGGCCTATCCCTTTGGTGCGGCCAATATCGACACCGACGTGATCATTGCCGCCGAACATTTGAAGACCGTGACACGCACCGGGCTTGGTCGGCATGCTTTTGAGACGATCCGCCGGGTCGCTGGCAATGTGTTCGATGAACCGACTCATGCGGGTGCCAAGATCATCATCGCCGGCGACAATTTCGGCTGCGGATCGAGCCGCGAGCATGCGGTGTGGGCGCTGATGGACATGGGCGTGAAGGCGGTGATCGCGCCGTCCTTCTCCGATATCTTCTCAGGCAATGCCTTCAAGAACGGTATGGTGACGGTGGTGCTGCCGCAGGACGCGATCGACCGGTTGATGACCGTTGCCGAGACCGACCCGATCACGATTGATCTGGCGACGATGACGGTGACGACGCCCTTTCAGGACCGATTTCAATTCACGATGGATCCCTTTCGTCGGGACTG
>JBBQHG010000159.1:0-6272 GCA_038323755.1 Sphingomonadales bacterium
AGATCGACAACGATCGTGCCATCGAGGCCGGCCACAGCGGCATCGGCGGCAAAACGCGCCGGGCCATAGGCCAGGATCGGGTTGAAATAGCCCATCAGGATGAGCGGCGTATCGGCATCGGACGCGCGGAACGTCCGCACCATCGCCAGCACATCGCGCAGCCGCGTGCCGCCGGCCAAGCTACGCAAATTGCCCGCCTGGATCGCGGCACCATCGGCCATCGGATCGGTGAACGGCATGCCGATCTCGATGATATCGGCACCCGCCGCCGGCAGGGCGGCAAGGATGGCGGCGGAGGTTTCGAGGTCGGGATCGCCCGCGGTCACGAAGGTCACCAACGCCGCGCGGTTCTCCGCCCGGCACGCCGCGAAACGGGTAGAAAGCCGGTCGTTCAAAGCGTCACCCCCAGGGCTTCGGCGACAGTGAAAATGTCCTTGTCGCCACGCCCGCACAGATTGGCGACAATCAGCTGGTCCGCTGCCATCGTCGGTGCCATCCGCGCAATCGCCGCCAGCGCATGGCTCGGTTCGAGTGCCGGGATGATGCCCTCGATCGCGCACAACAGCTTGAACGCCTCGAGCGCTTCGTGGTCGGTCGCCGCCTGATATTCCACCCGGCCGATCGCATGAAGCCAGGCATGCTCGGGGCCGATGCCCGGATAGTCGAGCCCCGCCGAAATGCTGTGCGCTTCGGTGATCTGCCCGTCCTCATCCTGCAGCAGCATCGTCTTGTTGCCATGGAGCACGCCAGGCCGACCGCCCGCCAGCGAGGCGGCGTGCGCACCCGACTCGAGCCCATGGCCCGAGGCTTCCACGCCCACCATCCGCACGCAGGCATCGACGAGAAACGGGTGGAACAGCCCGATGGCGTTCGAGCCGCCGCCGATGGCCGCGACCAGCATATCGGGCAACCGGCCCTCGGCTTCGAGGATCTGTGCCCGGGCTTCGGTGCCGATCACGCTCTGGAAGTCGCGCACCATCGCCGGGTAGGGGTGCGGCCCGGCCGCGGTGCCAATGATGTAGAAGGTGTCGTGCACATTGGTCACCCAGTCACGCAGGGCGTCGTTCATCGCGTCCTTGAGCGTTTTCGAGCCGCTCTCCACAGCGCGGACCTCGGCGCCCAGCAGCTTCATGCGGAACACATTGGGCGCCTGGCGGGCAATGTCGCGCGAGCCCATGTAGATGGTGCACGGCAGGCCGAAGCGCGCCGCTACGGTGGCGGTCGCCACGCCATGCTGGCCGGCGCCGGTTTCGGCGATGATCCGCGTCTTGCCCATGCGCATCGCGAGCAGGATTTGCCCGACGCAATTGTTGATCTTGTGCGCGCCGGTGTGATTGAGCTCATCGCGCTTGAACCAGATTTGTGCGCCCATGCCGGGCGCTGCACCCTTGCGCAGTTCCTCGGTGAGCCGCTCGGCATAATAAAGCGGGCTGGGGCGCCCGACATAATGTTCGAGCAGATCATCGAACTGCGCATGGAAGGCGGGATCGGCCTTGGCGCGGTTATACTCGGCCTCGAGCTCGAGGATGAGCGGCATCAGCGTTTCAGCGACGTAGCGGCCGCCAAAGTCACCGAAATGGCCGCGATCGTCCGGCTGGGCGCGGAAGGAATTGGGGGTGGTGGTGGGAGCGTTCATGATGACTTTGTTGCTTTAAGGAAGGCGGCGATCTTGTCCATATCCTTGATGCCGGGCGCGGTTTCCACGCCGGAGGACACGTCTACCAGTTCGGCGCGGGTGAGGGCGATGGCTTCTGCCACATTGTCGGGCGTGAGGCCGCCTGAGAGCGCCCAGGGCATCGGGTGGCGAAAATCATCGAGCAGGGCCCAGTCGAAGCGGACGCCCATGCCGCCGGGCAGCAGCGATCCTTCAGGCGTCTTGGCATCGTAGAGAAGTCGATCGGCGGCGCCGACAAAGCTGCGCGCCGCGTCCAGATCTGCGCGCGCACGCACGGCCACCGTGGCCCAAATGGCAAGGCCGGTGCGCTGGCCGATGGCGGCCGACCGAGCAGGCGTGACTTTGTGCAACTGCAGCGTCGAAAGGCTGCCGGCGCTGATCGCCGCGTCAAGAAAGGCATCATCGGGATCGACGAACACGCCGACGCGCTGGACGTGCCCTGGCACGCGCATGGCCAGCGCGGCTGCCTGACCAAAGCCCAGATGGCGCGGAGACGGCGCAAAGAACATCAGCCCGATGTGGCTCGCCCCATGCGCGACCGCGGCGTCAAGCGTTGCAGGCGTGGACAGGCCACAGATTTTGACCTGGACTGACGATGGCGTGGGGGCAGACATGGCGCTGCTCTAGGGCGTTGGTTCGCGCCCGTCACCCCGCGCTTTGGGCCATATCAGATCGCAATCAGATCAGCCCGGGCACAAACCGCCTGACGCGGGCAGCATAGGCATCATAGGCGGCACCGAATTCGGCGCGCAGCACCTTTTCCTCCAGCGACACGCGCAGCCAGGTGGCGAGGCAATAAAGCGGCACTGCCAAATAGAGATTGCGGGTGTGGCCATAGGCGATGGCCATCGCGACCATGAACAGCCCCAGCGCGACATAGATGGGGTTGCGGACATAGGCGAAGGGTCCGTTGGTCACCAGGCTGGCATCGCCGCGCGTGCGGGCGACGAGCGCCCAGTTGCGACCCATGGTGCGCGAGGACCAATCGAACAGGAACACCGCAGCCAGCATCAAGATAAGGACGATGGCGCCGCTGGCGAGGGCGGTTGGCGTGGCGGGATCAAGGCTGGCGTCGATCCGGCCCAAGCCTGCAAATCCGATGGCCACGCCCTGGAGCAGGATCCAGGCAATCGACCGCGGATCACGCCTGCCGCCGCTATCGGGCTGGTCCTTGCGGCCACGCCTCCGCGCCGCGAACAGCGCCGCAAAAAACGCCACCCCGCCGATTCCGAGGGCCAGCAGCCCGGGCAACGCAACCGGATCAGGCATGAAGAGCATGGCAGTCGCCTTTCGCTGTATTGCAGTTATAATACAGTTCGCGGCGCACTCACGCAAGCGCCAATCAGGAGCCCCTGCCCAATTGCTGACGATAGGTCTGCAGTGCCTCCACTGCCAGCGACCGGCGCAATAGTCGGGCCTGCGGATCAACCACGATATGCGCGCCCGGCGGCACCGCCACACTGCCGCGACCGCCCGGCATGTCGACCCGGCTTGTCTGGCCGTTGATCTGCACCTCGACGGGCATGACGAAACCGGCGCCGGCATCCTGCCAGCGCAGATCGAGCGCTCCGCCGCGGGAGGTCGCCACCAGATCCGGCAATTTGGCCTGGTGCAGATAGGTCGCGAAGAACCAGCCATAATCCCTGCCGGTGACCTGATCGACGATCCGCTCAAACTCTGCCGAGGAGCCGAAGCGCGGGGCGAAATTGCCGGGCAGCGGATCGGGCCGCCCAAACACCAGACGACGGATCGATTCGAAGAAGGCGGCATCGCCGATCAGCCAGCGTAGCGTGTGGAGCGTCCAGCTGCCCTTGTAATAAATGTCGCTGGCGGGACCGCCCCTGGCTTCTTCATAGACATCCTCCTCGGTCCGGACGATGCCGGAGACGAGTGGGGCGCGGTTCTCGATCTTGGCGCGCTGCAGGTCCATCATAGCGGCATAGCGGGCATCGCCCTCGCGCCACTGGCCGTAGAGCGGTTGCATATAGCTGCCAAAGCCTTCGTGCAGCCAGTAATCGTCCCAATTGGCGGCGGTGAGCTGGTTGCCGAACCATTCATGCGCGAATTCATGCTGGAACAGCCAATCGAACCCTTCGACCGCCTTGGCATAGCCATTGCCGTACGCGTTGATCGTCTGGTGCTCCATGCCGAGATGCGGGGTTTCGACGACGCCGACCTTTTCATCGGCAAAGGGGTAGGGCCCGATGACGCTTTCAAAAAAATCAAGCGCAGGGGCAAATTCGGCGAACAACGCTTCGGCCTGTGCTTTTTCGCCGGGGAGATGCCAGTAGAACATCGGAATGGTGTTGCCGAAGCGGCTTTTGTAGCTGCCCGAGATGACCTCGTAAGGCGCGATATTGAGCGCGATGGCATAGGTGTTGGGGTGCTTGATCCGCCAGTTCCACGTGGTGCGGCCGTCGGCAAGGCGATCGGTGCCGAGCATGATGCCGTTGGAGGGAGCGGACAGGCCCTTGGGCACGGTGATGTGAAGCGTTACCTGCCCTGGCTCACCTGTCGGGAAATCCAGGCATGGCCAGAACAGGTCGCAGCCATAGCCTTCGGCGGTGGAGGCGATCCACGGCGCCCCGCGGTTGGTTTTTGCCCAGACGAAGCCATCATCCCAGGGCGCGCGCACGGCAACATGGGGCGTACCGGCATAAGTGATGGCAGCGGTGACACGGTTGCCCGCGGGCACGGCGCGGGGCAGCGTGATCGACAATTGGCCTTCAGGGTTGGACCAGGAGGATTTTGCCAGCGACCGGCCGTCAATCCGGATCGCACTGACGGGCAGGTTGCGGTCGAGATCGATCACCAGCGTCTCGAGCGGTGCCCTGGCGGTGAAGACGAGCGTCGCCACCGCTGAGATGGCTTCCTTTTCAGGAAACACTTCAATCGCCAGATCGGCACTGTCAAAGCCGAGTTTCGCCTGATCTGGATTGATCAGCCCGCCGGAGCGCTGGGTTTGCGCGGTAATGGGCGGTTCGCCCTTTTTCGGCAGGGCAGCAGCGGGCAGCAACAAGCACAGGCCAAGCATGGCAAATCGGATCATCGGGAGTCCATTTGAAGAGCGTTGCAGACGGCAAATGTCGATCGACGATTGATGAGCACGTGCTGCTCACCATATAAGGACCAATTGGCGTCCCGATCGGGCGCCGCCGGAGACTTCATGACCCATTCCTACCCAGTATTGCCCCTGCGCGACATCGTCGTCTTTCCACACATGATCGTGCCCTTGTTTGTCGGCCGCGACAAGTCGGTCGCCGCGCTCGAATCAGCGATGAATGCCGACAAGGAAATTTTCCTGGTGGCCCAGCTCGACCCAAGCGAGGACGATCCCGACCGGGACGATTTATATGAGATCGGCGTGACGGCGGTGGTGTTGCAGCTGCTGAAGCTGCCCGACGGGACGGTACGCGTGCTGGTCGAGGGCAAGCGCCGCGCCAAGCTGACACAGCTGGCGGCGCATGACGGCCATCTGGTGGCCGATGTTGAGATGCTGGAGCCGGAAGAAGCGGCCGAGGCGCTCGAAGGCCAGGCAGCCGAGCTGTCGCGCGAGATTGCTGCGCTGATGCGCTCTGCTGTCGACCAGTTCGAAAGTTATGCGAAGCTCAACCGCAAGCTGCCAGCCGAAACTGCCGTGCAGCTAGGCGATATCGAGGAGCCGGGCCGGCTCTCGGATGCGATTGCGGCCAATATCCAGGTGAAAGTCGCCGACAAGCAGTCGCTCCTGATCGAACCCGACCCGCAAAAGCGCCTCGAAATGGTGTTTGCCTTCATGGAGGGCGAGCTCGGGGTGCTGCAGGTCGAAAAGAAGATCCGCAGCCGCGTGAAGCGGCAGATGGAGAAGACCCAGCGCGAATATTATCTCAATGAGCAGTTGAAGGCGATTCAGCGCGAGCTGGGTAATGAGGGCGAGGAAGGCGAGGGCGATGAGATCGCCGAGCTGACCCAGAAGATCGCCACGCTGAAGCTGTCCAAGGAAGCGCGTACGAAGGCGACGCAGGAGTTGAAGAAACTCAAGACGATGGCGCCGATGTCGGCCGAGGCGACGGTCGTGCGCAATTATCTGGATGTGCTGCTGGGCCTGCCATGGGGCAAGAAATCCAAGCTGAAGAAGGATATCGCAGCGGCACAGGCGGTGCTCGACGAGGACCATTATGCGCTGGAGAAGGTCAAGGACCGGATCGTCGAATATCTGGCGGTGCAGGCGCGCACCAACAAGCTGAAGGGGCCGATTCTGTGCCTCGTCGGCCCGCCGGGCGTTGGCAAGACCTCGCTTGGCAAGTCGATCGCCAAGGCGTGCGGGCGCGAATTCGTTCGTCAGTCGCTGGGCGGGGTGCGCGACGAGGCCGAGATCAGGGGCCACCGCCGCACCTATATCGGCTCGCTGCCGGGCAAGATCGTCACCAACCTGCGCAAGGCGGGGACCAGCAACCCGCTGTTCCTGCTCGACGAGATCGACAAGCTTGGCCAGGATTTCCGCGGCGATCCGGCATCGGCGCTGCTTGAGGTGCTTGATCCGGAGCAGAATTCGAAGTTCCAGGACCATTATCTGGAGATCGACATCGATCTGTCCGACGTGATGTTCGTGACGACC
>JBBQHG010000160.1:0-6271 GCA_038323755.1 Sphingomonadales bacterium
CGACGCGGACAAGCTTACCGTCGATGACCGCGGTTTCGAGGCTATCAACGGTTGACGATGCCTGATCGTGCATCAGATCGATCGAGACGAGCGGCTCATCGGTATATGCGAGAATGCCCTTCAGCGGCCCGCTCTCGGATGCCGCTTTGAGGATGCCATTCACCTCCTCGATCGTCGTATCACGCTTGGGCGTAAAGGTCAGGTCGATCAGCGAGACATCGGGCACCGGCACGCGAATCGCAGAGCCATCCAGCTTGCCCTTCAATTCGGGCAAGACTTCACCGACCGCGCGTGCGGCACCCGTCGTCGTCGGGATGATCGACATCGCAGCAGCGCGGGCACGGCGCGGGTCGCTGTGGACCTGATCGAGGATCTTCTGGTCATTGGTATATGCGTGCACCGTCGTCATCAGCCCGCGCTCAATGCCGATAGCGTCGTTGAGCACCTTGGCGACCGGCGCCAGGCAGTTGGTGGTGCACGACGCGTTCGAGACGATGACATGGTCGGCCGTGAGCTTGTCATTGTTGACGCCAAAAACAACGGTCAGATCGACACCCTTGCCGGGCGCCGAGATCAGCACCTTTTTGGCGCCGGCATCGAGATGCTTCTGGCAACTCGCGCGATCAGTGAAGAAACCAGTGCATTCGAGCACCAGATCGACGCCGAGTTCCTTGTGGGGGAGATTGGCGGGATCACGCTCTGCAGTGACACGAATGCGCTTGCCATCGACGACCAGGTCGTTGCCGTCAGCAGACACCACACCAGGATATTTGCCATGCACGCTGTCTCGGCTGAACAGCCAGGCATTGGCCTTCGCATCGGCGAGGTCGTTGATCGCGACCAGTTCAAGACCTGTATCGCCCTGCTCGAGCATTGCGCGCGCAACCAGGCGACCGATGCGCCCGAACCCGTTGATCGCTACCTTGACCGTCATTGAAATGTCTCCGTCAGTTCTGCAATTTTGCGACGATCTGGGGCGTGATCGCCTCAGCCGTCAGCCCGAAATATTTGTACAGCGCCGCAATCGGCCCTGATGCGCCAAAGCTGTCGATGCCGACGCGCAGGCCATGTTCGCCGGTATAGCGTTCCCAGCCGAGCGTAACGCCGGCCTCGATGGAGACGCGGAGCACATTGTGGGGCAATATATCGGCTCGATAGGTGGCATCCTGCGCGTCGAAGCGCGACCAGCAGGGCATCGACACCACATCGGCTCCGATGCCTTGCGCCTCCAATGCGTCCGCCACCGCTGCGGCGATCTCAACCTCAGAGCCGGTTGCCATCAGCACCACCTGCCGCGGCGCGACTGCCGCGCGCAGGCGATAGCCGCCCTTCGCGCTCAACATATCGCCGCCGGTGCGCTGCTGCTTCAGGTTCTGCCGAGACAGCGCGAGGAGGCTTGGTCCGTCCTTCTTTGCCAGCGCCAAAGCCCAGCATTCGGCCACCTCGACCGCGTCGCACGGGCGATAGACATCGAGATTGGGGATCATGCGCAGGCTCATGACATGCTCAATCGGCTGGTGCGTGGGGCCATCCTCCCCCACGCCGATCGAATCATGCGTCATCACATAGACAACGCGCGCCTGCTGAATCGCCGAGAGGCGGATAGCGGGACGGGCATAATCGGCGAACACCAGGAAAGTACCACCAAACGGAATGATGCCGCCATGCAGCGCCATGCCGTTCATGGCAGCGGCCATGCCGAATTCGCGGATGCCGTAATTGATGTAGCGACCCGAATAATCATCGGCCGACATGTTGGTCAGCACGGGGGTCTTGGTGAAGTTGGAGCCGGTCAAATCGGCCGAGCCGCCAACGAGTTCGGGCATCGCCGCGGTCAGCCCTTCAAGCGCAAATTCGGATGATTTGCGCGTCGCGACCGATACCGGCACGCGGTCCCAATTCGAAAACGCCCAGCCGACTGCATCTTCCAAATCGACGTCGCCTGTCATGCGGCGTTCAAATTCTGCACGATCCGAATGGCTTGCCAGGCGGATCTGCCACGCACCATGCGCTTCTCTGCCGCGCTTGCCGAAATCAAGCCAAGTTGCCCTGATATCGTCCGGAATTTCAAAGGGTGCCGCATCCCAGCCGAGATTTGCACGCGCGGCGGCCACTTCGTCTTTGCCGAGCGCGGCACCGTGCGTTTTCGACGTCCCTTGTTTGTTAGGCGCGCCCTTGCCGATGATCGTGCGGCACTGCACCAGCGAGGGGCGTGGATCGGCGACAGCCTCGGCCAGCGCGCGAGCAATATCGGCAAAGTCGTGCCCGTCGCATTCTGCAACATGCCAGCCACTCGCCCGGTAGCGCGCCGGAATATCCTCGTTCGACGAAAGACTGACAGGGCCGTCGATGGTGATGCGGTTGTCGTCCCACAAAACATTCAGCCGACCGAGCCCAAGATGCCCGGCAAGACCGACCGCTTCGTGGTTGATCCCTTCCATCAGGCAGCCATCGCCGGCGATGACCCAGGTGCGGTGATCGACAATCTCGTCGCCGAACACTGCGTTCAGGTGGCGCTCGGCGATCCCCATGCCCACAGCCATGGCAACGCCCTGACCCAACGGCCCAGTCGTGCATTCGACGCCCGGCAGCTCGAAATTTTCGGGGTGGCCGGCGCAGTGGCTGCCTAGCTGACGGAAATTGCGGATGTTCTCAATCGTCGGCTGCTCATAGCCGGTCAGATACAGCAGGGAATAGATCAGCATCGAGCCATGGCCGGCCGACAGCACGAACCGGTCGCGATCGGGCCATTTCGGATCGGCGGGGTCGAACTTGAGAAAGTGCGTGAACAGCACAGTGGCAACATCGGCCATACCCATCGGCATGCCGGGATGGCCTGAATTGGCTGCCTCCACAGCATCCATCGACAGCGCCCGGATGGCATTGGCTAGATCGGTCGGGGCAGCGCCCATCGGTGGCTTCTCCGGATGGCCGGCCAGCGCCCAGCGCGCTTCGTTGCCGACGAGTCGATAATGTGGCGCGTCTTTGCGGTGGCAGGCGCGCGCCGTCAACCTCGCGGCCAGTTGGAGTGCGATTCGCGACTTGCCGTGCGGCCGCGTCCTGCTACCTTTGGTAAATGGCGGATGACGCACCCAATTCTGCGACCGATCGGATCGCGCAAGCGCTCGCGCGGATTGAAGCTGCGCTTGGTAACCATAGCAAGGCACATGCAGACCTGGCAGGGCGACACGATGCCCTAAGGCAAGAAATGTCGAGTGCGATCAAGGCATTGGATGGAATTCTTGCCGAGATATCTGAGTAATGGCCGAGGTCATTCTCCAGATCGGCGACCGCCAGCACCGTATCGCTTGCAAGGACGGCACCGAGGAACAGGTCCGTCGCATTGCCAGCAAGCTCGAATCGCGTTGGGCGTCGGCTAATCGCGCATCTGGCGGCAACAGCGCTGAACGATCGATGCTTTTCGTGGCGCTGATGCTGGCCGATGCGCTTGATGACGCTGAACGAAAAGCCGCAGGTCTTGGTGCTCCCGCGCCATCGGCCTCACCGACGGCCGCTTCGGTCGGGCCTGATCTCGATGCGCTGGCCCATCGGCTTGAGGCAATCGCCGCCGCCCTTGAGAAACCGGTGCAGAGCGCCTAGATATGCAGGCGGCGGGTACTGCCCGGTACGAGCTTCACGAACATCCCTGAGGCGATTCTTCATCCTAGGGGGCTGTCCCTTCGCGGATCCTGGTCCGAGAAAATGGTCCCCACCTGACGTTACTGGCGTCAGAGGATATTCAGGCAAACGGCCATGGCGGTCCCGCCACCTGCCCCGGCCGCGGGGGAAATGATGAGTACGACTGGTAACTCATCCGACAAAAGCCTGCTGCGGTCGGCAATGCGGAACTGGCGGCTGGTTTTCGCCCAGACCTCGCAACCCATTCTTCCACCAGCTGCGCTGCTGTCACTGATGAAGCCGCCGGGCATCATCGCTGGTTATGTGCCAATGGCGGGCGAAGCCGATCCCGCGCTTATTTCGCAGGCAGCGATGGCCATGGGGTTCCGCCTGGCATTGCCACATGTCACGGTCCGCACGGCGCCGATGCGCTTTTTGTCCTGGATGCCCGGTGACCCTTTGGTCGATGGCCCATTTGGTCTCCGCCAGCCGCGCGCCGATGCAGCCGAGCTGACCCCCGATGTCGTTCTGACGCCCCTCCTCGCCTTTGATTCTGCACTCAATCGGCTTGGCCAGGGCGCAGGCTATTATGATCGGGCCTTTGCTACCCTACCGGCCGTATTGAGGATTGGCGTTGCCTGGTCCATTCAGCAGGTCGATACACTGCCAACCCAGCCCTGGGACGTGCCGCTGCACGGCATTGTTACCGAAACAGGCTGGATCGAACCGGAGACAACCCCATGACCCCAAGCTGGCGCAAGCCCGCGGGCGCGCTGATGATGCTGGGCGCCATCACGCTTTGGGCGATTCTGATCGTCAGCCTGTCACCCATCATCGGCGGATGGCCGATCCTGGTCCAGACGGCCTTTTATGCCGTTACCGGCCTTATCTGGATCATGCCGATGAAGCCCCTGCTCCGTTGGATGGAGACGGGGAAATGGCGCGCCTAATCGCGCTGCCATTCCATGATATGGGCATAGGGCACCCGGCGATAGGCAGACGCCCGCGCCACATCACCGCCTGAAGGCACCGGCTCTTCAAACAGCGTCAGTCGCAGGCCCGCTGCGATCAACAACGTCATGTAATGCGATAGCGGGCGGTGCCAGTTGATGACATCGATTCCACGCCATGCTGCCCGAACCGGCCGGACATCGGCATAATTATCGATTGCAAAATGACGTTTGGCACCGCGCCAATCGCGCTGCCAGCCGCCCTGTGCTGCGGCCGTGTTGAAACTGTTGAGATTGGCAATCAGCAGCGTTCCGCCCGGTGCCAGTACCCGCGCCATCTCTGCGATGGCGGCATCAATATGTTCGATGTCGATGAATGACAAATATGAAACCAGCAGATCGAATGAATTATCCGGAAAATCGAGCTGTTCGGCGCGGCCAACCCGGTAATCGCCCATCGGGTCGCGCCGTCGCGCCTCGGCGATCATCGAGGGGGCCGGATCAATGCCCGTCGTGCGGCCGACATGGGGGGCGATCATCCGGCAGAACCTGCCTTCACCACAGCCGATATCGAGCGCGGTGGCGAGCCCCCGCCCCTCGACCCGGGCCAGCATGGCAGGATCAAGAACATAGCGCCGCGTAAAATCCCCAGCCTCGCCTTGCGACGCGATCCAGGCAGCGGCTGACTCTTCCCAGGCGTCTGTCATGCCGTGGACCATTTCCGCATCTGAGATGAAGGATCGCACGCTATGGCGCGAGTGACGGGGCTCGAACCCGCGACCTCCGGCGTGACAGGCCGGCGCTCTAACCAACTGAGCTACACCCGCTTATGAAGCGTGAGGCGCGGCACCTAGTTTAGGTGCTGCACCCTGTCAACAGCTCAAGCTGATGGATTGCGCGTTCCACGCTCGTCCTGCCTTCGTTGCTGGTCCAGCGTGCCGTGCTCGAACAGGAAGCCGGCAATGTCCGGCTTGCCCGCAGCACCGATCACCGTTTGCAAAATGATGAGCAACGGCACAGCCAATAGCGCGCCCGGCGTTCCCCATACCCAGCCCCAAAAGCTGAGTGAAATCAGGATCATGATCGGGTTGATCGTCAAGCGGTGGCCAACGATGAAGGGCGTAATCGCGTTCGCTTCGATGAGGTGCGATCCGATCATGATGAAGGCCGGCACCATCGCGACCCAGATATCGCTGAACACCATCAGCCCGCCAAGCGCGAGCAGGAGCGCCGCGACGATCGGGCCGAAATATGGCACATAGTTCAACAAGGCGACGATGCCGCCCCACATCAGCGGGAAGGGCATGCCGAGCAGCCAGAGCGCAAAAGCGATGAAGAGGCCGAGCGACAGGTTGATGGCGGTGATCGTCCCCAGATAAGAGGAGGTGTCGTCCACCACATCCTGGATCACGCGCGCTGTCGCCATTGCGCCGTCAAAGCTCGACCGGCTGGTGATTGTCCGCCGCCGCAGCCGGGTCCAACCCGACAGGAAGAAGAATACGACGAGCGTGCCGAAAAAAATCTGGATGAAGACCGTTGGCGCGGTGCTCGCGACCAGTTCGACCAGCGACCGCGGGGGCACGGTCGTCGCCTGTGCCACCTTGGCCATTTTTTGCGCGCCCCCCGCGGCAAGGCGCATCGCGGTATCGTCGACATATTTATTGAGGCTCGAATAGAGATCGAGCAGCGGCGCGATGTTCATC
>JBBQHG010000161.1:0-6241 GCA_038323755.1 Sphingomonadales bacterium
GGCGGCGATTGCCACACCCTGCCCTGCCGCCCGCGGCCTGCCGTCTGGCGATCGGCGCGCAGCCACAGTCCCTCGGCCGCACCGCTGGCGGCGAGCGCAATCAGATCGGCATTGGTCGAGCCGGTTTCGGCAACCGTGCGGATCGTCAGGATGGGAACAGCCCGTTGGCGGCGAGCGTCGCCCAGCCGGTCATCGCCGGGATCAGCAGATAGCCGAGCGGCGACAGGAACGCAGCGGCGGCGATGATCAGCCCGCCCTCGATCCGGCTTTCCATCGGCATGAAGCCGCCGCCCTCGGCTGGCTCATCGAAATACATCGTCTTGACGATGCGCAGATAATAATAGGCACCGATCACCGACGCCGCGATGCCAAGCGCCGCGAACACGAACAGATCGGCCTTCACCGCCGCCCAGAACACCGCGAACTTGGCGTAGAAGCCGAACAGCGGCGGGATGCCCGCAAGCGAGAACATCATGATGCCCAGCGCGAGCGCGAGCCGTGGCTGGGTGCGCGAGAGCCCTGACAGGCTGTCGATCGTCTCGACCTGCTGCCCATCAGCCCCGCGCATCTGCAGCACGACCAGGAAGCTGCCCAGCGTCATCACGACATAGATGGTGAGATAGACCAGCACCGCCGCGACGCCGGCCTTGGAGCCAGCCGCAAGGCCGACAAGCGCGAAGCCGACATTGTTGATCGAGGAATAAGCGAGCAGTCGCTTGATATTGGTCTGCCCGATCGCACCCGCCGCGCCGAGCACGATCGAGGCGAGCGAGGCGAAGATGACGATCTGGCGCCATTCGAGGACGGCCGGGCCCATCGCCTCGACCGCGACGCGCACCGTCAGCGCAATCGCCGCAACCTTGGGCGCGCTTCCGAAAAAGGTGGTGACGGGGGTTGGCGCGCCTTCATACACATCGGGCGTCCACATGTGGAACGGCACCGCGCTCATCTTGAAGGCGAGGCCTGCGAACACGAACACCAGCCCGAACAACAGGCCCTTGGAATGCCCGGCATAATAGGCTGTCGCGATCGAATCGAACTGCGTCGTACCGCTAAAGCCATAGACCAGCGAAATGCCGTAGAGCAGGATGCCGCTCGCCAGGGCGCCGAGCACGAAATATTTGAGGCCCGCTTCGGCGGATCGCGCATCCTGGCGCATGAAGCTGGCCAGCACATAAGCAGCGAGGCTCTGCAGCTCGAGACCGACATACAGCGTGAGCATGTCGGTCGCCGAGACCATCATCCCCATGCCGACCGAAGCAAGCAGGATGAGCACGGGATATTCGGGGCGCAGATTATCGCCACTGGTGTTTTCAAAGAAGCGCGGCGCGATGATGATCGACACAGCCGCCGCGCCGTAGATCAACAGCTTGGCAAAGGCCGCGAACATGTCTGCGCGGTACAGGCCGTCAAAGGCATAGCCGCCGCTCGATGCCGGGCCCATCAGCGCGATGGCCGCACCGATCAGGATAGCGACGGCGGTCCAGGAGATGGCGCGCGTGGCCGCCTGCCCGCCCCATGCCGCGAGCATCATCAAGGCCAGCGCGCCGAGCGACAGCACGATCTCTGGCAGGGTCATGACGAGATTGGCGGTATAGTCCATCAGTGCGCCTCCGCGCGGGGCGCAATCGGGGCAGCTTTGCCCGGCGTGGGGAGTGAATCGCCATCAGGCTGCGCGCGGGCAACGCGGGCGACGAGCGTGGCGGCATCATCGCGTATCGGGGCGAGGAAGCTTTCAGGGTACACGCCCATCCACAGCACGGCGGCGGCGATGGGCACCAGCAAGGCAATCTCGCGCATCGACAGATCGGGCATGGTGCGGACATCGTCATGCACGATCTCACCAAAGGCGATGCGGCGGTAAAGATAGAGCATGTACGCAGCGCCAAGGATGATGCCGGTGGTGCACAGCAGCGTCGCGGTGGTCGAGACCTGATAGGTGCCGGCCAAGCTCAGAAATTCGCCGACAAAGCCACTGGTGCCGGGCAAGCCGACCGAGGCCATCGTGAACAGCAGAAACAGCACGGCGTAGCGCGGCATATTGATGCTGAGGCCACCATAGCGGCTGATCTCACGGGTATGCAGCCGATCATAAATGACGCCGACGCACAGGAACAACGCAGCCGAGACGAGCCCGTGGCTGAGCATGACGATCATCGCGCCCTCAATGCCCTGCTGATTGAAGGCGAACAGGCCGATCGTGACGATCGCCATATGCGCGACGGAGGAATAGGCGATCAGCTTCTTCATGTCCGACTGCACCAGTGCAACGAGCGAGGTGTAGATGACCGCGATGGCGGACAGGCCGAGGATCAGCCAGGTCAGGCTTGCCGAGGCTTCAGGAAACATCGGCACCGAAAAGCGCAGGAAACCATAGCCGCCGAGCTTGAGCAGCACGCCCGCCAGGATGACCGACCCAGCGGTTGGTGCCTGAACGTGCGCATCGGGCAGCCAGGTATGCACCGGCCACATCGGCATTTTCACCGCAAACGACGCGAAGAAGGCGAGCCATAGCCAGGTTTGCGCCTCGCGCGGGAAATCTGTGTTGAGCAACGTCGGGATGTCAGTGGTGCCGGCATATTGCGCCATCCACAGCATCGCTATGAGCATCAGCACCGAGCCGAGCAGCGTGTAGAGGAAGAATTTATAGCTCGCGTAAATCCGGTTCGCCCCGCCCCAGATGCCGATGATCAGGTACATCGGGATCAGGCCTGCTTCGAAGAACACATAGAACAGGAACAGGTCCTGCGCCGCGAAGGTGCCGATCATCAGCATTTCGGTGACGAGGAACGCGGCCATATATTCAGGCACGCGCTTGGTGATCGACACCCAGCTGGCGCCGATGCAGATCGGCATCAGGAACACGCTGAGCATGATCAGCATCAGCGCAAAGCCGTCTATCCCCAGCGCCCAGCCGAACACGCCGAACACCGGCAGCTGCGCATGTTCGACAAACTGCCATTGCGGCCCGCCGATATCGAAATGTGCCCAGAGCAGCATGCCGAGCACGAAATCCACCAGCGTGGCGATCAGCGCCAGCCAGCGCGCATTGCTGGCACTGAGGAACAGGCACAGCAACGCCGCAATGGCGGGCACGGCGATCATGATCGAGAGGATGGGAAGTCCGTTCATGGCCATCAGCTCGCAATCGCCCAGGTGACGACGGCGGTCAGGCCGATGAGCATCACGAACGCATAGGTGTAGATATACCCGGTCTGCACACGCCCGGCCAACCGGCTGCCCGAGGCGACGATGGCCGCTGCACCATTGGGGCCGAAGCGGTCGATGGTCTGCTCGTCGCCCTGATGCCAGAAGAAGCGACCGATCGCGAAGGCAGGTTTGACGAAGAGCAGATCGTACAGCTCATCAAAATACCATTTGTGGAGCAGCCAATCATAGACCGCGCTGAAACTGGTCGCCAGCTTGGCGGGCAGTTCGGGCGCGCGGATATAGGCATAATAAGCGGCGGCAAGCCCCACGATCCAGGCGATGGCGGCGCTGAGCTTGACCAGCAGCGGCACCTCATGCGTGGCGTGGGCGAGATGCTTGCTGAAGGCGATCGCGCCCTTCCAGAAACTTTCGCCTGCGGTTGGCTCGATGAACGCGCCGTGGAAGACGAAACCCGCCGCCACTGCGCCCGCTGACAGCAGTCCGAGCGGCACCAGCATCGTCCAGGGGCTTTCATGCGGGTGATAGCCACCGGTACCGTCGCCATGACCTGCGTGCGCGTGATCGTCATGCGCGTGATCTTCAGGGCCGTGGCCATGCGCGTCGTGCAATGCGTGCTGGATATGCTCAGACGTCGCCCAGCGCGGCTTGCCCCAGAAGGTCAGGAACATCAGCCGCCACGAATAGAAGCTGGTCAGCAGTGCAACGATAATGCCGACGATGGACGCGCCCATATTGCCCGATGCCCAGGCACCTTCGATGATCGCATCCTTCGAATGGAAGCCGGCAAAACCGAACGCGGGCAAGCCTTCGATCACGCCGGGGATGCCGACGCCCGTAATCGCCAGCGTGCCCGCCATCATCGCCCAGAAGGTGAAGGGGATGGCTTTGCGCAGATTACCGTAATGCCGCATGTCCTGCTCATGGTGCATCGCGTGGATCACCGATCCGGCACCCAGGAACAGCAATGCCTTGAAAAAGGCATGCGTGAAGAGGTGGAACATCGCCGCACCATAGGCACCGACGCCCGCTGCAAAGAACATATAGCCGAGCTGCGAGCAGGTCGAATAGGCGATGACGCGCTTGATATCGGTCTGCACCAGCCCGACCGTGGCGGCGAAGAAGCAGGTCGCAGCGCCGACCGTCATCACCACGGTCATAGCGAAGGGGCTCGTCTCGAACATTGGCGAGAGGCGGCAGACCATGAAGACGCCCGCCGTCACCATCGTCGCGGCATGGATCAGCGCTGAGACGGGCGTCGGGCCCTCCATCGCGTCGGGCAGCCAGGTGTGGAGGCCGAGCTGCGCCGATTTGCCCATCGCGCCGATGAAGAGGAGCAGGCACAGCACCGTCATCGTATCAGCGCGGAACCAGAGGAAGCCGATCGTCGAGCCGGCCATGCCGGGCGCAAGGCGCAGAATTTCGTCGATCTGCACCGTGTTGAAGACGAGGTAGGTGCCGAAAATGCCGAGCATGAAGCCAAGATCGCCGACGCGGTTGACGACAAACGCCTTGATCGCGGCAGCGTTGGCGCTTGGTTTTTTAAACCAGAAACCGATCAGCAGATAGCTGGCAAGGCCCACGCCTTCCCAGCCGAAGAACATCTGGACGATATTGTCGGCTGTCACCAGCATCAGCATCGCAAAGGTGAAGAGCGACAGATAGGCGAAGAAGCGCGGCTGATCCGGATCCTCGTCCATATAGCCCCAGCTATAGAGGTGGACGAGCGCGGAGACGCTGGTGATGACGACGAGCATCACTGCCGTCAGCGCATCGACGCGTAGCGACCAGACGATGTCGAGCGAGCCAGAGCGAATCCACTCGAACACTGGCGTCACGCTTGGGCTGGCGGTGCCGGCGACGAAGCCGAGGAAGATCGGCCAGCTGAGCAAAGCCGAGGTGAACAGCGCGGCGGTGGTGATGAGCTTGGCGGGGACATTGCCGATGGCGCGGTTGCCCATGCCAGCGATGAAGGCCGCGAGCAGCGGCAGGAAGACGATGAGGGTAATGGCGTTCACAGCGATACCCCGCGGCGTGCCCCGGAGAACGCCGAGGTCCAGAGCGACACGGCGCAGCGGTCGTGATCCTGGGTTCCGGCCTGCGCCGGAACACACATTGCTGTGATCACCATCACCCCTTCATCCGGTTGATGTCGTCGACCGCAATCGTGCCGCGGCCGCGGAAATAAATGACGAGGATGGCGAGCCCGATCGCGGCTTCACCCGCCGCAACGGTCAGCACGAACATCGCGAAGACCTGGCCAACCAGATCGTCGAGATAGGCGGAAAAAGCCACGAAATTGATGTTCACCGCGAGCAGGATCAACTCGATCGCCATCAGGATGACGATGATGTTCTTGCGGTTGAGGAAGATGCCGAGCACCCCCATCGTGAACAGGATCGCGGCGACCACGAGATAATGGACCAGACCGATCACAGCTTCACCCCCTCGCCCACCGGCGCATCGATATTGCGGGTGGCATCCTGCGGGCGGCGCGCGACCTGGCGGGCGATGTTCTGCGGCTTGATGCCGCCGCGCTGGCGGTGGGTGAGCACAATCGCGCCGATCATCGCCACGAGCAGGACGAGGCCGGCACCTTCGAAGATGTAGAGATAGCGCGTGTAGAGCAGATTGCCGATCGCCTCGATATTGGGCGTCGCCTCGGGCGTGGGCGCGAGCCGACGGGCGAGTTCGATACCGCCCGACGACCAGGCGCCGACCGCGACGAACAGCTCGGCTGCGAGTGCCACGGCGAGCGCGAGACCCGGCCACAAATATCGCACGAAGCCGCTGCGCATCTCGGCAAAATCGATGTTGAGCATCATCACGACAAACAGGAACAGCACCGATACCGCGCCGACATAAACGATGACGAGCAGCATCGCGATGAACTCCGCCCCCACCAGCAGCATCAGCCCGGCGGCGTTGAAGAACGCGAAAATCAGCCAGAGCACCGAATGGACCGGGTTGCGCGACGCAATCGTCATCGCGCCCGAAACGAGCACGATCGACGCGAAAAGATAAAAGGCGAAAACCTGGATCACGATGTGTGGGGGCCCCTTGGAATCGGTGT
>JBBQHG010000162.1:0-6213 GCA_038323755.1 Sphingomonadales bacterium
CTGAATATGGCCAAATGACCGCTAGCGAACCAAAAGATATCCTGCTCGTTACCGGTATGTCCGGCGCTGGAAAATCGACTGCATTGCGGACGCTCGAAGACTTGGGCTGGGAGGTCGTCGATAATCTGCCGCTGTTGTTACTGGATCGGTTATTGGCAACGGCACTGCCGCCCGGGACTGAAGGCGATCGGCGGCCGCTCGCCATCGGCATCGGCGCACAGACGCGCGACTTTGATCCCGACCGTATCGTCAAGCGCATCAAGAAGCTGCGGGCGGAGCACGGCCATGACATTGGCACGCTTTTTCTGGATTGCTCGGGGAGCGAGCTTGAGCGGCGCTATTCCGAAACGCGCCGCCGACACCCGCTGGCGCAGGACCGCCCCGCATCTGACGGCATCGCGCATGAGCGAGAACTCCTCTCGCCGCTGCGTCGCTGGGCGAATCGGCTGATCGACACCACGACGCTCTCAGCCAACGAACTCGCGCAGCAGATTCGCACCACCTTCAGCCGCGAAGGCCAAAGCGGCCCGACGCTGTCGGTCATGTCGTTCGGCTTTGCACGCGGTTTGCCCCGCGATGCCGATCTGGTTCTCGACATGCGCTTTCTGCGTAACCCGCATTGGGACACCAAGCTTCGTCCAGGGACCGGCCTCGATGCAGATGTCAGCGCCTATATCGCTAGCGATCCGGCCTATGCAGAGGCGATGGCTGCCATCGACGCGCTCGTCCTGCTGTTGCTTCCGCGCTACCGTGCCGAGGGAAAATCATATGTGACGATCGCTTTCGGTTGTACCGGGGGCAGACATCGATCAGTGCATGTCGCGGAGCGCATGGCAGAGCGGTTGCGTGACGCGGGATTTTCGCCCACGGTCGCACATCGCGATCTGGCGGCCGCCCCGCAGGACTCGCTTGAGGGTGCGCCCGCGCTATTGGGGGCTTTGTGACGGTAACCGAGGATTTTTGTGAAGTGATCGGGCTGAGATGATCGGGCTGGTACTCGTGACACATGGTCGCCTGGCGGAAGAATTCGTGACCGCCATGGAACATGTCGTTGGCAAGCAAGAGCGGATCGCAACGATTTCGATCGGACCGGAAGATGATATGGAAGGCCGGCGGAGCGAGATCGCCGCCGCCATCCTTGCCGTTAACGACAGCAGCGGCGTCATCGTGTTGACGGATTTGTTCGGCGGCACGCCAAGCAACCTGGCCATCTCGCTAATGGAGCCGGGCCGGGTCGAGGTCATCGCGGGTATCAATCTGCCGATGTTGATCAGGCTGGAAGGCGCACGCAAATCGATGAAAGTGGTTGACGCTGTTGCCGCCGCTCGGGAGGCTGGGCGCAAATATATCTCGGTCGCTTCTGAAGTGCTGGGTGAAGCCGCAGCGTGACCAAAGTTTTTCGCACCGTCACCATTGCCAACCGTCGCGGTCTTCATGCCCGCGCGAGCGCCAAATTCGTGACCCTGGCGCAGACCCAACCGGTCGAGGTCGCGGTGGTCAAGGACGGCGCACCAGTCACGGGCACATCGATCATGGGCCTGATGATGCTGGGGGCAGCGATTGGAGACCACATAACGATCAGCGCCGAGGGCGAAGGCGCGCAAGCAGCCGTCGATGCGCTGGCCGATCTGGTCGAGGCGAAGTTCGGCGAGGATTGATCCCGCCGATGCCGCGCGAGATCACCGCTTATTCCAATCCCCTGATCAAGCGCATGCGGTTGCTCCGCGACAAGCGCCATCGCCGAGCGGAAGGCCTCTTCCTGGCAGAAGGGCTGCGCATTCTCACCGAGGCGCGTGAGACCGGGCGGCTCCCGCAATTTCTGTTCTTTGCCCGCGAAAGCGCTGAACACAAGCTGGTGCAGGCGCTGATCGCCGATGTCGAGGCGAGCGGCGGCGAGGCGATCGAGACGGTGCCCGATATCCTCTCCAAGCTATCGGGGAAGGACAATCCGCAAGCGGTGGTTGGCGTGTTTGCCGAATTTTCCCGGACGCTCGCGTCGCTCGATCGCGGTAGTGCGCCGATCTGGCTTGTGGCGGAACGGCTGCGCGATCCCGGCAATCTCGGCACGATCCTGCGCACCGGCGATGCGGTCGGCGCAGGCGGGCTGATCCTGATCGGTGATTGTGTTGATCCCTTTTCGGTAGAGGCTGTCCGCGCGAGCATGGGCGCGCTGTTTACAGTGCCGATCGTGCAGAGCGACTGGGCCAGCTTTATCGCCTGGCTGCGCAATGGCCCCGGACAATTGGTGGGCCTCAGTCTCGATACCGACACCGGCTACCGCGACGCACTCTATACTGCGCCGACCTTCCTGCTGACCGGCAACGAGGCGCAGGGCATGCCCGCCGACTATGCCGACCAATGCGACACGCTGGTCAAGATCCCGATGCTCGGCAAGGCCGACAGCCTCAATGCCGCGGTGGCGACGGCGGTGATGGCGTATGAGGTGCTGGGACGCCTCAAGCGCTAAATCATTCGGCTATTTCGTCGACCTGTTCGATCAGTGGCACGGTCTCCCCATAGCGCGCCAATGCCTCGACCGGAGGGACTTCTTCAATGTCACGCGCGCCCGCTTCAATGTTCAAATCGCGGAACTTACGCGCCGTGACCAGCGCGCGGCTCTCAAAGCTGGACACGAAGCTGTTGTAGTTATTTACGGCCGAAGTGAGCCCCCCGCCGACCTTGCGCAGGTCACCCGCCGCCTTGGCGAGTCGATCATAGAGCTCCTTGCCAAGCTCGCCGATTTGCCGCGCTTCCTTGGCCAGCTTTTCCTGCCGCCACACCGCCGCCACCGTCCGCGCAATCGCAATCAAATTGGTCGGCGTCGCCAGCAGCACGCGCTTTTCGAAGGCGAAATCCCATAGCGTCGAGTCGTGTTCGAGCGCTGCCGAGAGGAAATGCTCACCCGGCACGAACATGATGACATAGTCGGGCGCGTTGGCGAACTGGTTCCAATAGGCCTTGTTGCCCAGGCCATTGATATGCGCCTTCATTGATGCCGCGTGCGCGGTCAGATGCAGCTGGCGCTCGCCTTCCTCGACCGCGCCGAACGCATCCTGATAGGCGTTGAGCGAGACCTTGGCGTCGATCACCAGCGATTGCCCGCCCGGCACGTTGATGATCACATCAGGCCGCAGCCGTGCGCCGTCTTCGCCCGCCACATTCACTTCGGTCTGGAAATCGGCATGTTCCGAAAGGCCACAGCTTTCCAGCACGTTGCGCAATTGCTGCTCGCCCCAGCGCCCACGCGCCTTGGGGGCGTTACGCAGCGAGTTGACCAGCTTGGCCGCCTCGCTTGACACTTTTTCCTGCCCGATCCGCAGGCCTTCCAGCTGGCCCTTCAACTCGCTGAAGGCGCCTTTGCGCTCCGCCTCGATCTTCCCGACGGTCTCTTCATATTTGCCCAGCCGGTCGCTGACGGGTTGGAGCATCGAACGGAGATTTTGCCCTGCGGTTTCCTCGGACTGCTTGAAGCGTTCATCAGCGCGCTTGAGGAAAGTCTCCTGCGCTTCGCTCAGCAGCTTGTTGGATACCTCGGCGAATTGCACCGCCATCAGCTCCTTGGCCTCACGCAATTCGGCGAGCCGCGCCTCGAAGGCCCCCGCCTGCGCTTTCAATGTTGCCAGATCGGTGCGGGCCGTATCGCGCTCCGCCCTTACCTGCTCCAGGGTCGCACTCAGTGCGGCCACGCCCTTGGCGCGTTCTTCGGCGCCGGCGAGATCGGTGATTGCACGCCTGAAATCCTCGGTTCGCGCATCACGCTCAGCCCGCGCCTGCGCGGCACCTCGCCCGCCCAGATACCAGCCAAGGCCGATGCCAATGACCAGCGCGGCGATGACAAGCAGGATGAAGACCGGATCCAAAGCGCACCTCAATTCAGCAGAACGAAGCGCGAACCTACCGCCCGCTGGCCAAACGGGCAAGGCCGATCGCCGCAACCATTGGTCGGCCAGGTTATTGTTCGATATGTATGTGCCGGGGCCATTCATAATGGCCTCGCATGAACGCAGCACGGCACGGTCATCCAGAAGGGGCAGCCAAATGAGCCAATCGATCCTGGTTTTCTACGGGTCTTACCGGTCCGATCGCATGGGCATTCGCCTCGCCAACTACATCGTCGCGCAACTGAAGGCGCGCGGTGATGCGGCCGAGTTGATCGATGCCCAGGCGTTGAACCTCCCGATGCTCGATAGGATGTATAAGGAATATCCCGTCGGCACCGCCCCCGCCGCCATGGAGGCGCTCGCCGGCAAAATCCGCAATGCTGACGCGTTCGTCTTTGTCACCGGCGAATATAATTGGGGTATGCAGCCCGGCCTGAAGAACCTGACCGACCATTTTCTGGAGGAATGGTTCTGGCGCCCCGCCGCCATTGCCAGCTATTCCGCCGGGCGGCTCGGCGGGGCGCGCGGTAGCGTCGTGTGGCACGGAACGCTGTCCGAAATGGGCATGGTCGTCATTTCGAGCACCCTGACGGTCGGTCAGATCGGCCACGCGCTTGATGCCGATAATCAACCGATCGGTGACGGCGGCGCCGTGCTCGAAAAGAGCTTCCCGCGCTTTGCCGATGATCTCGCCTGGTGGACAGAAGCGGCGCAGGCGCAAAAGGCCAAGCATGCCCCACCCTATTGATCGCGCTCAGCTATCCAGAAACAACTCGGCAGCGGCGTCGATGATTGCCTCTGCATCAAGCCGGTAAGCGCGGTGCAGGTCGATCAGATCGCCGGTCTGGCCGAACCTGTCGACGCCGAGCGGGCTCACCCGCATCCCGCGCACGCCGCCCAGCCAGGAAAGCGCACCGGGCGATCCGTCAAGCACGGTCACCAGCCCGGCGCGCGCGCTGAGCGGTGCCAACAATGTTTCGACATGCGACGGCGCGCGTGGCGTGCCATTCCAGCGGGCTGCCCGCCTTGCCGACCAGCCCCGATGCAGAAGATCGGGCGAGGTAACGGCGAGCAAGCCGATGCCGGGCAAGTCATCCTGTAGCTGCTCCCACGCGTCGATCGCCTCAGGTGCAACCGCGCCGGTGAACGCGATTGCCGCCTCTGCGTCGGGCCCGGGTTTGCGCAGCCAATATCCGCCGCTGAGGGCATCTGATTCCCAATCATCGTCCAGGCGCACCGTCTGGGTAATCGACCGCGTCGTCAGGCGGAGATAAACCGACCCACCGTCCTCGGCCTGCAGATGCGCGAAGGCATGGCGCATCAGCAACGCGACTTCATCAGCAAAGGCCGGCTCGAAATAGGTCAGCCCCGGTTGCCCCATGCCGATCAGCGGCGTGTTGATCGATTGGTGCGCCCCGCCTTCCGCCGCCAGCGTCAGGCCGGAGGGCGTGCCGACGAGCAGAAACCGCGCGTCCTGGTAACAGGCATAGTTCAGCGCATCGAGCCCGCGCGCGATGAACGGATCATAGACCGTGCCGACAGGAATCAGCCGCGTCCCGAAATGCTCGGCCGCCAGCCCCAGCTGCGACAGCATCAGGAAGAAATTATTCTCAGCGATCCCCAGTTCGATATGCTGACCCGCCCCATGCCCCGACCATTTCTGGGCGGACGGGATATTGGCGGCGCGAAACACGTCGACCAATTCGCTGCGGCGAAACAGCCCGCGCTGGTTGACGAAGGCGCCAAGGTTGGTGGTCTGGGTAACGTCGGGCGCAGTCGTGACGATGCGGTCACCCAGTTGCTCGCCCGATTTCGCCAGATCGAGCAGGATGCGCCCGAACGCGCCCTGGGTCGATTGTTCGGCCCCCTCGGGCACCGGCAATCGCGCCGGGACCGGCACCGTGGGCGCACGATATTCGCCATCTTTGCGAGCGAGCGCACTAGCCGCGACGAAGGCTTTCAACTCTGTCGCGATATTATCGCCCAGCCCGCCATAGGGCTCCCACTCTGCCCCCTCGGCGATCCCCAACCGCGCGCGCAGCTCGGCGATCTGCGGCGGGTTCATCATCCCAGAATGATTGTCCTTATGCCCCGCCAGCGGCAGGCCATACCCCTTGATCGTATACGCGATGAACAACGTCGGTCGCTCGTCCTGCGCGCTGTCGAACGCCTCGACCAGCGTCTCCAGGCAATGCCCGCCGAGATTGGTCATCAACGCGGCAAGCGCATCATCGTCATAACCGGCGAGCAACGCCTTCACATGCGACTTCGATCCGATATCGGCCATCAGCCGCGCCCGCCAGGCCGCACCGCCCTGATAGGTCAGCGCGGC
>JBBQHG010000163.1:0-6213 GCA_038323755.1 Sphingomonadales bacterium
CCATCGGTGCAGTGGTACGGCCAACGAAACGCGCTCGCCCCGACGCCTACCGATCAAACGACGCCAAACGCCAGCATCGCATCGGCGACCTTTTTGAAGCCGGCGATGTTCGCGCCCTTCACATAGTCGATATAGCCATCCCCGCTACGGCCATGCTCGACACAGCGTGCGTGGATACCTTCCATGATGTCGAACAGCTGTTGCTGCAGATCGGCAACCTTCCAGGCGCGCCGCTCGCTGTTCTGGCTCATCTCCAGACCCGACACGGCAACGCCGCCGGCATTGGCCGCCTTGCCTGGCGCAAACATGATCTTGGCGTCCTTGAACACATGCACGCCTTCCAGCGTCGTCGGCATGTTGGCGCCTTCCGCCACCGCAATGCAGCCGTTTGCGACAAGCGTTTGAGCATCGAGGAAGAGCAGCTCGTTCTGCGTCGCGCATGGCAGCGCCACGTCGCACGGCACGCCCCAAGGAGTCTTGCCCGCATGGAAGCTGGCGCCGGAAAACTCCTTGGCATAGTCGGAAATCCGGCCCCGCCGCTTGGTCTTGTGAGCTTTTACCCAATCGATTTTCTCTTGGCTGATGCCGTCCGGGTCATGAATGAACCCTTCGCTGTCCGACAAGGTCAGTACCTTGCCGCCAAGCTGCACTACCTTTTCGGCGGCATGCGTGGCGACGTTGCCCGAGCCCGAGATGACCGCCGCCTTGCCTTCGATGTCCATGCCCTTTTCCTTGAGCATGTTCTGCAGGAAATAGACCGCCCCGTAACCGGTCGCCTCGGTCCGGATCAGCGAGCCGCCAAATTCCAGCCCCTTGCCGGTCAACACACCAGTGAACTGGTTGGTGATCCGCTTATACTGGCCGAACATATAGCCGATCTCGCGCGCGCCGACGCCAATGTCGCCGGCCGGCACGTCCACATCAGCACCGACATGACGGTAAAGCTCGGTCATGAAACTCTGGCAGAAGCGCATCACCTCGTGATCACTCTTGCCCTTGGGGTTGAAATTGGAGCCCCCCTTGCCGCCGCCCATCGGCAGCCCGGTCAGCGCGTTCTTGAAGGTCTGCTCGAACGCCAAAAACTTGAGGACACTTTCGGTAACCGACGGGTGAAAGCGAATGCCACCCTTGTAAGGCCCGATCGAATTATTGTTCTGAACGCGCCAGCCCCGCTGCACGCGGATATTGTGGTTATCGTCTTCCCAGCACACCCGGAACGAGATGATCCGGTCTGGCTCGGCAATGCGCCGCAATATCTGATAGTGATGATAAGCTTCCTTATCAGCGATGAACTCGTAAATGTCCTGTGCCACTTCTTGAACGGCCTGAATGAATTCAGGCTGTCCTGCATTTCGCTTCTTGACGCCTTCCATGAATACAGAAAGATCGACATGGTCACTGGTAGCCATAAAACTCCTCCCCCTCGATGATTATTATGGAGCCACCCTTCGCAACGTACCCGCCGCGAGTCGCCCCCTATTACAAAACGCGTGGGCCCTTATTTCAGCAGATTACGACGGTTGGCTAGGGTGGCCAGAGATTATTCCAATTCATCTTCTCCGCTTCTTGCCGTAATTGTTTCTACTTTCAGCTTTAATTTTGATCAGCCGCATTTGACGGCCCAGTGGGACGCGCATTCGGGGTGCGACGATCGAAAATTTGTGGCAACGGGGGGGTCGGAATGCCGCTCGCTCCTGCTTCGAACTGGGGTGTTGTGGAGGGCGGATCGATAAGGGGGAACATCGATGAAAGCATCAGACCTATTCGTAAAATGCCTTGAAGAAGAAGGCGTTGAATATGTCTTCGGCGTCCCTGGTGAAGAGAATCTCGATTTTCTTGACAGCCTGTCGCGATCAGATTCAGTCAAGCTTATTCTCACACGCCATGAACAAGGCGCGGGCTTCATGGCCGCCACCTATGGCCGCCATACCGGCAAGACCGGCGTCTGCCTGGCGACGCTGGGGCCCGGCGCCACCAACCTCGTCACTGCTGCTGCCTATGCCAATCTTGGCGGGATGCCGATTCTGATGGTTACTGGCCAAAAGCCGATCAAATCCAGCAAGCAGGGCCGTTTCCAGATCCTCGACGTGGTCGACATGATGCGACCGATCACCAAATACACGCACCAGCTTGCGTCTTCGGACAATATCCCGAGCCGCGTGCGCGAGGCGTTTCGCTTGGCTGAGGAAGAAAAGCCCGGCGCAACGCACATTGAATTCCCCGAGGACATCGCCGACGAAAAGACCGACAGCGTTCCCCTGAAGCGCAGCCTGGTCCGCCGCCCCACCGCCGACCCCAAATCCGTTCGCGCCGCCGTCGCGCGGATTGAGGCGGCGAAGTCACCCGTGCTGGTGATCGGTGCGGGCGCGAACCGGACGATGACCAGCCGGATGCTGATGCAGTTCATTGAAAAGACCGGCATCCCCTTCGTTACGACGCAGCTGGGCAAGGGCGTAATCGACGAAACCCACCCCAAGTTCCTGGGCTGCGCCGCGCTGTCCTCGGGCGATTTCGTCCACCGGTCGATCGAGCATAGCGATCTGATCATCAATGTCGGTCATGACGTCATCGAAAAACCGCCCTTCTTCATGAAGCAAGGCGGGACCGAGGTGATCCATATCAGCACCAATACCGCCTCGGTCGATCCAGTCTATTTCCCCTCGATCGAGGTGATCGGGGATATCGCCAACGCGATCTGGCAGATAAAGGAAGACATCATGCCGCAGGGCGCATGGAATTTCGATTTCATGACCAAGGCGCGTGGTGCCGAGATGGCGCACACCGCTTCGTTGGATGGCGATGCCCGCTTCCCTATCTTCCCGCCCTATCTGGTCCGCAAAATCCGCGAGGCGATGCCCGCAAACGGGATCATCTGCCTCGATAACGGCGTCTACAAGATCTGGTTCGCGCGTAACTATGCCGCGCGACAGGCCAACACCGTGTTGCTCGACAATGCGCTAGCAACCATGGGGGCTGGGCTGCCCTCTGCGATGGCTTCAGCGATGGTCTATCCGGACCGCAAGGTCATGGCGATCTGCGGCGATGGCGGCTTCATGATGAACAGTCAGGAGATGGAGACGGCGGTTCGACTGAAGCTCAACATTACCGTGCTGATTCTCAACGATAACAGCTACGGCATGATCCGCTGGAAACAGGCCAATATGGGGTTCAAGGATTTCGGCCTGACCTATGGCAACCCCGATTTCGTCAAATATGCCGAAAGCTACGGCGCAATCGGCCATCGCGTGGACAATGCAGAGGGGCTGCCCGCACTGCTCGCACAGTGCCTCGGCACGCCGGGGGTGCATCTTATCGATTGTCCGGTGGATTATTCCGAGAACGACCAGATACTGAACAAGGACATTAAGCAGCTCAGCGCCGCCGTTTGACCGACCCATGATCCCCGCCCGGTGCCGGGCGGGGGAGAGGCATATCCAATGACCATGCTCCAGTCCGTCTATCCGCTTTATCTCAACAACAAGGCGGCCCAGCCCAACACCGATCTGGCGGTGACCGACAAGTTCACCGGCGAAGTCGCGTTTCGCGTGGCACAAGCCGACGCGGCCACGATCAATGAGGGGATTGCAGGGGCGGTGCGCGCCGCGGAGCCGATGGCACAGCTGGCAGCGTATGAGCGCCAGGCCGTGCTGCAGCACTGCGTCGACCGGTTCAAACAGCGGTTCGATGAACTGGCCTATGCGTTGTGCGTGGAGGCGGGCAAGCCAATCAAGGATGCGGAGGGCGAAGTCACCCGGCTGATTGACACCTTCCGAATCGCTGCCGAAGAGAGCGTGCGGATGACGGGGGAGGTCCAGCCGCTGGATATTTCCCCTCGCGCACGGGGCTATCAGGGCATGTGGAAACGAGTCCCGATCGGCCCCTGCAGCTTCATTTCGCCGTTCAACTTTCCACTCAATCTGGCCGCGCACAAGATTGCGCCCGCCATCGCCGTCGGCTGCCCGTTCGTGATGAAGCCGGCGAGTCGCACGCCGCTCGGCGCAATTATCATGGGTGAAATTCTAGCGGAGACCGATCTGCCCGAAGGCGCCTTCTCGATCCTGCCGGCCCATCGCGAAGGCGCAGACCTCTTTACTGAGGATGATCGTCTGAAGCTGCTGAGCTTCACAGGTTCGCCGGGGGTGGGATGGGATTTGAAGGCCAAGGCCGGCAAGAAAAAGGTGGTACTTGAGCTTGGCGGCAATGCCGCGGTGATTGTCGATCATGATGCCGACCTTGACGACGCGCTTGAGCGAATCATCTTTGGCGCCTTCTATCAATCGGGCCAGAGCTGCATCGGCGTGCAGCGAATCATTATCCATGCCGATATCTACGACCGGTTCCGTGACATGCTGGTGGCGAAGACGGCGACGCTGGTGGCGGGCGACCCCAAGGACCGCGCGACCTTTATCGGGCCGATGATTTCGCAAGGTGAAGCGGCGCGACTCGACGGCTGGGTTCAGGAGGCTGTGGCCAGCGGCGCGCGACTTTTATGCGGAGGAAAGCGCGAGGGGGCGATGTTGGAGGCGACATTGCTAGAAAATGTGAGTCGCGATTCGACCGTGTATCGGGAGGAAGCTTTCGGCCCGGTGGCGATGCTCAGCAGCTTTACGGATTTCGATTCCGCGCTCGACGAGGTCAACGACAGCAAGTTCGGTCTGCAGGCCGGTATATTCACGCGCGATCTGTTCAAGGCATTGGACGCATGGGACAAACTTGATGTGGGCGGTATCGTGATAGGTGACGTGCCAAGCTACCGTGTCGACAATATGCCTTATGGCGGCGTCAAGGATTCGGGGCTTGGCCGCGAGGGCGTACGCTTTGCGATGGAGGACATGACGGAGATCCGAAACCTCGTGATACGTCGGCGGGGGTGACGGGTCGTACCCACAGTGTGCAACTTTGCGCTGTTGTCAGGATGGTGAATCGGGGTAGATCGGCAGGGGGCTGCAGACGTCCGATACGAGACGCGCGACGGGGGGTTGCGCGGTAGAGGGGGGAAACGCTGCAATGATGGCGATAGACGATGCTGGTGTCCGGATGCCGGGCCGACCGGTCGCGGTGCTTTTGGCGCTGATCGCCGCGCTGTGCGCGCTGGCGATCTGGGTCGGCACCGCAGACGCGGCTGGCGCTAATGGTGGCCGGTTCGAAGGCGTCGCGAGTTGTGCGGGGACAACCTGCCATGGGCGAATGGAAGGCGATGGCGCCGTCGTTCGTCAGGATGAACTGATGCGTTGGCAGGAGCCGTCCAGCCAGGGTGGCGCCCATAGCCGCGCATTCTCTGTGCTGCTTGGCCAGCGCGCACGCCAGATTACAGCCACATTGGGGATGGGCGACCCGACCACCGCGCCCGCCTGTCTTGGTTGCCATTCGACGCCGACCAATGGCCCGACCGGTTCGCGCTTTCTGACGCGTGATGGCGTTAGTTGCGAGGCCTGCCACGGCGCCGCATCTGGCTGGATTGCTTCACATTATGCTGTCGGCGGTAGCCATGCCGATAACGTCGCCCGTGGCATGATGCCATTGGAGAAGCCGATCGTCCGCGCCGCGTTGTGCCTCGACTGTCACTATGGCAGCGCCAGCCCCGGGCAGTTCGTCACGCACCGGATCATGGCGGCCGGCCATCCGCGGATCAATTTCGAGCTGGACCTGTTTTCGACCTTGCAGCAGCATCATAATGAAGACGCTGATTATGCCTCACGCAAGGGGCGTATGGATAGCGTGCGGCTCTGGGCCGTGGGCCAGGCTGTTGCGGTTAATCGAGCGCTGACGCTGTATGCCAACCCGGCGCGCGGCACAGAGGGTGCCTTTCCGGAATTCTATTTTTACGATTGCCACAGCTGCCATCGGCGCATCTTCGATCAGGCCGACCGGGTGAAGTCCTGGGAGGCTAATCCTGGACGTCCCATTCCCGCTGGAATGCCCCCCTTCAATGATGAGAACATGATCTTGTTGTCGGCGGCGGCGCGGGTGGCTGCGCCGGCGATGGCTGGTCGCCTAGATGCCGATTCCCGGGCCTTCCACGTCGCCGTCACACGTGATCGCAGCGCAGCCGCGGCAGCAGCGGCAAAGCTCGCGGCGACGGCTTCGGCTTTGGCAACCGCGCTTTCGGGCCAGGCCGGCGGCAGTGACATGGCGTTCGCAATCGTCGATTCGATCGCCGGTCCAGCTTCTGCACCGCGCTTCACTGACTATGAAGGGTCGGTCCAGGCGGTG